>CALXYE010000149.1 GCA_944392845.1 uncultured Alphaproteobacteria bacterium
CAAGTGAAAAGAAAAAAGACGCGCGGGCGGCAATGGGAGCCGCTTTTAAAGAATGGTTTCGAAATGAAACTTACGTCAGCGCATATGACGAAGCGGCCTTGGACTTTATGGCTTTGGGAAAAACACGGCCGAAGTCTTTTTCCCGAAACGTTACGTCAAAAGAGATTGCAGAAACTCTTTGTGTTTTTGAAGGGCAACAATATGTTCATTCCGCATTTTTGGAAAGCAGACGGGCGACGACGGTACGGGAAGACATCGCCGTGAAGGCGGCGCAAACGGAAGTGAATCATACATTTCCAAAGCATGCCGTCGTCAGCGATACGTCGGCAGATTATTTCTTCATTAAACGGAAAGACGGGGGCATTATTACTCCCGCGCATCGGGGACGCGAAGCCGCGGCAACCCTTTTATATGCATCTTTGACTGAAAAACGGGGGCGATAATGGGAACGTTGCGCGAATTGCTTGATCTTATCAAAAACGGACCGGAGCGGGATGTCGCCGAAAGCGGGGACGAAAGGATCGCTTCCCTGAAAAAGACTTTGGGCGCGATATGCCCTTTCGGCAGGCGGATCGTTGATGCCGCCGAGGCCAAAGGCGCCGTATTTTGCACGGACGGAGACTTGGGGAAAAGGTCGGGCGTTTATCATCCCGCGACGGGGTACGTTGTTCTGAACGCCAAAATGTCCGACGACGTACTGCTTTCTTCCATCGTCCATGAGGCTCGCCACGCTCTGCAACCGAAAGGCTATACGCACGAAGACACGGTTAAGTCCGCCATTATGCTTAATCGGGCGATGGAAGGCGATGCGCTGGCGTTCCACTCCGTCGCCGTTGGCGACACGTAAGACGCCGCTCCCGGCGTTTATCGGGAATTTACGGCTCTGCACGCCGATATGATGGCTCGTTACGAAACGGAATACAAAGCTTCAAACGACAGGGAAAAGGCAATGAGCAAGGCTTTTGAGGCTTGGTATGAAAACGCGGCGTATGTCGATCAGTATGACAGAGGCGTTTTGGACTTTATGGCGATGGGCGCCGTGTATCGCGGTGCTTACCGTTCGGAAAGGCCGGCCTCGGAGCCGGTTGAAAAATTAAAAGCGCCGAACGGGAAAAGCTATATTTCGTCCGGGTTTTTGGCCTCTGAAAAAGCGCTGACGGTTTCTTTGAGCGTCGCCGAACGGGCGGCGGAGATTGAAAGAAAACACGTCAGGCATCTTTTGTTCAAGCCTAAAACGACCTCGGCCGACCGTTTGTTCGTCCGTTTGCCGTCGGGCGAAATCAAAAAGCCCGAATTGCCTGCCGTCTCAAAGGCATTGAAATCGTTAAGGCAGGGCGGCCGTTGATTTTTTCTTGATAATTAGAGAAAAAAACGATAAATTTGTCTAATGATGCAAGAAAGAATTTTTAGGGGGGCACAATGGGATTTTCGGACATTTTTAAAAGGCGGGGCGCTTCTCGGGCACAAGAGGATCAGCGTATTCAGGATTTGCTTGATCGCGCCGCGCAAAACAGCCCCGTTGCCAAAAGGATATTGGATCAGGCGCTGGGCGACGGCATTCGCTTTTCGATGCAGCCGGGAATCAAGGATATAGGAACGTACGACGACAATAAAAGAAGCGTTTTTTTGAACCCGAACATGTCGGATGAGGTGTTGTTGGGAACATTGGTTCACGAAGCCCGTCATTCCGGTCAAAGCATTTATTTTACTTCGACGAATACGGTGGAAGCCGCCGTAAAAATAAACAGAGCCGCGGAAGCGGATGCCATGGCCGTTCAGTGTGCGGCAGTCTTTGAAATGAGGTTGAGCAACCCGAAAATATTTGAGGAATTTCGCGCGAAACACCCTGAAATCGCCAAAGCTTACGAAGAAGAGGCCCGCGCCTCCAAAGACACGCAAAAGGCTTTGTCATCCGCGTTCAAGACGTGGTACCGGGATACGGAATACGTTGACGGTTATGACCGCGATGTCGCGGCGTTTATGAAAAAACATTACAGTCCGACCCGTTCCCTTCGCATTGTTTCGGACAGGGATCTGATCAGGGATTTGTGCCCGTATATGCGCCACGATAAGGAATTTTTCGCTTCGAAGGAAGCCAATACGATGAAGCGCGATACCTATGATGCGGCCCGTAAAATAGAATTGGACAGGGCGCCGTTTTCCCGTTCGCCCGTGCGGACGTCTTTGGATACCATGCGCATCAGGGAATCCGACGGCAAAATCACCGAACCGATGAATAAGCGTTATCCGCCGTTGTCGCGTATGACGCCTCAGAATATCGCTTCCCGTTTGGGACGCCTTTCCTCCCGATGATTTGAAAAGCCCTTCGATGTTCGGAGGGCTTTTTTAATGCCGCCCGAAAATTTATTCTTTTATGCGAGGATATCGGAAGCGTTTTACGGATTTTTAAAAATCAGGACTTCATACTTTATCGTATTTTTTGATTTTCAATAAAATTAAGGAAAAATTTACTTTTTTTGATATCGGGAAGATTCTTATGGTTGCATCCTGAAAAGATGGCGTTATACTCCTGTCTATATTTTTGTTTCAGGAGTAAGCCAAATGTTTGTCAATCCCGCACTTGCCCAAGAAGTCGCCGCGACGGCGGAACAAATGCCCGCGGGCGATCCCGCCAGGATATTGTTCCAATTCTTTGTTATTTTCGTGGTGTTTTACTTCTTTTTGATTCGTCCTCAGCAGAAACGCCTGCGCGAACATCAGGCAATGCAGGCCGCCGTTTCAAAGGGCGACGTGATTGTCACGACGGGCGGTATCGTCGGCAAGGTCATCCGTTCAAACGCCGAAGATCTGATTGTTGAAATCGCGGACGGCGTTCGCGTTACCGTCGTTCGCGACCGTATCGCGGCAAAACGTTCGGAAGCGCCGAAATCAAACGTTGCGGCGGACGTTGCCAATGAAAACGGCGACGCGGACGTCGGAACGGACAAAAAAGGCAGCGAAGGGCTGAAAGAACTTTTGACTAAAAAATAAAAGGAAGACTCAATGTTCAACTATCCGAAATGGAAGATCGTCCTGATCGGCGTTTTGTCGGCGCTCGGAGTATTTTTCTGCGTGCCTAATTTTCTGCCTCAGGCACAGCGGGACAAGTTGCCCGAATGGTGGCGTCCCCTGACTTTGGGACTGGATCTGCAGGGCGGTTCGCAACTGTTGTTGCAAGTCAATCTGGATCAGGTTGTCAAAGATCAGATGGGAGCCGTTGAAGATGCGGTGCGCAATACGTTGCGCGAAAAGGGCATCCGCTATACGGGGCTTGCTCAGGAAAACGACGTTTTAAAGGTACGCATTGTCAACGATAACGACATTCTTAGGGCAAAAGACCTGATTCGCAAAACCGATAAGGGCAATTTGAACGTTTCGGACAAAGGCGACGAGCTGACGGTTTCTTTTACCGATCCCGCATTGACTCGAATGAAAATGACGGCCGTTGACCAGTCAATCGAAATCGTTCGCCGTCGTATTGACCAGTTGGGAACCCGCGAGCCGTCAATCATGCGTCAGGGATCCGACCGTATCCAAGTCCAACTTCCCGGCGTTGAAGACCCGAACGAAGTTAAAAAACTGTTGGGCAAAACGGCAAAGATGTCTTTTCATTTCGTCGATGAAAAAACGTCAATTGCCGACGCCCGCCGCGGCAAGATCTCTCCTGAATCCAAAGTCGTTCCGGGGGATGAGGGAGCGAGTCAGGCATACTACGTCATTGAACGCAAATCCATCGTCGGCGGCGAACACCTGACGGACGCCCGCGCCGATTTTCAGGAAGGCGAACCCGTCGTTGATTTTCGTTTTAACGCATTCGGCGGTAAACGCTTCGGTAATGCGACGCGCGAAAACGTCGGACGCCGCTTGGCCGTCGTTTTGGACGGAAAAGTTATTACGGCGCCCGAAGTCAAAACAGCCATTACGGGCGGCAGCGGCGTCATTTCCGGCAGCTTTACCGTCCAATCCGCGGGCGAATTGGCGATGATGCTTCGTTCGGGCGCTTTGCCCGCGCCTTTGGACGTTGTTGAAGAACGCGTCGTCGGTCCGGGTTTGGGAACGGATTCTATCGAAGCCGGAAAAATGGCCTGCGGCATCGGCATGATTTTGGTGTTGCTGTTTATGCTGGCGACTTACGGTTTGTTCGGCATTTTTGCAGATATCGCTCTGGTGCTGAACATGGTCATGTTGATCGGCCTGATGAGCGTTTTGGAATGCACGCTGACTTTGCCGGGCATTGCGGGTATTGCTTTGACGATGGGCATGTCCGTTGACGCGAACGTTTTGATTTATGAGCGTATGCGCGAAGAGCAGGCATACGGGCGCTCCGTTTTGAATACGATTGAAGCTGGTTTCAGCAATGCGTTTTCCGCTATTTTCGATTCAAACCTGACCAGCCTGTTTACCAGCCTGATTTTAATACGGTTCGGCACGGGCCCCGTCCGCGGGTTCGGCGTTACGACCAGTTTGGGCGTTCTGACGTCCGTCTTTACGGCGGTTTATGTGACGCGGATCTTGATTCTGGCATGGGTCAAGGTCGCTAAGCCCAAGTCTTTGAACGTTTAAGGAGAGCGTTTATGAAGCTGATTTCTCTTTTTACAAAACCGACAAACATTGATTTCATCGGTTTGCGCAAATATGCGTTCTTCTTTTCGGGATTGCTGATGATCGTTTCCGTCGTTTCTTTGGCGACGAAGGGATTGAATTACGGCATTGATTTTAAAGGCGGCGTCCTGATGGAAGTACAGTCCGAACAACCCGTTGACATGAAAATCGTCCGCGAAAAACTGGCGGGGCTGAACGTTGACCTTCAGCCGATCGGGGAAAACGGCACCGAAGTCCTGATTACGGCGTTAGGGCAGGGAACGACCGAACAAGAACAGATGAACATTGTGAAGGTTGTTCGTGCTGAACTGGGCGACGAATTTTCCGTCCGCCGTACTGAAATGGTCGGTCCCCGCGTCGGAAGCGAGTTGATCCGTAACAGTATCATTGCCGTCATTTTGGGGGCATTGGTCATTTCGATCTACATCTGGATGCGCTTCGAATGGGAATTCGCTCTGGGCGTCATGATTTCGATCATTCATGATATTTTGATAACCGTCGGTCTGTTTTCCGTTTGCGGGCTGGATTTCAACATGACGATTGTCGCGGGGTTGATGATGCTTGCAGGCTATTCGACGAACGATACGATCGTTTCTTACGACCGTATGCGCGAAAACCTGCATAAATACCGCAAAATGCCCATTCCCGAAATGATCAATAAAACGGCGAACGACATGTTGCCCAGGACGATCATGACGGGCATATCGACGATTTTGGCTTTGATCGTGATGCTGCTGATCGGCGGCGAAGCCTTGGAAGGGTTCGCGATTGCGATGCTTTTCGGGATCGTTGTCGGGACATATTCTTCGGTTTATGTCGCAATGCCGTTGCTGATGTACCTGGATGTCCGCAAAACGATGGAGAACAGCAAGGCTCCCGTCAGTCCGTATGATCACGTCGGCTGATAAAGTCGGAACACAAAAAAACGGGGAAGGCTTTTTCCCCGTTTTTTTTCGTTTTAAACGTTCAGGCGTTCAAAAGGCTCATCAAATCTTTAACGGCGTTCAGCGTGCTGACGGCGACGTCGCGAAGCGTTTTATCCAGCATATAGCAGGGCGTTGAAATAATTTTATTTTTTCCGTCAACGCAGACCTCTGCCGCGGAACAGACCTGATGGTTTCCGCCCATTGCCTTGATGGCCATAGC
>CALXYE010000150.1 GCA_944392845.1 uncultured Alphaproteobacteria bacterium
GTTCAGCTTCAAACGCAGCCGTAGTGGCGCGTTCCCTCCCCCGAATGTAGAAAGATTGACGAAAACGTTGACGCAGCCCCCGTCGTCATGGTGCCGACTCACGCGGCCAACCGCGGAGAGGTTTTGGACAGAATGCTTGACAATGTCGTGCGCGAAACGGCGGCCGAACAGCAAAAGACGGAACGCGTCCGTCCGTCCCGACCGCAACCGAAAGGCACTCTTGTCGAAGGCACGGCTTCGGTCGTCGGCGGGGATTCCTTAAAAATCGGCGGACGCGTCATTCGGCTGAAAGGGTTTCGCATTCGTTCGGGAAGAAACGCCGAAGCATACAGGACGCTGGCGCGCAGGGTTAACAACATGCATGTCCGCTGTTATTTCGCGGAAGGCGAGGATAAAGCCGTCTGTTATGAAGGGGAGGAAAACTTGGCGCAATATCTGATAGATATGCGTTTGGCCGATTAACTCAGGCTTTTCCCTGTTCCGTTGAAAGCATCAGCGGATCTATTCCGATCTGTCTTAACGCTTTTTCCCATTTACGTTCAAAGGGTTGTCCGAACAAAAGGTCGCCGGACGGTTCAACGGGGATCCATGAGTTTTGCTTGATTTCTTCTTCAAGCTGCCCCGCGCCCCATGACGCATAGCCGAGCGTTATCAGGAATTTTTGAGGCCCCGCGCCTTTGGAAATATCCCGGATGATCTCCGTCGTTACCGTCAAAGAGGTCAGAGCGCCCATCGGCAGAGTCGCTTCGCTGACGTATTCGGGAGAATGAAGAACAAAGCCGCGTACGACGTCAACGGGGCCGCCCGCAAGAATAGGCGGTTGGTTCGGCAAAGGCGTCGGTTCCATATGCAGTTGGGACAGCAGGTTGTTGAAGGATATTTCCCTGATAGGCCGATTGATCGTCAGCCCCATCGCTCCTTCCCGGGTGTGAGCGCAAACGTAAATGACGGCCTGATCGAAACGCGCGTCTCCGATTCCCGGCATGGCAACCAAACATTGACCGCTGAAAAACGGCATTTTTTCCACCTGTCCCTTTTATTTAACGCCAAAACCCGTAATTTATGATATTCTCCTTTAATAAATTAAAACATAAAAATTAAGGGAAGTTAAAGATGAAAAGGGCTTTATACCTTAAAATTTCATTTTTTTTGGTCTTGTGCGGCGCCGTGATCGCGCCCGTTTCGTCTTTTTCTTCGGAAACCGAAACTCACGACGAAGCGGTTGAGCCGATTACGCCTTACGTCGCCGTTATTCCTTTGACGGATAAAGAAATTGAAAACTATGAAACGTTCTCTTTTTCAGACAAGCTCGGCTTTTTATACGAGTATTACGTCAAAAACAAAAAGCAAAACGTTACGGATGAACAGATCTTTCGGGAAATGATGCGTTTGGACGACGACGGCGGTCTTGTCGCCCTTTTTACGGATCTGAAAGGAACGATAAAATCCGTCGAAGCGGCCTATCACCGCACGGTGGACGAAATCAATCAGGCCATATTGGAAAAATATCCCGGAAGATCCGATTACCTGATCAATACCGATGACAAAAGCACTTGGAAAAATATCAGGTATTATGCCTTCGGCGATAAGAGCCTTGACGATTTTTTCAAATCGTTTAAAGACGAACGCTTTTATTCTCAGATATATACGGCGCCGTACGGCCAATTCCGCCTGGCGGCGTGCGCCAATCTGAAAAACAAAAAACGGGTCAATATGGCTTTAATCGCGCTGATGACTCCCGGGTACAGAATTTTGCGTCAGATCGAAGGCGAAGCTTTCATCCCTCTTAAAACAAACGTCCGAACGTCCGAGGGCATCTCCGTATCGCCGATCGAATACCCTTTAACGTCGGTTTTTAACGTCGGCGGCGATCGGGCTTACGGTTACGCGGGAAAGACTTTGTTCCCTTTTAAGATTGAATTCGCGACGCCCGGTTCCTCCGCGAACGTTAGCCTGACGGCGACGCTCAGAGTCTGCGACGCGGACGGAACGTGCAAAGACGAAACGACCGAACCTTTGAACTACTCTTTTCCCGCCGATGCGTTTTTGGAAACACCCGTTTGCCCCGACCTGAGAGAAGCGGCGATGAGCACTCCTGCCGAAGGGTTGTCGGGGCTGACGTTTAAAAGCGCGGGATTCAAAGAAAATGCCGGGGGCGAGCTGTTTTTGTTCGCTAAGTTCAAGCTTCCTCCCGTCAATATGGATACGCCCGTGCTGCACATTGCCAATACGAACGGCATCCGTTTTGAAAAGCCGTTTTTCGTCGGTACGGACGGAGACGCTCTGTTCCGCGCGAAGGTTCTGAACCCCGAACATTTGAAAAAGATCGGAAAAGCCGATCTGATACTGACGACGTTCAATTTGAACAAAGCATCCGAATTTTCGGTCAAGCTGTCCTTAAAGGACGTTTTTTCTCCCGAAACGGACAAGATATCCTTATTCAAGATGATTCTGTCTTTTCTTGAAGGAATCAAGTTTATTCTGTTGACGCCGCTGTATCTTTTGATGAGCCTGTTTTTATATCAAATGCTGTTCGTCCGCGGCAAAGACGCCCGAAAAACACTGGAATTTTCACAAGGCGCCTGGTACGGACTGGCTTTATTCTTCAGCTTTGTTGCCGCAAGCGGTTTCGTCATTTTTTTGTTTGACATTCGTTTCGTATGGGGAAGCCAGCTCGGTTCTCCGTTTTTGAACGTGTTTTTGGCGGCAGCGTTTCTGACGGCGCCGTCTTGGATGATGAAGCTGTTTAACGACGATGCGGCGGAAAAAGCGGCAAAAACAGCGCCGCGCTTCTTCAAAGCGGCGGGAATGGAAACCTCCCGTCAAAAAGCGGGGATGCTTTCGGCGCTAAGCGTCGGCGTTTTGACTCTGTTTTCGCCGATGATCGGAACGTACTTTCAAATGTACGCGCTGATAAAACCGTTTCCCGCCGTTTACGGACTTTGCTTCGTTTTAGGCATTATCATGCCGTTTTTGGCGGCTTTGATTTATTATGAGCCCGCGGCAAAAACTCCCGTTAAAAAACCGCGTTTTTTAAAACATGTTTTATTCTTGCAGGCATACGTTCACGCTTTTTTGATTTGGATGGTCGTCGGAGCGGAAAGCGGACTGAAAATATGGCTGGGAACTGCCGCATTCGCTGCTGCGGCCGTTTTTATTCTGAAACGCTTCGGTAACACGGCGCGGATAAAACAAAGACTCGCGGCGTTTTTCTTCGTTCTTGCCGTTCTTTTTGTTCCGTTTCGCCCGAATGAATTTAATTTTTCGGGGTACGCGGCTTATCCCTTTGATGAAAAAAAAGTTGAAGAAGCCGTCAAAGAAGGCAAAGCCGTTTATGTCAACGTTTCCGAAGACGCCTGTCTGGCCTGCCATTACAACAGACTGGCCATGCTGTTTTACGGCGGAACGACAGCCGTTCGCGCAGGAAAACTGATCATCATGACGGCGCCGTACGACACGCCGTATCTGAAGGAATTATTGGGCGATACGGGAATGTATGCCCTGCCGTCCAATATCATTTTCGGTCCTGCCGCGCCGCAGGGAATGCTGCTGCCCCGAATCATTCACCCGACGCCGGCGGGAATCGCCGTATCGGAAATGTTTCGTTTTCAACCTTATTGATTTTTCGTCAGCGGAGCGAAAGAAGCGCCGACAAAATTTGCCAACGTTTCGGGCGCGATCAGGATGTTCAGGCCGATTCTTCCGCCGCTGACGAATATGGCGTCAAACAAAACGGCCGTTTCGTCAATAAACGTCGGAAAGGCTTTCTTCATCCCGACGGGGGAACAGCCGCCGTGAACGTATCCCGTTACGCCCAAAAGCTCTTTTGAGGGCAACATCTCAACGCGCTTTTGCCCCGCCGCCGAAGCGGCCGCTTTCATATCCAGCTCGGACGATGCGGGAATGACAAAAACAAAATGGTCGCGGGCAGGGGAAACGGTTACCAACGTTTTGAATATCTCGTCGGGAGAACGGTTCAGTTTACGCGCAACGGATACGGCGTCGATTTTTTCATCCGATATTTCATATTCAAAAGGCCGATACGCTATTTTTGCCCGATCCAATTGCCGCAGGGCATTCGTTTTTTGCATGGGGGCGCGCCTTAAAGAAAACGGTTCGGAAAATCCGAACTGTCGAAAACTGGCGGATGGGGTGAGATTCGAACTCACGGACCCCGCAAAGAGTCGTCGGTTTTCAAGACCGATGCATTCAACCGCTCTGCCACCCATCCGAAGCCATGCAGGCATTTTGTTGTATTTTTATAAAAAAAGCAAGGGGGGATGACATAAAATATAATATTGCTTTGTTTTTAATAAGTTAGCCTTGTTTCTTAACCTCCGAAAACCGATAAACTTAAAAATATGTTAATTTTTCTATGGAGGAACGGGGGGAAGGGTGGCATAATAAAACATCTTTCGTTTGTTGCAAAGGATGGTCTGTAATGAATGACGAAGTAAAAGAAAACACGGAACAGCCCGCCGCCGAAAAACAAGTTGACGAGGTTGCCGTAAAAGCGCAGGAAGTCGGGAAAAAACTTTCCGGATTTTTAGGGGGCATCGCGGAAAAAGCCAAAAATATCGATATGAAGGAGCTGGCGGAAAAGGCAAAGCAAAAGGTTAGCGAAGCCAAAGATAAAGCCAACGAATTGAGCGCCGGAAAAACGGACGATTTCGCCCGTCCGCGCGAAGAGATTTCTTTGGACCAGATGAAAGAGCTGTTTCATAAAATGTCGGGGCAGATGATTGAACAGATGCCGCCTTTGGTTGAAGCAATGCTGATGGACATGTGCGTCGGCGACCAAATGATTTTCAAAATCCTGTCGGGCGCGCCGTCGGATACGGCGGCGTTGGCGCTTACGACGAAAAGCCTGCTTTGCTTTGCCAAAGTATCGGATCAGTATTCCTGCACGGTTTATCCGTTGACGTCCGTTCAGGGCTTTTTCCTGCAACCGCCCAGAGGAGAAACGGCAGGGCGTTTTTCTGCTCTGACCGACATGGGAGAAGCCCGCTTCCCGCTTCTGAGCGTGGAAAGTTATTGCAAGGCTTTGGTGCTATACAGAAAATTGCGCGAACTGACGGGAAAATAACTTTTTTCCTTACGAAAAGCCGCCTTTTTAAGGCGGCTTTTTTTGCGGGGTTAACGAAAAAATAACGCCTTTTTTATAGCCTGTATAAAGAGGAAAGGGGCGTTCTTTATGAATTCGTTGATGAAGTGGTGCCTGTTCGGATGTGCCGTTTTTGCGCCTTTGCCCGCTTCAGCCGCGGGCGGAGCAGGGTTGTCCTTTGACGAATGGTATGAAGAATTCAGACGCGAAGCCGTGGAAAACGGCGTGTCCGCCCAAACGTTGGACAGCGCTTTTTTTGATGTCAGGCTTTTGCCTTCGGTAATTTCGTTCGACAGGAAACAGCCCGAATTTCGACAAGATTTTCAATCCTATATCGATAACGCCATCAATGCGTTGAGAATACGAAAAGCCCGCCGCATGCTTCAAAACCACAAAAAGATATTTGATGAAATATCGGCGAAATACGGCGTTCCCGCGCCATACTTGGTTGCGTTCTGGGGGATGGAGACGGATTTTGGCAATTCGGCGGGGCGTTTTTCCATCATAAACGCTTTGGCAACGCTTGCTTATGACACGCGGCGCCCCGATTTTTTCCGATCCGAACTGATGAAGGCCATCCGCCTGATTCAAAAAGGGGTGCCGCCCGAAAAAATGAAAGGGTCTTGGGCGGGCGCCATGGGGAATTTCCAGTTCATGCCGTCGACATATTTGGAGTACGGCGTCGATTATGACGGCGACGGTTTCGTCGATTTATGGAACAGTCTGCCGGATGCGCTGGCTTCGGCGGCGAATTACCTGTCTTCGGAGGGATGGAATCCGAAATTACCGTGGGGGCGGGAGGTTTTTCTGCCCAAAAAGTTTGATTGGACGCTGATCGAACGGAAACGGACGCTGAAAGAATGGAAGGAAGAAGGCGTCGTTTTTCCCGAACCGCCCGCAGAGCCCGACGCAACGCCCGCAGAGTTATTTTTGCCCGCGGGAATACAGGGCCCCGCGTTTTTGGTCTATTCCAACTTCCGCGTTATCATGAAATGGAACAAATCGGTTCTGTATGCCGTGT
Source organism: uncultured Alphaproteobacteria bacterium (assembly GCA_944392845.1). Taxonomy (GTDB): domain Bacteria; phylum Pseudomonadota; class Alphaproteobacteria; order CAAGCB01; family CAG-977; genus CAG-977. The sequence goes on from CALXYE010000150.1 coordinate 6,126, forward strand.
CGGTCGGCCATTTGGCGGACAGGATACAGGGAAAGCCGCCTTTTATTAAAAAGTATAAGGAAAAGACGGCTCCCTTCACGATGGAAAATTCCATGGAAGTTCAGAAGATTTTGGCGGAATTAAAGCTGTATGCGGGAGATATTGACGGCGTTCTGGGACGGCGAAGCAGGGAAGCCGTCCGCCGTTTTCAAAAGATGTACGATTTGCCCGAAGACGGGTACGCCAATCCGTCTTTGTTGCAATTCATGCGTTTGGTCATGAACGGCGAAGTCGAACAGGACGAATTGACTTTTGATGAAGTTGTCGAGCTGCAAAAAATTCTTTCAAAAGGGCAGTATTATAAAGGGCCTTTGGACGGGAAACTGGGAAAAACGACGCGCCAAGGGATAGAGCTGTATAAAAAAGTCTACGGCATCCGTTCGGAAAAAACGGATCGCAAGCTGTTGGAAAAAATGAGGATCCAGTACCAGCGCAACATGGAAGACGGCGAAATTGACCCTCTGGTCAAAGAGTTCCGCCGCAAGGAAGAGCTTCGCCTGCGCGAAGAGATGAAGAAAAAGCGCGCGATTGCCAAAAAAAAGGCGGAAGAACGCCGTTTGCGCGAGGAAAAACGAAAACGGGAACGCCAAAGGCGGATAAGATCGGCAAAACAAAAGGCCGCCGCCGCGGCTCAGAGGGGAAAGTCGGAAAAACCGGCGGAAAAAGCCGCTGCTTCCGACAAAAAAAATAAAAAAACGGAGATGTCGGCCGAAAAAGTAAAAAAACTTTGAAAACAAGGAAAAAAAACATAAGTATCGTCCTTGATTCGGTCGGATAATCCCGTTATGTTGGTCGTAACTGAAAATATCGGAATGGAACGTCATGCATTCGATTTTAAAAGCGCTTATGATATCGGCGGCCGTTGCGTCTCTGGCGGCATGTTCTGACGGAACGCAGGTTTTTTCATCCGCTCCGTCGGATATGCCCGGGCAGACGACGGGAGATTCCGACGGCTATTACAAGATCGGAAACCCTTATCAAGTATCCGGCATCTGGTATTATCCGAAAGAGGACTACGCTTACAAAGAAACCGGAATTGCATCATGGTACGGAGCGGATTTCCATAACGGCATTACCGCAAACGGCGAATTGTATGATATGCACGGCTTGACGGCCGCCCATCGGACCCTGCCGTTGCCCAGCATCGTGCGCGTGACGAACTTGCAGAACGGGCGTTCGCTTGTTTTGCGGGTAAACGACCGCGGCCCGTTCGTCAACAATCGCATTATTGACGTTTCCATGCGCGCCGCCCAGCTTTTGGGATTTAAAGATACGGGAACGACGCAGGTTCAGGTCGAAATCCTGCCCGAAGAAAGCAAGGCTTTGCGCGATGAGATTCTCGCCTTGGAAAAAAGCGGAGCCGCCTCAGGAGGGATTAAATCCGTGAACGCGCCTCCCGCCGCCGCTCCCGAACCTGTCGCGCCGCAGTCCGTTGCGCCTCCGAAAGATTTGGGATTCTCGCCGAATCATCCGCGCTTGGCCAATCCCCGCCCGTCAATGGAGGCTCCTCTCGTCGCGGGAGAGGCACCCGAAGAAACGACACGAAAGTATAACGATTGGGATGAAGACTTGCCGAAGGCTCAAGCGGAAAAGGCTTATCAGCCGCCTGCCGTTCCTCAGGTAAAACAGCGCCCCGTCAAAAAAACGCCGGCTAAAAAAACGGTTGAAAAAACAGCGCCTCTGGCCGTTACGGCTCAAACGGTTCCCGGTTATTACGTCCAGGTCGGTGCGTTCGGCAACAAAGACAACGCGGCTAAAATGCGCGACAGAGTTTCGCCGTTCGGATCCGTCGTGATTTCTCCCGTTACCGTAAACGGCAAGACCCTGTATCGCGTCCGTTTGGGGCCCGCCGATGCGAAAAAAGCGTTGGAGACCATTGACCGCGTGACCAAATCCGGCATTTCGGGAGCGCGCCTGATTGAAGAAAAGAGCGCTGTTCCGTCGGCAGGACGCCGTTTGGATAATGAATTTTAAAAAAACAAGAGGGGTATTATGTTTCCTAAAACGCTTTTGGCTTCGGTTGCGTTCGTTTTTGCCTTCCATGCTTCCGCTTATGCCATAGATACGAAAGCCAAACAGGCCGTCCTTGCGGATTTTGAAACGGGAACGATTCTGTTTGAAAAGAACGCCGACAAGCCGATGGCTCCCGCGTCCATGAGCAAGCTGATGACGGCTTACATTATTTTTGAAAAACTGAAAAACGGCAGTTTGGACGAGGAAGACATTTTTACCGTCAGCGAAAACGCTTGGAAAAAAGGCGGCGCAAAAACGGGCAGCTCAACGATGTTTTTGCGCGTCGGGGATAAGGTTAAGCTGAAAGACCTGTTAAGGGGAATTATCGTCCAATCGGAGAACGACGCTTGTATCGTCGCGGCGGAAAACATTGCGGGCTCTGAAAAGGAATTTACCGAATTGGCAAACGAAAAGGCCCGGGAAATGGGATTAAAACAGACCCATCTGGTTAATTCGACGGGCTGGCCGCATCCGAAACATAAAATGTCGCCGAACGATCTGGTTATTTTAGCGCGCCGCCTGATTCAGGACTTTCCCGAATATTACGGCATTTATTCCGAAAAAGAATTTACTTATAACAAAATCAGACAGGAAAACAGAAATCCGCTTCTGTTCCAGATGCCCGGCATCGCAGACGGTATCAAAACGGGGCACACGTCGGTTTCGGGATACGGTCTGACGGCTTCGGCCAAAAAGAACGGCCGCCGTTTGATTTTGGTCATTAACGGCTTGAAAACGATGAAAGAGCGCGGCGAAGAAGCCGAAAAGCTGATCTATTGGGGCTTTAGAGAATTTGACAACTACACGGTTTTGAAAGAGGGCGTCAAAGTCGTTGACGTTCCCGTATGGTTGGGCGAACAGACCTCCGTTGCCGCCGTACCCGCTGAAAAGCTTGTCCTGACTTTGCCGAAAGGAGATCAAAACAAGGTTTCCGCTTTCGTCAAATATGATATGCCGTTAAAAGCTCCCGTAACAAAGGGGCAAAAAATCGGTACGATCACGGTATCCGCTCCCGATCGTAAGGACGTAACGCTTGACTTGGTCGCAGCTCATGATGTGAAAAAGCTCGGTTACTTCGGGCGCATGAAAGAAACAATCAAATATTTGCTGTTCAAGCAGATCAATTAAGGGATGCGTCGTGAAAGGTTTTTTCATAACTTTTGAAGGCGGAGAAGGAACGGGAAAATCGACTCAGGCCCGTTTACTGGCGGCATATTTGGAAAATCGCGGTTATCCTTGTGTCGTAACGCGCGAACCCGGAGGTTCGGACGGCGCGGAAGAAATCAGAAATCTGGTCGTCAAGGGGGCCGTCGCCCGCTGGGACGCCGTAACGGAAATGCTGTTAATGTACGCCGCCCGTCGGGATCATTTGGTGAAAAAGATTTGGCCCGCCTTAAAAGACGGGAAAACCGTTATTTGCGACCGTTTTGCAGACTCAACGACGGCTTATCAGGGATACGGCTATTCGGGAGCGCCTTCGCCCGAAGATGTGTCACGCCTGTATGATATCGTGATCGGAGCGTTCAAACCTGATTTGACGATCATTATGGATTTGCCCGTTGAAAAAGGATTGGAGCGGGCATTGCGCCGCGATGCGAATTCCAACAGGTACGAACGGATGGGGACGGATTTTCACCGTAATCTGAGGCAGGCGTTTTTAACAATTGCCGCCGAAAATCCCGACAGATGCGTCGTTGTCAATGCCGAC
>CALXYE010000151.1 GCA_944392845.1 uncultured Alphaproteobacteria bacterium
ATTATGTCCCAGCGAAAGACAAACCAGCGTCGCCCCCATGGAATACAAATCGTCAGAGGTAGACCCCGGGCCGCGCCCCTCGGGCATGCACATCGCGGACTCGATCGTTTCAAAGGTATCGGGCTGATCAAAGGCGGGCGGCGAAGAAATGCAATCGCCCCAAACGACGCGCGTCTTTTCCGCATCCATAAAAAACAGGTTGTCGGGACGGATCGCGCGGTGCGTCAGCCCTTTGACCGACAGGTCGCTGATTCCCATCAGCAACGGACGCGCCCAGCGCTGAATAAATTCGGCTTCTTCGGCGGGAAGGATGCGGGAATTCGGAGGTCTGGAATCGATCACGCGGCCGCCGAGCGGACGCTCATAGATCAAAACCATCGTTTTGGCGTCAAACATGGGGCATTCGACGACACCCCCGTCGACCAAAGGCAAAAGCCCTTCGCTTTTCACGCCGCGCAAAACATTCAGTGCCGCGTAACGAATCGGCAAGTCGGGACGACAAACCAGAGCGAATATCTTATGATCGGGAACGGCTTGGTCTTCGGCATAAAAAGCTTTCGCGCTGGGCATGTCCAACGAAGCCATCGGGTGATTGAAGAAAATACGGTAACGCCCTTTTAAAACGGCATACGCCTTCAACAGCCCTGCCCCCGAAGGCTCGTTAGCGGGGTATCCCTGCTCTTTATCGGCTTCTGACGGTTCCGCCATGGTTTCTTCCTATGGATAACCTGAAATAACAAACGAAAACAAAGGCGCCGCACGTTCTGCACGACGACCTTTGTTTAATGGTACACGCATTCTTTCAAAAATGCAAACGTATTGATTTTTCACGCTTTCGCATACGGATCGCGAATGATGATCACGTCTTCGCGTTCGGGGCTGGTTGAAATAACGTCAACGGGAACGCCGACCAGTTCCTCTAAACGGCGGATGTATTTCTTCGCATTTTCAGGCAGACGCGCGAAATCGCGAATACCGAAGGTCGAAGACTTCCATCCCGGAAGCGTTTCATAGACGGGCTTGACTTCCGCCTGAGCGTTCAATCCCATCGGATATGTATCCAAACGTTTGCCTTTGTGTTCGTAACCGACGCAGATCTTCAGTTCATCCAGCTTGTCCAAAACGTCCAATTTCATCACCGCCAGGCCGTGGACGCCACTGACGGTGATCGCCTGACGCACCAAAACGGCGTCAAACCAGCCCGTGCGGCGGGGACGCCCCGTCACCGTACCGAATTCATGCCCTTCGGAACGAATCAGATCGCCCGTTTCGTCAAACAGCTCGGTCGGGAACGGACCGCTGCCGACGCGGGTCGTATACGCCTTAACGACGCCGATCACATGATCGACCGCTTTCATCCCCATACCCGAACCGACTGCCGCCTGCCCCGCAATCGTGTTTGAGGACGTCACGAACGGATAAGTGCCGTAGTCATTATCCAGCATGGAGCCCTGCGCCCCTTCGAACAGGAAGGATTTGCCCGCCTTATACTGCTCGTCCAGCGTTTTCCAGACGGGTTCGGCGAACGGCAAAATGACTTCCGAAATTTCGATCAGCTGGCGGTAAAGCGCTTCGCCGTCAACCAAAGCTTCGCCCATCCCCTTGCGCAGCGCGTTATGATGCGCCAACAGGCGTTCAATCTTTCCGGGCAGGCTTTCGCGTTCCGCCAAATCGCCGACGCGGATAGCGCGGCGGGCGACTTTATCTTCATAAGCGGGACCGATGCCGCGCCCCGTCGTACCGATTTTGCCCTTTCCCGCGGCAGCTTCGCGCATTTGATCCAATTCGCGGTGCAACGGCAGAATCAAAGCCGCATTTTCGGCAATGCGCAATACTTCGGGAGTAATTTTAACGCCCAGATCGGAAATGCGTTTCATCTCGTCCTTCAGCGCCCACGGATCTACGACGACGCCGTTGCCGACGACCGACAACTTGCCGCGAACGATCCCCGACGGCAACAGGCTCAGTTTATACGTCGTTCCGTCAACGACAAGCGTGTGTCCCGCGTTATGTCCGCCTTGAAAACGGACAACGACGTCCGCCTTTTCGGACATCCAGTCCACGATCTTGCCCTTGCCTTCGTCGCCCCACTGAGCGCCGATGATAACGATATTGGTCATTATTTGAATGCTCCCTTTTATTTCACAGGCTGAATCCCGCCGTCGGCAAAGATGCAGTCACAAGACAGCCGTCGGGCTTCTTCCCGCCCTCCGGACTTTAAGCCGCGAATAACGGCGTATCCTTTTTCGCGCAGCCCCGCCGCAACGGAGAACGGCGTTCCCGAAGGAACGTATATCCGTTCGGCGCGTACGGGCGCTTTGCAAAGATTCAAAATGTTTTCCATAAAGAACGTCACGCCGCACGCAGGTTCCGACGTCGCACCGTCAACGCCCGCGATATAACGGCCGCCGCGTCCCAAAACCGTTTTATTCCGCACGGAAAAGACGGAAAAAGCAATCCCGCAGTGGTATTCAAACCCTCTGTTTTCCAAAACGTCCAAAGTAACCGTCATATCGGGAGCTTCTCGCCGCAATATTTCGACGACGCCGATCAAACGGCGGCACTCGGCCGCCGCTTCGGACGGCAGCTCGACAGACTTTAAAATCCGTGCGACGCGGCCGCATTCGCCGTAAGCCTGAAATAAAGCCTCAAACAGGGGGATCGCTTCGCGCGCGACTTTGCCCATCGCACGCAACTTTGAAAGCGCGGCGGAAAAATCCTTTTCATCCAAAGAACGCCCCAGCTCCGCCGCATCGTCCCGATCAAAGGAATAAGCCCTACACAGGGCGGGGAAAAGCGTCGGAAGATTCAAATCAAAACTGTAATCCTCAATGCCCAATTCTTTCAAAGTTTCGTTCGCCGTCAAAAGAATTTCGGCATCGGCATCGGCGCCGTCCGCCCCGATCAGCTCGGCGCCGACCTGCAAGACCTGACGCGCGGGGGAAAACTGCGTACCGTTAACCCGAAGGACGTGCCCGCGATACGCCAAACGCAGGGGGCGCTCCTCCCCTTTCAGACGCGTTGAGGCAACGCGCCCGATCTGCGGCGTAACGTCCGCGCGGATCCCCATGACTTTTCCCGAAACGGGGTCCATCAGGCGGAACGTCTGGCACGCGATATCGGACTGCGCGCCGTGCAACAAAGAATCTTCAAATTCGGCCAAAGGGGGAGAAACCAAGCGGTAACCGTATCCGCCGAAAACGGATAATATCTTTCTGACAGCCTCGTCTTCATACAAAGCAAAGGGCGGTAAAACGTCCGTCATCCCGACGGGAAGGAGTCCTGCTGCGGCTGTTTTTTTCATAATGAAAGAACCGTATTCATCCGTACCGTTTTTTCTTTTACCCCGAATCCCGGAGAAAAGAAACAAAAAATATCATATCGCGTGCGTCAGGGGCATCAGACATATCCCCGCGAAAGTCGCCCAGAGGGCTTCCCTGTCGTGTCCGTACTGGCGCGACGAGGGAATAAGTTCTTCAACGGTTATGTAAATCATGATGCCTGCCACTGCCGCGAAAACGGCGCCGAGAACGAAATCTCCGATAAAGGGGCGCAGGACGGAATAAGCCGCCAGCGCTCCGACGGGTTCCGCCATCCCCGACAGAAAGGTGTATTTCAAGGCCTTTTTCTTATCGTTCGTCGCATAATAGACGGGCATGGCGACGGCAATGCCTTCGGGAATGTTGTGCAAAGAAATCGCTATCGCTATCGACACGCCCAGCGCGGCGTCCTTATACCCCGCCATGAACGTTGCGACGCCTTCGGGGAAGTTGTGCAAAGCGATCGCCGCCGTCGAAACGATGCCGACCCTGAACAGGTCTTTGTGGGGCAGATCTCCGCTGCGGGCATCATACGCGTCATGCGGCACGAACGTATCGATGCCGGAAGCGACCAGCAAACCGACAATCAGGAAACCGACGGCGCACAACACGGCTTTTTGCGGTTCCAACGACGCCCTGAACAGCGTCTCCGCATTCGGGAAAAGATCCGTAAAGGAAACACTGAGCATAATACCCGCGGCAAAGCCCAAGGAAACGGACAGCAGGCGTTCGTTCTTCGTCTTTGAAAAAAAGATGACGACGGCTCCCAGCAGGGTCGCCATACCTGCCAAAGAAGAAAGAATCAAGGCGCGGACGGACGGGTCTGAAAACATTATTCCTCCGAAAAACCAAAGGGAGCTTTGTATCTTTTATACCTTAAACGGAAAAAAATAAAAATTGAATATCGCCTTCTTTGTTGTAAAATAAATCAAAGCCTTACACGGAGCGAAAAAATGCAACTTTCCGATCTGACGTTCGACAGGATGATGGCGCGCATCGCTAAAATGAAACCCGATGACGTTTTTTATCCCAGATATGCTTTTCAAAGCGAGGAAGAACTGCAAAAAGCCTTGGAAGCCTTGAACAAGGCGGGCGTCAAGACGGTCGGTTTTTCCAATAAGGAACCCTTGAACACAACGCCTTCAACTGCGGAAGAAGATTACTTCGTCAGCTATCACCAAATGAATTTCGCCTTCAACGAAGAACAGGCGTCCTGGCTGGCAAAAAACCTGCACATGATTCCCAAGGTTGAAACGTTGGACGTATCGGGATGCCGCGTCGGCAACGAAAGCGGCGCCGAATTGCTGAAAGCCCTCGGACGTTCGAACGTTACCGAATTCCATATGGAAAATATTTTTGCAAATTCGGAAATCGCTCCCGTTTTTAAAGAGGCTTTGCCCGCTTCAAAGCTCAAACGGCTGTATGCGGGAAACAATTATTATATGAAAGACGACGCGTATGCCGCGCTGATCGCCGTTTTGCCGCAAACAAAAATCGAACGGTTGGATTTGGCGAAAGGAAACGTTTCAAACCTGTCGGCCGCCGCATTCGAAAAAGCTTTGCCCGAATGTTCGGTATGCGCGTTAAACGTTCAAAAAGCCGGATTTTCCGAAGACGGAATGAAATCGTTCATTAACGGCGTAAAAGGATCAAAGCTGATTGATCTGGACATGTCCCGAATGCACCTTTCGGAAAAAACGGCGCAGATTCTTACGGATGCCCTGCCCGATTTGCCCGTCAAAAAACTGCGTTATGACCTGTGGCACATGTATTCCGACGATTATTACGACAAAACCGCCGCGGCCTTGCGCAACCCGCGTTGCCGCCTGGAACAGCCGCCGTTCGGCGTCAGTTACCTCAGGCCCGAAAATGCAAAAAAAATCACCGAAGCCTGCGAATTTTTAAAAAGCAACGCCGCTTACCGTCTGGCCGTCGCACGAAAAACGAAAGACAATGCGAAGAAAAGCGTCCCTGACGGAACGGGATTGGTTGAAGCCTTGGAAAACGGCCTGTTGAAACAGGCGTTGTTAAAACATCCGCCCTTAACGGTTAAAGATTGCACCGAAGAAAATAAAAACGGCGTTTCTTTGATTTCCGCAGCGTCCAGAGCGGAAAAGCTGGATGTTTTGTTTTCGGCGGCGCATTGGAACAACGCCAAAGAATACGCCGCCGCGTGGGATCGCGTCCCCGGCGAACACCGTTGGCAGATGGACGGGAAAGACGGCCGCCCGTCTTTTGCAAGAACGAAGAACGAAGTTATGAAAAAAGCCGTTATGACGGTTTTACACAAAAATAATGTGCGCGGCTGACGGCGTCTTTCCCGAAATCGCCGTCTTGACGGGCGCGGGCATATCCGCCGAATCAGGTTTGGCGACGTTTCGCGGCGCGGGCGGATTATGGAACGGCCGCCGCGTCGAAGACGTCGCGACGATTGAAGGGTTTAAAAAAGATCCCGATACGGTTTGGCGTTTTTATAATTCCCTGAAAAAAGAAACTGTCGCGGCTTTGCCGAACGACGCGCACAAGGCGCTTTCCCGCCTGCAAAAGGCGTATCCCGCCAAAGTCAGCATCTTTACCCAAAACGTGGACTTGTTGCATGAAAAAGCGGGAACGCAAAACGTTTATCACATCCACGGCAGGATTGACCGCGCCCTTTGCATGAACTGCATGAGGTCAAACCCGTCGGAAAGCGAAATTACCTTTGACGCGCCCTGCCCTTTTTGCGGAAAGCCCGCATTAAAGCCCGACATCGTCTTTTTCGGCGAAGTGCCGTATTACCTTGACCTCGTTCAACAAAAACTGTCATCTTGCGGCGTTTTCATCGCCGTCGGCACGTCGGGCGTCGTCTGTCCCGCCGCAAGTTTTGTCTTTACGGCAAAAGAAAACGGCGCAAAAACGTTCGAATTCAATACGGAACCTTCGGGAAATCCCGCGTTTGACACGGCTGTCACCGGAAAAGCGGGGGAAACGCTTCCCCCGTTCGTCGATAAAATATTAAGCGCCGTTGAACGTCAGGAAAACCTCTTTTAACAATTCGGTTCCCTTTTTCAAAGACTCGACGTCCATATGCTCTTCGGGCGAATGCATGTTGTAAATATCGGCGATTCCGAACAGGCAGGGTTTGAACGTTTTGCCGAAAGCGTTTTTCCTGTGCGCATAAATATGCGTTTCCGCCCCCGCGTGAAAGGACATGACGCTGACGGGAATGTTTTGTTTCGCGGCTGCTTTTTTAACAACGTCAATGATCGTCGTGTCTTCGGAACGCTCGAACGGCGGAAGGTGAACCGAAAAGTCTGCCTTGACCGTCGCGCGTCCTTTATATTTTTCATTAAATGCCGCAACGATCCTCAAAACGTCGTTTTTCAAAAGCTCTTCCGTTTTGACTTCGGAACTGCGAACGGAATACAGGGCGAACGCGTCGGCATTGATAACGTTGGACATTGCCTCTTCGGCCAAAAAGCGCAAATAATCCGCCCCCTGCAGATCCGACGGGCGGTTTTGAACGCCGCCTGCGACAATCGCCCCGATGTTCAAAGATGTAACGACGCCCGTTTCGTCCGCTTTATAAACGCCGTTCGGAAGCGCCGAAACGACGTCCGCGATCAGTTTGGCCGCGTTCACGCGGCTTTCGTCGCCGATGTCCAGTCCCGAATGGCCGCTTTTTTCACAGTGCGCGGACAAAAACAGCTTCGTATAGCTTGCGCCCGCAACGGGCAGATCGCCCAAGCGGTCGCTGTCCAACACCAAAACGTATTCCGAAAGGAGCGTGCCGAACTCCAAAGACTCGGCTCCCGTCATGTTGTGTTCCTCGTCGCGGGTCAGAATGACCTCTAATCCGCCGTGCTTTAAGCTTTTGTCCTTAAACACCCCGTCCAAAACGACCAATGCCGCCGCAACGCCGGCTTTATCATCGGCGCCGAGCGTTCTGGTTTTGTCCGTGCCGACGGTGCGGCCGTCATCCGAAAACACGATATTGACGGGCGAAAAGTCTCCGACGACATCGGTATGCGCCGACAGGGCCAAGGGCTTCTTTGACGGATCCGTCGCGGGAGCTGACGCATAAATATTGCCGCAAGCATCGCGGCGGCACGGAATGCCCCGATCCTTCAGCATTTCTTCAATCTTGTCCAATACGGCGTCCTCCCGCATTGACGGAGAAGGGATTTTTGCCAGCGTACAAAACAAATCAATTACGGAATCCATTGCGACCTTCTAAAAAAATGAAACCGTATGAAGAATAGCATAAAAAAACGGGGATGTTTCCCCGTTTTTTTTATCAGCGGGAGCCGCCGCGGAAATATTTTTGAGTCATCTTGGCCAAAACGCTCATTTTATTATTAGCGCGATCTTTTTCCTTTTCGCGGTTTTCTTCCCTAACCGCCTGCAAAACGACCATTGAATGGGCTTGAATCAAACGTTTATCTCCCTTTATCGTACGGACGGAAGAATCTCGGCGTTCCAATCCGGGTTTGGCCGTATCAAAGGCGACGCGCCATTTTTGCCCGTTCGGCGCGGGCGGCAGTTTCCAAGGTATGTCCGCGTTGTGCGCATTCATAATGACCATAAAATCATCGTCCGCAGGTTTGCCGTCTTTGACGACGCGTTCCCCCGCCAAAACATAAGACAACGTTTTCGCATAACTTGCGTTCCAATCCTGCGTCGTCATTTCCCTGCCGTCGGGACGAATCCATTTGATGTCTTTTGTCCCTTTGGCATTAACGGGTTTGCCGTCAAAATAGCTGATGTTCGACAATACGGGATGGTCTCGGCGCAAATTCGTGATAAAACCGACCATATCGGCCGATTTGACGTCGTTGTCCGTAATTTTATCCCAGTTGACCCAGCTCATTTCGTTGTCTTGGCAATAAGGATTGTTATTACCGTTTTGAGAACGGTTAAATTCATCCCCCGCCAAACGCATCGGAATGCCCGCCGCCATTAAAAGCGTCGCTTCCAAATTGCGAACCATACGATTGCGAAATTCGTCCAAGCCTTCGTCCCGATAGCCTTCATGCCCCCAATTTCGCCCCATGTTGTTGCTTGAACCGTCCGTATTGTTCCACGGATTGGCTTCATTATGCTTTTGTTCATAGGACCACAGATCTTTTGCCGTAAAGCCGTCATGCGCCGTAACGAAATTGACCGAAGGCGATTTTTCCGCGCCGTCGCGGCGCAGATCGTCCGACCCCGTCATGCGTTGCGCCATCTTTGCGGCGTATCCCTGATTCCCGCACCAAAAACGGCGGGTATCGTCGCGGAAACGATCGTTCCACTGAACCCATTCTTTCGGAAAATTGCCGACCTGATACCCGCCGGCGCCGCAATCCCACGGCTCGGCGATCAGCTTGACCTTCGAAAGCACGGGATCATCGCGCAATGCTTGGAAAAACGGATGATTCGGATCAAAATCACGATTCGAAGGATTTCCTTCCCTGCCGCGCCCCATAACGGTCGCCAGATCGAAGCGGAAGCCGTCCACTCCCATTTCTTCCGCCCAATACCGCAGGGAATCCACGGCCAAACGTCGCGCCATGGGCTTTGTCATATCCAACGAATTGCCGCATCCCGTTTCATTGCGGTATTTTGATTTGTCTTTAGGGTCGTGAACAAAATAATAAGCGCTGTCAATCCCTTTCAGGCTAAGCATCTGCGTATGGGCATCCCCCTCGCCGACATGGTTATATACGACGTCCATGATGACCTCCATGCCCGCATCATGGTATGCCTTCACCATTTTCTTAAAAGAAACGGGATCGCCGTAATCGGCGTGCGGCGCGAAATAAGCGATCGGTTCGTACCCCCAATAGTTAGACAGCCCCTTATCCGCCACCGCGCCGTCCGTCGCGAATGCCTGGACGGGCAAAAGCTCAACGGAAGAAATTCCCTGTTCTTTTATGTATTTTAAGACCTCGGGATCGGCCATGCCCGAAAATTTACCTCTGTCTTTTTCGGCAACGTCGGGATGCTTCATCGTGAACCCTTTGGCATGGGTTTCGTAAATAACCGTCTGTTCAAAGGGAATGTTCGGCTTTTTTCCCGCATCAACGGCGCGCAAAGCCTCTAAATCAATGACAACGCCCTTCGGCGCAAGTTTTCCCGTATCCGCCTTGTTCCTGCTTTTACGGTTGCCCTCGGGGCTGGCCAGAAAATCGGGATGCCATTCAAATTCGCGATCCAGTTGTTTGGCATAAGGATCAATCAACAGTTTGTTCGGGTTAAAGCGCATCCCCTTTGAAGGATCATAGGGCCCGTCCACGCGGTAACCGTAGCGAAGCCCCGGCTTGGCATCGGGAAGATACCCCGACCAAATTCCTTCGGGCGTCCGATCCTTCAATTCGATTCGCGTTTCGTTTTCATTTTCGTCAAACAGGCAGAGCTCAACCTTTGTCGCGTTTTCGGAAAATAATGCGAAATTCACGCCCTTGCCGTCATACGTCGCACCCAATTTTTCCGGATTTCCCGGCAAAAGCCCGTTTTTTTGATCCGCCATTTGCGCCGTCCTCATTTCTTTTGGGCATATAACGCCCTTTTACCTCTTTAGACAATATTATCGAAAATAGACAGACCTTGCAAGCCATACGTAAAAAATTATCAAACGGGCGGAGCCGCGTCCGTTTTTCTGCAGATTACAAGCAATCCGGGAACGCTTTCGCCCATTTCCTTGCGCAATTCGACGCGGGTGACGGCCTTGGAAAACAAACCGTTTTCGTCTAATTTTCGGGAGACGTATTTTTCGCCGTGCGCAAAACGGCCCGAAGGACCCAAAACATAGGAATCGGGAGCGGAAACGTTTTCCGTAACGGTAAAGATCGCGCAGCCGTCCCGTTTCAGAGCCTTGAAAATCCCTGAAAAAACGCCGTTCAGATCGCCCAAATACGTAAACACGTCCGAAGATACGATCAAGTCAAATTCACTTTCGCAGCCGGACAGGTATTCGGGGATGTCCGCCCGTTCCAAAACGTTGTATATCCCTCTTTCCCGCGCCTTTTCCAGCATGGCTTCCGACAGGTCGATCCCCGTCAGACGAGCGCATATCCCTTTCTCATTCAGGTATTTGCCGCACAATCCCGTCCCGCACCCCAAATCAAGGACGCTTTCAAAGCATCCTTCGGGCAAAACGGCCTTGCGCACCGCTTCGGCGATCAAAAGAGGAGCCCGATATTCCAAGCCTTCCAGCACTTCGTCAAAAGAATCGGCAAAGGTATCGAACAGCTCCGTTACATATGCCGCGGAGGCGCGCCCGATCTCTTCTTTGCCGAACGTATCAAGCGTATGGCGGGCAATCGGGTCGTCCGGAACGCGTTCCAGCCACACATCCAGAAACTCTAGTGCCCGTTCCTCGTTGCCCGCAACGCGCATGGCGTACAAACAACCCGCCAGACAGATTCGTACCGCCGCCGACGAGGACGCGTTCAATATCCGCAAATACAGCTCGGCCGCTCCGTCAAAATCGGCCTCCCTTTCCCGTAATGCCGCCAACGCCGACAAATACTCCGTACTGTCGGGCGTTTTTTCCAAAAGCCGTTCGTAACAGGCGGCCGCTTCCGCCAAACGTCCCAGCATCGTCAGAGCCGACGCTTTATTAAACAAAATCAAATCGTTGTCGGGCGACAGGCGTTCCGCCTCTTCATACGAAGCCAGCGCGTCGGCATAACGTTCCGTTTCGGAATAAACGTTGCCCCGATGTATTCGGGCGTTGACGTACGACGCATCCCGCCCGATCGCTTCGTCGCAGGCTTCAAGGGCTTCGTCAAAACGCTTAAGCTCGTATAAAACGCCCGCCAGATTGGAAAGGGAAACGGGATCTTCGGGCAGCAACTCCGCCCCTTTTTTAAAAAAGGATACGGCTTCTTCCGCCCGCCCCAAACCGTGCAGAGCGTTCCCCTTGCCGATCAAAAGAGAACCGTTTTCGGGGAATTTCTTCAGCCCTTCTTCCGCAATCTTAAGGGCGGCTTCATGATCCCCCCGTTCCGAAAGGGCGTTAATGCGCGATATATACCCGGAAACGTCCGTCATCGCTTTTTCCGAACGAGGTACAGCGCCCCCGTCAACGCTTCGTCCATTTCGTAGCGCAAAACGTCCTGTTGCGTTTCTTCAACTTCAAGATCCGCGAAGC
>CALXYE010000152.1 GCA_944392845.1 uncultured Alphaproteobacteria bacterium
GAACAACGGTTGCCCCGAGGGCGTCGAAATTGACTGCTGGCTGGAAGCCGAAGCTCAGGAAGGCGGCGAATGTTGCTGCGCTTGCGAAGACAAGCCCGCGAAAAAGGCTCCCGCCAAAAAGGCGACCGCCAAAAAAGCCGAAGACAAGCCCACCAAAAAAGCCCCCGCTAAAAAAGCTGCGGCAAAGAAATAAGCTGTCCTTCAACATTTCAAAAAACGGCTTTGAGTTCATCAGAGCCGTTTTTGTCGTCAGAGGGTCCCATGCCTAAAACCCTGCTCGTTTCCTGTTGCGCCCCGTGTTCCTGCGCCGTTATCCGCAAGTTGGCCGATGAAAAGCGCGATTTCGCCGTGCTGTTTTATAATCCGAACATCCATCCCGCCGAAGAATATTTCAAACGACGCGACGAAAACGAAAAATACTGCCGTTCCATGAACGTGCCGTTCATTGAATTGGAATACGATCCCGACGAGTGGTTCAAAGCCGTCAAAGGGCTGGAAAGCGAACCCGAACGCGGCGCGCGCTGTTCCGTCTGCTTTCTGATGCGTTTGCGGCGCGCGGCAAAATACGCAAAAGAAAACGGCTTTGACGTCGTAACGTCCGTTTTGGGAGTTTCCCGATATAAAAACTTGAACCAAGTCAATGAAGCCGGACGTAAAGCTGCGACGGAAAACGGCATCGTTTATGACGAAACGAATTGGCGCAAGGGCGGCTTGGAAGAAGAACGGCAACGCATCGTCAAGAAAACGGGCATGTATGCCCAAAATTACTGCGGATGCGCGTTCAGTTTCCGAAAATCGCCGTAGAGTTTCGTTTTCTTTTTTCCCCGCGTTCCCGCTTCAGACGCTTTGTCTTGCGCTTCAGATCGCGCGTCAATGCGAAAAAGACGAACAGAGCCAACGGTACGTTCGCGACGGGATAAGCCAGCCATATTCCCTCCGTCCCCCATTTCAGAGGCAGCAAAATAACAAAAGGAATTTGTATGAACAAGTTAACGGCGGAAACGGCCGTCGCCGTTCGGGCGTTGTCAACCGATTGGAAATACACGGTACCGACAAGAATGAACGCTTCCAGATAACACGTCGCCATATGCAGCCGCAATCCCGTCATTGACGCCTTAAACAACTCGGGATCATTGTCGTTGACAAGGCGGATGCACCATTCGGGGAAAGCATAAACGATCCCCAGAAAGACGGCCGCGCTGATAAAAACGACCCTGACCGCCTTTTTCAGAACCCGCCTGACGTTATAATATCTTCCCGCGCCGTAATTATAACTGACAATCGGTTGTATGCCAGCGGCAAGGCCTTCGGAAAACATATAATACAGCCCCGAATAATAACCGACCAAAGAATATGCGGCGACGCTTACCGAACCGCCGTACTTGTCGAACATATAATTGTAAAGGGCGGCCAGAAAACTGAAATACACATACATAAAAAAGCTGGAAAAGCCCAAAAGAACCGTTTTGCGGGATGCATCAAAGGACAGGCGCAGATCGGAAAAACGCAAACGCAGATTGGCGCCCGAAGAAAAGAAGTGAAACAACGAAATGACGCTGATGACGCCCTGCGCGCCGACCGTCGCGACGGCCGCCCCCGTCATTCCCCAACCGAAGCGCGCGACGAAAACGTAATCGCCGATCATATTGGCGAAAGCTCCCGCCGCCATCAGCTTTGTCGCCAGTTTCGGACGGTCGTCGTTACGAATCAGCAACGGGAATGCCGTCGCCGCGATGCTGAATATGCCGGCGACTTGCAGGACGGAAGCGTATTCGCTTCCCAAAGTAATAACGTCGGGAGCGTCTTGTATCTGCAAATTAAAGCTCGGAAGCATCAGATAATGAACCAGCAGGTAATTTAAAACGCCCGCAACGCCCAACAAACAAATGCTGTTCCCGACATAGGCGCGAGCCTTGGAATAATCGCCTTTGCCTTTTTCGATGGAAGCCAAGGCGGCGCCTGCCGTCCCGATCATGCCGCCCAATCCCAAAATGACGCCGTACATCGGCCAGCACAGATTGATCGCCGCCAAACCGCCCGCTCCGACGTAACGGCCGATAAAAATGCCGTCAACCATGACGTACAGCCCGTTGATAATCACGGCGGCCAAAGTCGGCAGGACGTATTTCCAAAACAGACGGCGGACGGGTTCGTTCATGGAAACGTTTTCGGCAAGGGCGGACATATTCAAAACCTTCATTCGGTGAATCGCTTTTTTCAGGATACCCGCCGCCGTGTTTTCTTCCAAACGAAAACGCTCCTCCGAACGGGGAGGAGCGTTTTAAACGGTTCGGCTTAAGGCGTATAGACCGGTTTCAAATCCGCTTTAACGGATTTTTTCATCGTTACCTTCGCGCCTAAACGCTGATACTTGTAGGGCGTTTTCCCCTTAATGCAGGGCGGGCAGACGACCGCGCCGACATAATACGAGCCGGGTTGAAGCCCCGTGAACGTAAAATACCCTTGCGCATCGGTCTTAACGGTGCGGGTGTGTTCCCGCGCCTTCTTGCACGGCGCTTCCAACAAAACGCCCTTGCTCCAATGACGCTCAAACCACTCTTTGGAATAATCCGTCACGGGATTGACGACAACCAGCTGGTTCGCCAAACATTGCGTCTTTCCCGCCTTATCCTTGATGCAGAGGCGGCCGTTAATGCGCGCTTCGCCCTTGCCTTCATAGGGGGCATACTGCGCCTCGACGAATTTAGCTTCGCGCTTGACGGGCGGCGGACACTTCGCATTGACGCCTTCCGTTTTCGGCGCGGATGCGCATGATGACAAAACGCATGCGCTCAACAAAACGGCCAGATATTTTTTCATCCGATTTCCCTTTCTTTTGTTGACGACTAAAATAATTAGAAAACTTTTCCGCGTCCCTGTCAACCGCTCGAAAAAAACAGTAGGCGTCCGCGCGTATTTCTGTATAATCGACATGATATGCGAAGGGGCGGACTTATGCGTTTATGGCTTTGTTTTTTTCTGGGGCTGTTCATTTTCGACGTTACCGTCGCAAGCAGCGTTTCCCCCGTTTATGCGGCCTCCCGAAAAGCAAAAAGACCCGCGAAAAAATTAAAAAAAGCGCCAAAGAAAAAAACGGCGGAACAACTTGCCGAAGAAGCCCGCCAAAAAGAAGAATTCCGAAAGGCCGAAGCCGACCTGTACGCCCGCAAAACTTCTTCCGCCCTGCCCGAACTGACCCGCCTGTGCGAAGCCGAGTATTTGCGCGCCTGTTCCATGCTGGGATTTGCATACGTTTCGGGACGTTACGGCGTACGCGAAGATTTCGAAGAAGGCGTCAGGTGGTATCAAAAGTGCGCCGACAAAGAAAACAACTTTTTCTGCCATAACGAACTGGGCCGCCTTTATTACAGGCGAAACGAATTTGATAAGGCCTTCGACTATTACCGAAAAGGGGCAAAGGCGGGAAATTCCGTCTCCGAGTACCGGCTGGGGCAGATGTATCTGGAAGGCAAAGGCGTCCCCGCCAATTCGGAAAAGGCTCTGCGCTGGCTGAGGCGGGCGGCGCACGACGTGAAAAAGCCCAGCAAAGAGGCTCAATGCACCTTGGTTGAAATGTCGTATTACGGCATCGGGATGCGCCCCAGCGCCAAAGACACCGCATACTGGCTGAAAAAATGCGACAACAAATTCATTAAGGCTTTGCGCCTGTTCTACGGGCACGGCGTACGCAAAGACCGCGCCGCGGCGAAAGAGATTCTTGAACAAGCCCAGCTGAAAGAAGCTTTGGCGGATTGGGGCGACCTGACGGGAAATTCGAAGCCTTCCGTCGGAAAAACAAGCGTGCGGGATCTGGCCATTCCCGAAGACTGTACCCCGAAAGAGCTGCTCTTCGGCGCAGGACGAAAAAATCCCAAAATACAAACGTACGCCGTCAAGATCTTCCATCCCGACTATTACCGCACTTTTGACGTTCGGGACGGCGTATCGTCGCACGGTACGGACGGGCGCGACCAAGTGTTTGAGGCTTGCGGCATTACCTTTTACACAACGTTGGAAAACAAGCGTTTGTTCAACAAGTCCCTGCATCAAAAAGCCGTCATTAAGATAAGCGTCTATAAAAACGCCTGTTTGGGCGCCGAAATGACGGGCGTTTGCGACCTGAACCTTCCGTGGCAGGAAAAACGGGAGGAAGAAGAATGAAAAAGATTTTGCTCCTTTTAGCGTTATCGGCCTGCCTTCCTTCCGATGCCGGGGCTTACAGTTATTCTTACGTTCCGAAAGTGTCGGCTCCCGTTATCTATAATTTCCTCTACCGCCGCCGCGAAAAATGCGAAACGGGGAAAAAACAGGAATATCCCGGTAAAAAATACGGCGCCTGCGTTTCCTGCCGCGGAAAATCGGAATACATGATCGATGACGTGAAGCGCAAAGCCGGGTGCTTTCTTTGCCCAGAAGGAACTCTGATCGTCAAAAAAGACGCCTACCCCATGTGTCTGAGCCGTTATCCCGTTTCGGACGGCGCCGCGCGAAAGCCCGACGGGAAAAAAGTAACGGAAGCCGAAGCGGCTTTGATCGCTAAACGCCTGGACGCCGGCTACAAAACGCTTTTGCCGCCGCCGCCCAAGGAGCAAACCTTTAAAAATAAAGAAAAGTTGAAAAACGTATGCGAAGCCTCCTATCCCGATGACCCCGAAGCCCGAAGGCAGGTCGCGACATGTAAAAAACTGGCGGAAACAAACGACTTTTTATGTCCGTACGTCGAAAAGAATTCTTTGGGAAAATGGGCGTGCCGCGCATGCCCGAAGAACGCTCCCTACAGAAAAGCGGACGGCGGTTGCTTTACCTGCCCTTACGGCGAAGAAATGGTGTCCTTGGAAAACGGAGAAACCGTCTGCGCGTCAAAGGCTCCGAAAAAGAAAAAGACAAGCTACCTGAACGACGCGAAAAAAAGACCCGTTAAAAAATCTCCGGCAAAAAAGAGGCAAAAAGCGAAAAAGCGCCGCTAGAACCTGAAGTAGATAAAGGGATTGTATGTCGATCCCGCTAAGCTCAGGAACGTCAGGGCGAACAGGAACAACAGCCATACGTTCAACGCGGCGTTCCGCCGGGGCGACTTTTTCCCCTGCTCTAAAATATTGCGGAACAACCCCAATGCCGCGGGAACGCCGACGATGAACGCCGCTATGAACAAATTGTCGGTATAAAACGAAGCGCCGTTGTCCGCATCCGTCTTCATAATGCCGAACATGACCTTTAAATAATCCGCCGCATACGGCAGATTATCGGCCCTGAACACGACCAAACCCGTCAAAAAAACCAAATCGGTATAAATGATGCGGATCAGTGCCGTCAGACGGTTCTTCGCGTCTTTTCCCAATCCGACGAACTTTTCCAAACAGATGAAAATGCCGTTCCACATCCCCCACAGAACGAAGGACCAGCTGGCGCCGTGCCAAAAACCCGTGACCAGAAAAACAAAGAACAGGTTAAAATATTGACGCGGCTTTGAAACGCGGTTTCCGCCCAAAGGAATGTACAGATACTGTTTGAACCATGTCGACAACGAAATGTGCCATCTGCGCCAAAATTCGGAAACGGATTTTGAAATATACGGATAATTAAAGTTTTCCAAAAACTTAAACCCGAACATATGCCCCAATCCGATCGCCATATCCGAATAACCCGAAAAATCGAAATACAGCTGAAGCATATAGGCCGACGCTCCCAACCATGCCGACGAAACGGAAAGCTCCTCTGCGGGCAGAGCGTATATCGCGTCAACGACGGCTCCCAACGTATTGGCCAACAGCACTTTTTTCGCCAACCCCGTGATAAAGCGTTTTACGCCGTATGTAAAACGGTCAAACGTTTCGCGGCGGCCGTTTATTTCTTCATAGACGTCATGGTACTTAACGATCGGCCCCGCGACCAGTTGCGGAAACAGGGAAATATAAAGCGCCAGCTTATAAAAATCGTGCTGAGCCTCTACTTCGCCGCGGTACACGTCAACCAGATAAGAGATCGCCTGAAACGTATAAAACGAAATACCGATCGGCATAATGACTTCAACAAAGGGAAAATCGATAAAATCCGCTCTGTTCAGGTTTTCGATGAAGAAATTGAAATATTTGAAATAAAACAAAAACCCCAAATCAACAATGATCGTTCCCCATAGCGCGGCCTTTTTTCCGAAGGGCGTCGCCATTTTTTCGATCCAGATCGCACCGAAATAATTGGCCGTAACGGTGAACAGCATCATCGCCAGATAAAGCGGTTCGCCCCAAGCGTAAAAAATAATGCTGGCGACCAAAAGAACGTAATTGCGCGCCGAGGCGGGCAGCAGAAAATACAGCAACAACACGGACGGCAGAAAAATGTGCAGAAACGTCAGAGAGCTGAACAGCATTCGTCAATCCTCGTACAAAGACATCAGGGAGGGAATGTAGGCATCATACGTATGCAGAATTAAAATATCGGGTTTGTATTCCAAAATGTCGCTTTCGTAAAACGGCATATAGATATTTTCGTTCTTTCGCCGTTCCCTGATTTCGGCGTTATAACGGCGTTTTTGTATGTCTTTGAACGTATGTCCCAAGAAATTGATGAAGTTCTCGCCCTGGGAATCCGTAATGTAAAAAACCTTGTACGGCGCGCCGTTTTCGTTATGAGCGAAGCTCTTGGGGCGGCATTGGTCGTCAATTTTCAGCTCTGACGGCCGTTTGTGGTCGTAAAAGGCAAAGTCCAAATCAAACACGCTTTCGTCGTTATAATTCAGAGAGGCGTACTGCGTGCCGACGGTGAAAGCCCTGTCGCATTCGGCGCGAACCTTGCGCCCCGTCGTACGGCGGTAATCGGACAGGCTGACGGGCTTTACGGACGGAAAATCCTTGGCAATACGCTCCGTCAGCGCTCTGTAAGCGGCATAGGCTCCCCTGTCCGTCCAATGATGGTCGGTTTTGAAATACAGCCATTCGTCCGTTTTTTTCTTTTCGTTTAAAAGGGCGTTTTTCAAATACAGGAAGTCAACTTCGGGCATTTCGCGAATAAAGTACTGTTCAATCCGATCCATTCTGCCGACGTCGGAAGAACGTTTGACCTCCTCCGGATACAGTTCGGGATAAACATGGTGCTTATACGGAGAAACAATGATGTACAGCCTGATGCCGTGATCGTCGCAAAAACGCTTCAAACGAAGTACGTTGTCGCGCATTTTTTCCAATTCGGCATCCGAAAACGTATCCGTCCCTTTAAAGTTCGCGATGCGACCGTGAAACATCCAATCATTTTTGCCGATAATGACGCCGTGGCGTTCAAATTTTTTATTCACCGCGTTTTGAAAAGCGTTATACAGGTCAATCACCTTATCGCGCCCCGCGAATCTGTCTTTGAACCATTCGTCGAACTGACGACCGAACGCGTTGTTCACCCGCCCGTCAACGAACAGTTTCGCAGGAGCGGCCAGCCTTCGGTTTTCGCGGCTGATCTCGGAATCGAAATCAACGTTTGAAACGGGCAGAATCAAAGCGATCAGGAAAACCGCCAAAAATATGCCGTCAATGCGATTCGGGCAGGATGCCGCCCGCGCGTATCCTTTTTGAAACAAATTCAGCAACGGCGGAAGCAATTTGTCAAAAGTCAGAAACCATAAAACGCACAGCGTAAAAAACACGGGAAAAACGAAATGAACCCGCCCTTTTTGCGGCGCGTTCAAAAATAACGTCAGCGTCGCGCCGTCCGCCGCTTTTCCCGAAACGATTCCGCCCTTTCGGGAAAAGGCGCCGATATTTTCGGCGAAGACTCTAAGCTTTGACGACGGAACGGAAATCTCCGTCTTTCCCGACAAAACAATGTTTTTGATTTCAAAATTTCCCGCTTCCGGCGTCAAGGACAGCTTAACGCCCGTCAGCTTGTCAACGGGCAGGATGTACGATATTTTCCGAAAAGCGGTATCGGGCTCCAGCTCTCTTACGGGCTCGTTTTCCCGAACGCCCTTTCCGAAAAAGGCGACGCGAAACGCGCTTTTGCCCGACACCTTCGCATCAAAAGACAGCAAAACCTCGCGAGAAAAAAACAAAGGGCGACAAACGGCGACGGCCAAAGCGGACAAACAAAATAAAATCAGAAAACGTTTAACGGTCATTTTCGTCCTATTTTCGGGTCAGGTCGGCAAGTACGCCGTGCAGCGTGCGTATCTCCTGAGACGTTAAAGACGCGCGCGCCAAAATGTTTCGTAAATTCCGCATCATACGCGGCTTTTTTTCGGCGATGCGAAAATAACCCGCATATTCCAATTCCGTTTCCAAATGCTCCATGAAATGCCCGACCTCTTCTTTATTGGCAAGCTCGGTATTCGGCATGGACAAGCGTTGCGGAAGCGTCGCGTCCGTCGATTTGAAAAGTTCGTAACCGACCAAAAGAACCGCTTGCGCCAGATTCAGGGAACAGTGCTTCGGATTGAGCGGAATATTGACGATCGCATCGGCCAAAGCGACATCGTCGTTTTCCAACCCCGTCCTTTCGGGGCCGAACAAAACGCCGCACTTCGCATTCAAGGCTTTTACGTCGTTGACCATTCCTTCCGCCGTAAAAACGGGTTTGATCATGTCGCGGGCACGCCCCGTCGTCGCATAAACCTTATGCAGATCTCCGACGGCGTCTTCAACGGTTTTAAAAACTTTCGCGCCGTAAAGGATTTCATCCGCGCCCGAAGCCGTCGCCAAAGCTCTGGAACACAAATGATCGTCGTCGGGATCGACCAAACGCATGTCCGACAACGCGCAGTTCATCATCGCCCGCGCCGCCGAACCTATATTTTCCGCCAACTGCGGACGCACAAGGATAAATGCGGGGGAAAAGTCTTTTTCCTCGAAAGTATCAGACACGACAATATCCGTTCTTTATTGAAAATCTTCGTTATACATTTGTTTTTTTTGCATCTGCAACAAATAGCGGAAATCAACGCCCGTAGCGTCCTCGGCCTTTCGAATGGCCTCGCGTCGGTATTTGGCGACGTCTTCCGAAGTTTTTATGTCCAAAGGCTTGATCTTTTTCATTGCGTCCTGCATCAGTTTCGCCGCCTGATCGGGATTTTTTTTCATATTCTTTTCCAAATCCTTCGGCAACTCGATTCCTTGCGTCCGCATGATATGGACGGCCGCAACGGCGTCATCCGCCGACAAAGACTGATAAAACTTCGATTCATCCGCCATATTTGAAGACGCGGCAACGTCCAGACCTTCCGGAACGGGCTTTAAAGCCAAAAAATCCTCTATGGACAGGTTACCCAATCCTTCGACCTTTTGTCCCGTTTTCAGGGCGTTTTTCTCCAATTCCTGACGTTTTTGCTTTTTCTTCGCCAGACGGGCAGCCTGTTCCGAAATAGGCGCCTGCCCCTCCGCCCGAACCTGAGAGGTCAAAAAGGCAAAAACAAAAAAGGCGCATGCGACCGTTTTTAAAATCTTCATCTTTCAGAATCCTTAAAAATTCGTCCGTTTTTACAATATCGCAACTTCATATGCTTGGCGACAAAAAAAAGAGGTTTGCAAAGACGTAAAAAGCTCCGCTCCGAATGCGCGCTTTTCAGCGGAGGAAACCTGAAAGCGGGAAAGGCTCCCCAAGCTCCGCATTTCGAAAAACAACCGCTCGCGGGACATGAATAAAAAAACATTCCGTTTTTCCGCGCGCCCCGACAATTCCGCAAGCGAATGATTCGCCGCATTTTCGCGGGATTTCGTTTGAACAAAGCGGCATTGCCGCAAAGAAATCTTTACCCGACGCGCCCTTCCCCGTCCGAATTGGGAACCTCCCGCGTCCTTTTGCGCAAAATGCAAAATATGCTGGATACCGCCGCCGATGCCCGCCCCGCCGCGACGCGGACGATCCGTTGAATCCGCCCGTAAACGGTCAACGCCGAATGCACGGCCGAGGGATATTCTTTCGATCAATCGCGTCATATTCGGCCGTTATCCCGCATCAACACGCCAAAATTCGCGATCGCGTTATTTGGGCGAACTGCCGTTTCATTTCAAAAACTCCGTCGTTTTCGGCAGCTTCATCGAAACTTTTCAAAAAAAGATTTTTTTTGCGATACCGCACGGCGGCTCGTGCGTTACCGTCATTTCAAGCGAAGCGCCTACACGGCGGGAAAGTTTACGCTTCACCGCCGCTATGCCGTTTCGAATCACGGAGAGATTTCCAGTCATAAAAAACGCCGCCCGAAAAGACGGACGGCGTTTTTCCCGACAAAGCCTATTTTGCCGAAAGCAAGTCCAACGAATTCCCGAGCAGGTTGTCAAACGACAGCCCCGTTTCTTTTTCAAACTGATCCATCAGGAAATTCGCCCCTTTATACACGGGATTTTTGTTGCTGCCGCGTTCAATCGCGGACAACGACGCCATAATCCGTTTTTTCACGGCTTTCGGAGCTTTCTTGAACTTTTCTTCAAAACCCGCGGGAATATCGTATCCCATCGCGCGCAAATGGCGGGTAATCGACAGGACGTTGTGCATATTAACTTCGGGCGCGGTCGCACGCTGTCCGTAGTCCTTTCCCCATGTCGTCAATTCACCGGTGAATTCGGGCATCTTGGTATTCCAGATGTTGTCCGATCCGCCTTCATAGGTCGGCTGATACGGTTGAGAGCCGTAATAAACGGGCGTCCCTTGGCCGGGCATGACGACCTGTTGCTGATAAACGACCGTCGGTTGCTGTTGATAAACGGGCTGTTGATATTGCTGAGGATACTGTTGCTGAACGGGCTGTTGCGGCTGTGCCCACGGATCCGAAGGCAGCGACTGAGCCTGAACCTCAAAAGCCCCCGCTACGGCCAGAACGGCCCATGCAAAACGGCGGAAAATTTTGTCGTATTCGGTCATCATATTTTGCCTCATAGGATAAAATCTGATCTGCTTATTATAGAATACACGTTTTGTTTCGAAAGGGATAGTTACAAATATGTGTCGTTTTTGTAACAGCCTTTAAAACTAAACCCGCTTCCACTGAGTCCCCGCGGGGGTGTCCTCAATCAGAACGCCTTTATCCGCCAATTCTTTTCGCACGGCGTCCGCCGTCGCGAAATCTTTGGCCTTGCGGGCGTCCGCGCGTTTTCGGATCAACGCGTCGATCTCCGTTTCGCTTAAGCCTTCGGGGGAGCTTCCTTTGAACCATTCTTCGGGCGTTTTGTACAACAGCCCCATCAAATGCGCGGAAGCAATCAGAAGTTTTTTAAATACGGCGGCGTCTTCGGGCGTTTTTGCCTTGTTCATTTCGGAAACCAGGAAGTGCAGGCGCGCGATCGCCTTGGGCGTGTTCAGGTCGTCCTGCAAAGCGTCAACGACCTCGGCGCAAGGCAGAGCATCCGATACGTCAACGTCGGGCGTATTGCGCAAAGCCGTATAGATGCGATCCGTCGCCTGTTTCGCCTGTTTCAAGCCCTCTTCCGTCCAATTCAGGGGCTGATGGTAATGGGTGGACATCATGTACAAACGGACGGCTTCGCCCGGAACCTTATCCAAAACCTCGCGAATCGTAAAGAAATTGCCCAAAGATTTGGACATCTTTTCCCCGTTCACCATCAAATGGCCGTTGTGTATCCAGTACTTCGCATAAAAGTCATGTCCGAACGCGCAACAGGACTGGGCGATTTCGTTTTCATGATGCGGAAAGATCAGATCCTGTCCGCCGCCGTGAATATCAAACGTTTCGCCCAGATATTTGCTGCTCATTGCCGAACATTCCAAATGCCATCCCGGGCGTCCGAAGCCCCAAGGGCTGTCCCACCCAGGCTGATCCGCGGCGGAAGGCTTCCACAAAACGAAATCGGCGGCGTCTTTTTTATAAGGAGCGACCTCGACGCGCGCACCCGCGATCATCTCGTCCATGGAACGCCCCGACAAACGGCCGTAAGAAGGCATTTTCGAAACGGAAAACAAAACGTGCCCTTCCGCCTCATAAGCATAACCGCGATCAACCAGACGCTTGACCAAAGCGATCATTTCCGCGATATGCTCCGTCGCGCGCGGCTCAACGTCGGGCGGCAAAGCGTTCAGCTCGGCAATATCCTCGTGAAACAGGCGGGACGTCCGCTCCGTCACGGATGAAATCGGTTCGCCGCTTTCTTTGGAGCGTTTGATGATCTTGTCGTCCACGTCGGTAATGTTCCTGACGTAGGTGACTTTGGGATAAAGCAGTTTCAACAGGCGGTAAAGCGTATCAAAAACGACGATCGGGCGGGCGTTTCCGATATGCGCGCGGTCGTACACCGTCGGACCGCAAACGTACATTCTGACATGATTCGGATCCAGAGGCGCGAATTCTTCTTTTTTGCGCGACAGCGTGTTGAATACGGTCAAAGTCATTTTTTTATCCCTGCAATCGTCTTAAAATCTCTTCGCGTCCCAAAACGGGCAGCAACATCTTCAATTCGGGCCCCTGCTCCCGCCCCGTCAAAGCCAACCTCAGAGGGCGGAACAGATCTTTGCCTTTGCGCCCCGTTTGAGCCTTTAACGCGGAAGTCCATGCGGCGAAGGTCTCTTCCCCGACGCTTCCTTCGGGAAGAAGCGCCGCGGCGGTACGGCAAAAATCCCTGTCGGCGGCGGGAACGTCAAAGACGCGTCCCGCGGAACAAACGTCCGCCCAATCCGCGATATCGCCGACCTTGGCGACGTTCGGAGCAACCGCCTTCCAAAAATCCGCCGAAACGGGGGACTTCCCCTCATCCTTCAAGCGGGCGTTTACGTCCTCTAAGGACATTTCATGCAAAATGCGGGGATTAAGCTTAAACAGTTCGTCAGGATCGAAATGCGGCTGAGCTCTGCCGAAATGCGACAGGTCGAACACCTTTGCCAATTCGTCCAGATCGCGGCAAACAACGACGGGATCGGGAGTCCCCAAACGCGCCAAAAGACACGCGATCGTCATCGGTTCAATGCCCTCTTCGCGCAATTCGCGGGAACTCAGGCTTCCCAGACGCTTGGACAATTTTCCTTCGCGCCCCGTCAACAGCGGCGGATGTCCGAAAACGGGGATTCGGCCGCCCAAAACTTCAAACATCTGAATCTGAACGGCTGTGTTCGTGACGTGATCCTCGCCGCGGATAATGTGCGTGATACCGAAATCCATATCGTCAATCACGGACGGCAACATGTAAGGGAAAGTCCCGTCTTCGCGCACGACGACGGGGTCGCTTAAATGTTCTCCGTTATACGCGCAGGGGCCGCGCACCATATCGTCCCAAGACGTTTCCTTATGCTCCAAAACGAAACGGTAGTGCGGGCGGCGGCCTTCCGCTTCATATGCGCGCCTTTCCTCCGCCGTCAGACGCATGCCCGCGCGGTCATACACGGGAGGCAAGCCTCTTGCCCTTTGACGGCGGCGCTTATATTCCAGCTCTTCCGCCGTTTCGTAACAGGCGTAAATCCGCCCTTTCGCCTTCAACTCTTCAACAACGGAACGATACCTGTCCAGACGTTCGGACTGATGCTCCAGCCTGTCCCAAGAAATCCCCATCCACTTCAGGTCTTCGTAAACGGCCTGTTCGTATTCGGGCTTGGAACGTTCAAGATCCGTATCATCCATGCGCAGGACGTAAGAAACCTCTTCTCCCGTTTTAAAACGAAGATTGTCGGCAAACAGGCGGTTTAAAAGAGCCGTGCGCAGGTTACCGATATGCATGTACCCCGTCGGACTGGGGGCGAAACGAACGGAAATCACGTGATCAGACCTTCTTGGTAATCGGATAGTTCCAATCGCCGTCAAAGGAACGGCGAGACAGTTTAATTCCTATCGCGCCCTGTATACGCTTATATTCCGACTGATGCAACAGCGTATAGACCTTGCGAACCGTTTCGGGATCATGTCCCGCTTCTACGGCTTCATCAACGCCGGCGTCCTGTTCAATCAGCAATTTCAGGATCGCGTCCAGTTCGAGATACGGCGGCAGGGTGTCCTCGTCCTTTTGGTTCGGGCGGAGTTCGGCCGTCGGCGCCTTGGTGATAACGCGTTCGGGCATGATCCTGCCGATATCGTTTTGAATCCAGCGCGGACGGTTTTCGTTGCGCCATTTCGCCAAGGCGTAAGCATCCGTTTTATACAAATCCTTTAACGGCGCATAGCCGCCGCAGGAATCGCCGTAAAGCGTCGCGTAACCGACGGCGTCTTCGGATTTGTTGCAGGTGTTGAGCAACAGCTCGCCGAATTTGTTCGACAACGCCATCAGCAGAACGCCGCGCAGACGCGCCTGAATATTTTCTTCGGTCGTATCGGCTTCCGACCCGCCGAAAGAGGGCTTAAGCAGGTCGTCAAAAGCCTTCATCGGCTCGACAATCGGCAGAATTTCATAGCGAATACCCAGCATTTTCGCGGTTTCTTCGGCGTCTTCCAAACTTTCGCGCGACGTGTAAGGCGACGGCATCATGACGGCGCGCACTTTGTCCGCTCCCAAAGCGTCAACGGCGATCGCCGCGGTCAAAGCGCTGTCAAAGCCTCCCGAAAGTCCCAAGAGGACTCCCTTAAAGCCGTTTTTGCGCACATAATCGCCCAACCCGACCGTCAAAGCGCGCCACGTGTTTTCGGGTTCTCCCGTCCACGGGAAGGAAACGGTATCGACGCTGGCAACGCCCGATTCCCACAACGGCAGGCATTCGACAAAGCCGCCGTCCATATCCAGCATGAACGATCCGCCGGCATAGACGGAGCTGTCGTTTCCGCCGACAAGGTTCGTATAAACAAGCGGCAAACGAATACGGGAAGCGAAAGTGCGGGCATGCTCCAAAGTATCGGTAACGGCTCCCGTCCGATACGGGCGGGCGTCCAAAACGATCAGCTTGTCCGTCCCTTCAACGTTAACGGGTTCGAATCCGACGGAAATCGCGACGGTACGCCCCGCAATCGTAAAGCGCGTCCCGTAATAGACGCCTTTGGAATTGACCAGCACGGGGGTCGCTCCGCCCGCACCGTCGGGAATCGCCGTAATGATTTCCCTGCCGTTATGATACATATCGGCCAGCATCCCGTGGACCTTAGCCATAAAGGATTTCGAATACGCCAAGTCTCCCAAGGGCCAGCCCGTCAGCGCGTATGCGGGAAGGATGAGCGTTTCCCCCTTGGCCTGAGGGCATTGCTCCGCCGCCCAATGAATGAGCTTCAAATTGCCTTCCAAATCTCCCGGAATCGGGTTTATCTGTGAAATCAGCATTTATAAATACCTCTGGTACAAAAAAGATTTAATTGGAAACAGTTTATATCCGTTTTCGCCATAAAAAAAGAAGAATCAGGAAACGCGGATTTTCTCCGCCGCGTTTTCGATCTCGGACAAGCTGGGCAAAGACTCTTGCGCGCCGACCTTTAAACAAGCCAAGCCGGCCGCCGCGCAAGCGTTCTTCAATCCGTCCGCGACCGAAAGACCGCGTTCCAGACAAGCGGCGAAAACGCCGACGAACGCATCGCCCGCCCCCGTAGTGTCAACGGGACGGATGTCTGTCGCCGACGCTTTGAGCAAACGTCCGCCGAACGCGGCGACGGCTCCCCTTTTCCCGAGCGTCATCACGCATGTTCCGCCCGTTTCGGAAGCCAGAGCCTTCGCCGCCGTTTCGGCATCGTCGGGCAAGCGTCCGAATACGGATTCGTACACGGAAACG
>CALXYE010000153.1 GCA_944392845.1 uncultured Alphaproteobacteria bacterium
GATCCGATCCGTCGGCTTTGACATCTCTCCCCGAAAGCGTTTGGAAGACGAATTGCGCCAAATGACGGTCATTGACCCGATCACGGGCGTTCTGAATCGCCAGCGTTTTTTGGATGACGGAACGCGCGAACTGAAACGCGCCCGCCGCTACGGCCGCGAATTGTCCGTTCTTTTAATGACGATCGACCGCTTCGACGCTTTGAACAACGAACACGGCGCGGCGTTCAGCGATGAAGCCGTCAAAGTCGCCGTCACCGCATGCCAGGACGCCATCCGCGAATCCGATTATCTGGGACGGCTGGCCGACGTGGAATTTGCGCTCCTGTTGCCCGAAACGCCGCTGGAAGGCGCGATGATCGTCGCCGAACGCATCCGCACGCAGGTAATGCGTTCCGATTTGATGGTCGGCGACGTCAAAATATCCGTAACGACCAGCATCGGCATTGCGACGCGCCTGCCGTCGGACGAAACGATCGACTCCGTCCTGCTTCGCGCGTTCAACGCTTTAAGGACGGCGAAGGAACACCATAACAACGTTGCCGTTGCGGAACAAAATTAAGGATCGGCAAATGAGCTCTAAAGTAAAAGTATTCCTGCTTTACCTTTTTCCTTTTTTTATTTCCGCCTTCGTTCTGTTTGACCGCCCGTTTTTTTACTTTTCTCCGCAAGACCCGCGGGACGCCAACCTTTATTACGAAATAGACATAACCGCCGTCTTTTATATCTGTTACGCCTATTTCTCCGTTATGTTCTGTTACGCCCTGCTGTACGCAACGTCGTTTTTCAGATCTAAAAAAGTCCTTTTCACACTTTCCTTCCTTTTGTATTTCTTTTCCTATGTCTACGTCATGCATTTTACGCTGGCGGGGTTTCTCATCCACTACAACAGCATTCTTGCCGTCTTTGACAGCAATGTTCCCGAAATCAAAGACTTTTGGTCCGCCCTGTCAACGGGGAGCATTCTAATAGCCCTTCTGCTTTCGATTCTTTATTGCGGCGCGTACGTTTTCCTGACGCGCGGCGTAAAAACGGAAG
Source organism: uncultured Alphaproteobacteria bacterium (assembly GCA_944392845.1). Taxonomy (GTDB): domain Bacteria; phylum Pseudomonadota; class Alphaproteobacteria; order CAAGCB01; family CAG-977; genus CAG-977. The sequence goes on from CALXYE010000153.1 coordinate 1,036, forward strand.
ACTTGCGCATTCAAAACAGGAAAAAACTTGCGGGCGGAGCGTTTGTCTTTTGCCTGATCGGCACGGTTCTTTTGGAAAAGGGGTCTTTCTTTTCAAATCTGGAGCCGTTCGTCCTGCCCGTAACGTCGTTCGTCAGGTATCGCGAAGAAGAAACCAATATTTCAAAAATTCTTTCAACGATCGATTCCGACTTGTTTTCGTCCGTCAAATCGTCCGTTCCGAAAGAAGAAAAAGAAACTTACGTTGTCGTTATCGGGGAATCCGCTTCCAGAGACCTGCACCCGCTTTATTCTCCGGATGCCGTTGCCCCTTCGCCCCTAAAGGACGAAAAGCTGTACGTTTTTGACCGGATATATGCGCCCGCTCCCATCACGATGCTTTCGCTGTTTCAAGTCTTTTTCATCAACCCCGAAAAAGGAAAGACCGTCGATTTCATAGATTTAGCCAAGAAAGCGGGCTTTAAAACCTTCTGGCTTTCCAATCAATTCCGCTCGGGCAACGTCGGGGATAACCCGACGGCAGCATTGTCCCGCCGCGCGGACGTTTCCGAATTTATCAACAACGCCAATCCCGATTTAAAGAATTATTCGGATATGCCGTTGGATGAAAACCTTTTGCCCCGTTTTCGGGAAGCCTTGGCCGATCCTGCCCCCAAAAAGGTTATCTTCCTTCACCTGTTCGGATCTCACGCGCCGTATTCAAGACGGTTTCCGCCAAATATGGAAATAAAATCCCCAAATCCCGATTTCGAAAACGTCGTCAATAAAAAAGCAAGAGTCGCCAAACAGCGCGACGAAGTCCGCTCTTATGCCAAAAGCATGTATTACACGGACACCGTTTTGAAAAAAATGATCGAAACGCTGAAAGCGCAGAGCGGTTATACGACTTTGCTTTACTTTTCCGACCACGGCGCAAATCCCAGAGCCTCTTTGAACAGAAACCCGAAAGACAAATCCATACTTGAAGTCCCGTTCTTCCTGTGGGCATCCGAACGTTACAAAGACGCGAACGCCCGAAAGCTTAAAAATGCGGCGGCGGCAAAGGACAAGCTGTACAAAATGGACCGCCTGTTCTTTACGTTGGCGGACTGGATGAACCTGTCGCATCCGAAACTGACGATAAAAAAAGACAGCCTTTTCTCGCCCGATTTAGAGGAAACGACCGAAAAGGAAATTCAGGAAACGCCATCCGTCATATAATCACAAAGCGCTTTCCCTGAGCCATAACGCGCGCAAGCGTCTGACAAATTTTGTTTTCAGGCTTTCGGGGATCGCGGCCAGTTCCGCCGTTCCGCGATATGATTGCAAACCGATCGTTTCCGGGCAATCGGGCAAGCTGACGGACACGCGGAAAAACGCGCCGGCGGGAACGAGCTTTCCGTCCTTGTCCGTGCGGACGGGCAAACCGCCCTTATGCGCGGAAGCCGCCTGTTCCGCCTCCTCCAGACGCGTCATAGCCGTCGGAGCAACGGCCTCGATCGTTCCGAATAAAGGCTTTTTTCCGTCGGGTTCGGGATAAAATTTAACGCGCCCTCCCGTTTTCAGACGCCCGACGTCCTCCTCGCGCGCATAGGCCGTCAAACGGCAGGCCTTCGGTTCGGACAATAAAAACATGGGCGCGTTTTCCGCAATCCATTCCCCCGTTTGCACGCCGTCGAAAATTTCGGCGACCGTACCGTCAAACGGTGCTTTGACATACAGTTTTGCTCCGCGTTCGCGAAATCCGTCCCTTGCCGCCAAAGCCGCCGCCAAACGGCTTTGCAAAACGGCGCGACTTTCCGCATTTTCGCCGAAACTGCCCCGCTCCGTCCGCCATTTCAGCTCCGTTATCTTCGTTTCGTTCTTTTTATATTCCCGCAACAGCGACGGAGAATACAACCGCGCCAAAAGCTCTCCTTTTTTTACGGTCTGGCCCGCGCGCACGCCGACGGCGGCAATTTGAGACGATGACGGCGCATATACGCGGGCAATAAAATTTTCTCTGAAAACGGCGGGCGTCGAAACGGAACGCGACAGCGGAGCGAAAAACAAAACGGCGAATAAAACGATGACGCCTCCGAACACGGATAAACGCAAGAGCTTACGGTCGGTCAACATCCAATTCCTTTTCCATAAAACGGCTTCCCTGACGATCGGCAGAACCAGCAAAGCCAGAACGGCGCCCGAAAATAAAATGATCCCCGCCAGTTTGAAAGCGAAATGATACAACGTCAGAGCGATACCGCAAAACACGCTCAAACGGTACAACCACGAACAAAACGCATAAAGCAAAAGCCCGCGCCGCGTCGAAAGAGGCAGCTTTTCGGGCGGAGGCAAACCGTATCCGAATAAGAATTCGGCGATTTTCCATCGCATCATTCGGGCGGAACGTTCCCGCAGATTTTCGATTCCCCACAAATCGGACAGGATGTAATATCCGTCGAAACGCATCAACGGACACAGGTTGACGAACAGCGTCATGACCCACCCCGACGATGCCAGCAGAAAACAGGCGCTGCGCAAAAAACCGTCCGAAAAGAACAGCCATCCGAACGACGCGGCAACGGCCAAAAGCAACTCGGCCGCCATACCCGCCGACGCGACGATCAGGCGCTCCTTTCGCGAAGACAGGCGCCAAGTATCCGTCGTATCCGTATAAAACATCGGACAGCCCGCGATCAGCATGACTCCCATTGTCGGCACGCGGCATCCGAACAAAACCGCGGCATACGCGTGCCCCAACTCGTGAAAGGCTTTAGCGAACACGATTGCCGCAACATAGGCGCACGCCCCCGAAAAATCAAAAAAATACAAAAAGGTTGAAAAGAACAACGCGCTTTGGGTCGAAATCAAATACAACGCGATAAATGCCCCAAAAACGGCAAAACATAAAAATCCTTTTGAAAACAACGGCCTGACGAACGGCAGCGTCGCCGCCAAAAAAGCGTTCGGCCTTACCAACGGCAAACGAAAGCCTAATATTCCTTCGAACAAACGTCCCCAAAAGCTCCGACGTTTCGCCGCGGCTTTTCGTACGGTATCGAAAGAAGCCCGTTCTCCGATGCTTTGCACCAAATCGTTTTGTATCAGGAAATCCTTGATTTCTTCAACGGTATCAAGCGTCGGCGAAAGCGTCGTTTCCTCTTTGACGCGACGAATCAGACGTTCGGCCGACGGATCCCAACGCG
>CALXYE010000154.1 GCA_944392845.1 uncultured Alphaproteobacteria bacterium
GCTTTGACGGAAAGCGAAAAAATGTTTAAACTGGTCGACACTCTCGTCTGCCAGGCGGGCGGAATGTGCGCTTCCGACACACAGGCCGCGTCTTTGCCCGGAGAAAAGGGAGAGCTTGCGGATATGGTCAGAGCGCTGAAGGCCTCGTTTGATCCGTATAATTTGATGAACCCTGCCTGAAAGAGGACACCATGAAACTGATCGACGCGAACCTGTTGGCCGAAAAGCTGCTGATGTCGGAAGCCGAAGTCGAGATCGTTTTGCAGCTTTTGGATCTTTCTTCAACGGACGTGTCGCTGCTGGCGTCGGCCAGGTCGGCCATGTTCCCCAGATTGGAGGACTTGTCCCGCGATCTGGCGGAAAAGGCGGTTTTGGCTCCCGAAATGAAGCAGATGGTCAAGGAATTGTCTTCAAAGGAAGCGTTTCCGAAATCCGTCAGGGATTACATGCGCGATTATTTCGGCGGTTCCTGCGACGCCCGATACATTGAAACCCGTACAAAGGCGGGAGCGTTGTACTATCGTTTCGATATTCAGCCGAAGCTGTTCATCCCCGTGACGGCATACATGCAACAGGCTTTGGAAAACGAGCTGATCCGCGTTTTGGGAAAGACGGATACGGGATTGTTGGCGTGCAAGTCGCTGTCTAAGTTCGTGCGTCTGGACAATATGCTGATCATGCAGGCGTTTGACGAAGCCCGCCAAAGGGCCGAAGCCGAAGCCGAACGTAAGCGGGCGGCGTATTCTTTAATGCTGGAACGCAAGGTGGCGCGCCTTACTCAGTCGATGGAAGACTTGTCGCAAAAGGATCCTCTGACGGGGTTGTACAACGCGCGGGGGCTGTTCGACAACCTTTACAGAGAGCTGGGCAACGCAAAGCGCCATAAGTGGGGCGTTTGTCTGGTCTATTTCGATTTTAACGGCTTTCGCGAATTTAACGAAACGGAGGGCCGCCGCGTAGGGGACAAATTGCTGAACATCATGGCGGCGACGCTGACGGACGCGTATCGGGAAACGGACATCGTCTGCCGTTACAAGGACGACCAATTCTGCGTCATTATGCCCAATACGACGGCGGCGGACGCGCGCAAGGTCTGTAAGCGCGTCATTGATAAATTCCGTCAGCGGAGCGCTTACGGACTGGCGTTCTGTATGGGGTTGGCGCAAACGGGGCCGAAAGATTTTTCGGCGCCCGACGACTTGTTGTACGTTGCCAGCGAAAACGTCAAGGTCGCCCAGGCCGCCATCTCGGACAAAAGCGAATTTTTCCTGAAAGGATAAAATCCTTGCGAAAGAGCGCCTTTCCCGTTATCGTCTTTTAAACTTTTCCCTTTACTTCAGAGAACGCAATGGGATTTTTCAAGAAATCAAAAAATCAGGAACTGCCGTCCCTCAGCAAAGAAAATTTGCAAATGGTGCGGCGCGTTTGGTCGTCTTATATCGTCGATAAATGGAAACTGTTGACGCTGTCCGTCATTTTGATGTTGATCGGCGCCAGTTTCGACGCTTTGCTGGTGCGCCAGATGAAGCCGATTTTTGACGAAGTGTTCATTGACAAAAACAGGGAAACGCTGGGAATGATCGGCATGATCATCTTAGGGCTGTACCTGATCAAAGGAATAACGACTTATGCGCAAAGCATGGTCATGACCAAAATGAGCATTTATATCCTGACGGATATGCAAATGGACGTTTTTAAACGCGTCGTGCGGATGGACAACGCCTTTTTCGCCCAAAGGACGACGGGCGACATCCTGTCCCATTTTACGGCGGACGTCAGCATCATCAAAGACGCCGTTCTGAACAGCCTGACGACGTTGGTCAAGGATACGGCGTCCGTATTCTTTTTAGTCCTGTTGATGTTTTACCAGTCGTTCGAAATGGCCTGCATCATGTTTTTCGTTTTTCCTCTGGGCATGGCTCCCGTTGCGTACTGCGGCCGAAAGATGCGCCGTAAAACGAAAAGCATGCAAGAGGTCTACGGCCTGCTTTACAACGTCTTGTCCCAAACGTTTCAGGGAATCAAAATCGTCAAGTCTTATTGCACGGAAAACAAGGAAGCCGAGGTTCTTCATTCGTCAATCAACAGAATGAACAAAATCTCTTACAGTATGGCCCGCCTGTCCAGTCTGCAAAGCCCCCTGATGGAATTTTTCGGCGGCGTGGCGATGGCCGGGACTTTGGCGTACGGCGGATACCGCATTTTGCAGGGCGACATGACGCCGGGGAACTTTATGGTGTTTTTGCTGGCGATCGTCGCGGCTTATAAGCCGATGAAGAATATTGCGAACCTGCACCTGCGCATGCAGATGGGGATTGCGTCAATGCAACGCCTGTTCGCCATGATGGATACGAAACCCGCCATTTGCGACGCCCCCGACGCGCGGGAGCTGAAAATTGAAAACGCTCGTCTGGAAGCAAAGAACATCTGTTTCTCTTATGACGGCGAACGCCCCGTTCTAAAAGACGTTTCCCTGACGGCCGAACCGGGACAGACGGTGGCCGTCGTCGGACACAGCGGATCGGGGAAATCGTCTCTGATCAATCTGATTCCCCGTTTTTACGATCCGCAGTCGGGGCAGATTTTGATCGACGGACAGAATACTCGCGAAGTAACGTTGGAAAGTCTGCGTAAACAAGTCGCCTACGTTTCTCAGGACGTCATCATTTTTGACGATACGATTAAAAACAACATCCGCTACGGCACGCCGGAAGCGACGGACGAACAAGTCGTCGCCGCCGCCAAGGCCGCCGCGGCTCATAATTTCATCATGGAAACGGAAAACGGTTACGATACGGTTTTGGGCGAACGCGGCGGACGTTTGTCGGGCGGCCAGCGCCAGATGATTTCGATCGCCCGCGCAATGTTAAAGAACGCTCCGATTCTGATTTTGGACGAAGCGACCTCCGCTTTGGATTCGCAATCGGAACGCATTGTTCAGGATTCTTTGGATACGCTGATGAAAGGGCGTACCTCGATCGTGATCGCGCACCGTTTGTCAACGGTCATCAATGCCGACAGGATATACGTCTTCAATGACGGCGAAATCGTTGATTTCGGCACGCATGAGGAGCTGTTGGAACATGACGGCATTTATGCTCAGCTTTATCGCCTGCAATTCATGAAGGATCGCGATTAAGTCGGGGGCGGAGCTTGAAAAGCTCTTTTACTCCGTAAACGGAGAGGAAAAATGATGAAAAAAGCCGTTTTGTTTTTTATGTTGCTGAGCTTCGCTCCGTTTCGGGATGCGGCGGCTTTTGTTAATCCGACCAGCCCGAAAACGCAAGGCGTCGTCGTTTCCGCCGATGCCGGAGCGCGCCGCTTTCAAATTGAAGTTGACGGAAACGTCGGATTGCAGATGGTCTTTTACGTTACCGACGACACGGAGTATTTTGCTTCCTCAATGCCGGCTTCTTTCGACATTCTGCAAAAGGGAGCCTTCGTTTCCGTCGTTTATACAACGAACGACGATATGACCGAAAGCATTGCGGAAACAGTGACGGCGGACACACAAAAATAAGTCCGTCTTTTGCCTAAAAACTGTTATACTATATATAGATACGGTTTCTTGAAGAGGGAGGAGTGCTATGTATATATGGTATGTTTTGGCGGTTTTCTTCATATTGCTGATCGCGTCAAACCTTTACGACATTCAGCAGGAAAAAAAGAAGGCGGAGCGTAACTTATTTAAAAAACAACTCTTGACCCCTTCGGGAAAAGAAATGTTTGACCGTATCCGTCAGGTCGTTCCCGACGGGTATATTTTTGTCAAGGTGCCTTATACGGATCTGTTCGACAACAGGAAAAAGAATCCTAAAGAGAAAGCACGCCTCCACTTCCGTTTTGTCGGTTGTTGCATAGATTTTGTCGTTTGCGACGCAAAGCTGAATCCGATCTGCCTGATCAAATTTGACGAAACGGAGATGGAAAAGAAAAAGTTGAAAAAGCTTACTTCCGAAGAAGTCTTCGCGGAATCGGGCTATCGTTTCATCCGTTATAAGAGCAAAAACAAACCTTCCGCGGAACAGCTGGCCGCCGATATTTTCCCGCCTAAGGAAAAGGCGGCCGATAAGCCCGCCGCCGATAAAGAAACTGTCGTAAAAGCTCCCGACGCCAAGGAGAGTGCCGCTGCCGCTAAATAAGGACGGGCTTTGCAAAGGACAACCGCGGGCAAACGGCGTCCGCCGCATCTTTTCTTGTGCTCAGAATCCAAAACAGGGCGCTTTCGTTCCCGACCTCCGCCGTCAAAGCGGGCAGATGGCCGCGCCCTTCGGCTTCAAGGCGTCCGATCTCGTCAACGATCAGGACGTCCGCCGTTTTGCGGGCGTTTAATATTTTTTCGTTCGCCCAAGCCCAGGTTGCTTCGTTAAATTCAAAACGCTCGCCCGCTTGCGGGAAAGCCTTTTTTCGCGCCAATATCCGCGTTTCGCCCGTTTCGACGTCAAGCGCTTCGTAACCGTCGGGGTCATGCGCCGAACCGAAGGAGGGCTGAATAATTCCGCCCGTTTTAATACCCGCCGCTTTCAGCTCTCCGATCATTCTTCGGATTTTTGAAGTTTTCCCGCTTCGTTTTTCTCCGCATTGCATGAAAATTTCGGGACGCGCGTAAGTTTGCGCCAAACGTTCCGACAAAGCGGACCATTCTTCGGGCGTGTTCAGATTGTTTCCCGCCATTTCGAAATCGGTACTGACGGGGCGGCGGGCGTCGGCGGCCAGAGCGTCGCGCAAAACGTCCATGCGCGTCTTTTCGGGCGGCATCGGCAACAGGCTTTCGGCAAATTTCTTTGACAGGAAAACGGGATGACCCTGTTTGCCGTTATATTCGGGGAACGCCATTGAAACGTTTGCGGCGGCGAGTTCCCGCCAAATTTCGGGCGGAGGAAGAGGGCGGTCAACGGCGGCGAAAAACACGTTTGAAGCGCCTTTATTTAAAAAAAAGGTGCAACCCGTTTGTACCGACGAAAAAGGGCCGAATTGAGGCAAAGGATTTATCAGGACGGACAAATGCAGGGAACCCCGCTCCGTTTCTTTTCCGGGCAACGGCAGAACGCCGGCATAACGGTCCGCATCGTAGCCTAAAATGACGGCGGCGCGCTTGCCTCCCGCTTTTCTGTAAGCGTCCAGCTGGCAAAAAAGCCAAAATTTGTTGCCGGCCTCAAGCAATCCTTTCGGACGCCCCATACGTTCCGATTTGCCCCCTGCCAACAGAATCAGGGGCGGAAGCTTAACCGATAAGTTTTTTAATATTCTCTCCGGCACTTAACGTAAAGACGCGGTCTTTGACGATCGGCAGATCACAGGTGCGTTCTCCGACGCCCGTGAACAGCAGACCGCAGCGCTCCCCTTTTTGAATCAGATTGTTTTTGACCAGCATTCGTAAACCCGCCAGTCCTGCGCTTCCCGTCGCGGACAGATCTATGCCCGTATGCCTGACCGCCAGATCATAGGCTTTCGTCAGAGCCTCTTCGTCGGCGATCAGCGGCAAACCGCCCGATTCGATCATACCGCGGACGACCTCAAGGCCGTCATAGGTCGTGTCGTCAAGAATGCCCTCGGCAACGCTGTCGGGAACGTTTCCGCTCCACGCCTTAAAATATTCGTTGCGTTTTTTGCCGATCTCCGAAAAGACGCGTTCAATGTCTTCCTTGATTTTCGGGTACATCTCGGCAATCAGGTTCGCGGTCATTTTGATTTGTCCCGCGTTGGTTTCCAAAAGGGTTCGCGCGTCGAAATCGCCTTCCAAAGCCATGGCAAGTTCGGGGGACAGGGTGACGACGCCCGCGCGCCCCAATTCGCGCAAAACCAAAAAGTAGCTTTGTGCCAACGGGTAACAGCTGGAGGTCTGACATGTGTAGAAACGGGGCAATTTGCGAATGACGCCCAGGCGCAGGCACAGCTGAGCCCCGGAAATAAAGGCGTTCGCCAATCCGCCGCCGCCGACCTGAATCACCATAACGTCCAAGGCGGCATCCGCCAAATATTGGTTGAAAATGAATTCATACGCCAGCGTTTCGGCTCCTTCGACGGCGGACCAGATATCGCGTCCGTACGACGTGAAGGGAATCCATCCGAATTTTTTCAACGCTTCCTGATAACGCAGATTGCAGGGATCGCCTTCGCCGACCGAACCGTCGCGGCTGACCTTGACGACGTTCGTTCCCAGATTTGTCAAAATGGCGACGACGGTATCGCTGACATGGTCGGGAACGAAGGCATAAAGCTGATATCCTGCGGCGCCCGCGACGGCGGCGGCGCCCATGGCGGCGTTGCCGCAGCTGAAGATCGCCAGCGTTTTCTTTTCTTTTTGTTCTTCCTCAATCTCCCGCAGGGTTTCCAGATGCATGATCGCGCCGGCCAAATGGCGGGATTTGTGCGATCCCATCAATTGAAGCGTTTCGTTTTTAACAAACAGCGTGCCTTTGGGCAGGTCAATCGCTTCGGCCAAAGCGTCCGCGCATATTTCGGGCGTGCGGACAAAACCGCGGCCCGTCAGGCGTTCGCAGGCGTTCGACAACGCCAAAACGCGCTCCAGCCACCAAGACCCCTTGCCGTGTTCGCAGGCGAGCTGATAGCTTGCCAAAAATTCGCGGAAAACGCTGAAAGACAGTTTCCCGTCGTTCCATCGCTTTGTCAGGATCGTGGGGAATACGCGGGACAACTCGTCGGCGTCTTCGCGCTTGATCAGCGGATGAACGCCGTCTTCGGTGCTTTCGGGACAGAACAAAGCCTGCGTTTCCAAAGGGTATTCCTTATCGCAGACGGGGCAGTACAAACGCATTTTTTCCAACCTTGTTTTAAAGCGTGCTTACGGCTTCACTATATCGAAATCCGCGCGAATATAAAGAAAAAACGTCCTTTACGGCGTTCATTCGGTGACGGCCATTTTCAAAAGTTCGGCTTCCTTTTCGATCAAAGGCATCATGTCTTTGAGGGCGCCGTAATAATCCCCGCCCATAATGTCGTTGTTCACAACGTCAATATACGGCATCAGGCTGGGCGCCGCCTGCATGATTTCTTTTAAACGCGCGAAGTATTCGGGATGCAAAACTTTCGGATCTTTGGCCAGATACATCTCTTGCAAAACGTAATAGACCTTTTTGCAGGGCGTATCGGCTTCCTTTTCGCTCAGGACGTACTTTTCGCGCAAGATGGGGACGTTTCCTTCAATGAACAGCTTGACCCGCTCCTTGTCGTTGGTGATCAGGGCGTTGCCGACGATCAGGCGTTCGCCCGGCTTTAATTCGATTTTTAAAGGCATAAGAGCTTCCCTTTGCGCGTTTCGTTAAAACATAGAAAGGATATTCGCGTTGGATTCCAGAGTCAAGCTGATGACTTGGTTGGCGATCTCTTGCTGGGTCTTGATGGACAGGAGCATGGCGCTGACTTCTTCCAAATCGGCTTCGGTCAAAAGCTCCGCGCCGTTTTTGCTGGTGTTCGACAAGCCCGTCAAAAATGTTTCGCGCCCCGTAACCATGGCGGCGTCCTGTTGGAATTTATTGGCGGCCGCGCGCGTTTTTACCAATGCCGCGTCCAAATCGGCCAGGGCGTTCGCAATGTCCGCGGGATCTTGCCAGTCGCCGACCGACGGGGACAGTCCCAAAGATTCGCTGTCCAGCATAACGCCCGTAATCGTGCGTACGTCGCCGCCGTTTTCGTTGAATACGGCGCGGATGTTGTCGCCCTTTAACGGGTTCAATCCGTCAAACGTGCTGTCATTAACCAAATCGTCAATCTGTTTTAAAAGTTCGTCATACTGTTCGGAATATTTCAGGCGCAGGTTGTCGCCCGATTCCGTTCCGCCTTCGATTCCCATGAATTCCGTAACGGATCCTTTCAGGTCGCCGATGACCAGATCGTCGCCGTATTCGGACGTGATCTGCAATTTATCGCGCGAGGTCAGCGATGCGCTGATGCCGTCCAAAGCGGACAGCTCGTCCATGAACTCCTCAATCGTTTCGCCTTCGCGGATCGTTATTTTCGTTCCTAAATCAAAGCCCAGCTTGGACGCCATGTTCGGCTCCGCATTCGTTTCGTCGATCTCTCCGTCCGGGCCGTAATGCGCGTCGTTGACTAAGATGGGGCTGCGGTCGGGGGAATAGAGCTTTAATTGACCGTCTTTGACCTCGTATTTCAGTTTATCTTCGCCGATCAGCGTCGTCAGCTGACCGAAAAAGGCGTCAACGCGCATGTCCTCGTCGGCGACTTTCAGCGTTACCCATTCGCCGTCCCCGACCTTGATGTTGAACGAATCGCCCGTCTTGATGTCCAAATCGGACAATTTCATATTTTTTTCAACGGGGACGGAGGCCGTCATTTCTTTCATGTTTCCCGTGCGAATCAGAATTTCGTCGCCGTCCTTGAAACCGCTGATGTCCGTTAAAACCTGTTCGTCCTCAAAACCGTATTCGCTGGTCATTTTCGCGGGTTTGTTGACGCTTTCCGCCGCATAGGTCGCCGAAGCCTTCGCCTGTTGCACCAGTTCGGTCAGGGCGGTGATCGAATCGTCAACCGCAGACAGCGTCGTTGATATCTTGCCGACGGAATCCAAAACGCTGTCCAGTCCCGCCGCCCGTTCGTTCAGGCGCATGTCTTTAAAATACAGGATTGAATTTTCATAAGACGAATTGACCGTTTTCCCCGTGGCAAGCGATACGGACAGGCTACTGTAGAGCGAAGCCAAATCCTTGCCGTAGTTGACGTTCGTCGCCAAAGACGAGGGGAGGCGCGTCGTCGTTCCGTAGGAAAAATTATAGGGCATTGTTTTCATTGTTTTATTTCCCCTTTGACGTTCTGCGGACAATCTTTCATTTTTCCATCCTAGCATAAAAAGTCGGAACAGTGAATAAAAATATTCAATTTTTTCAATATATTAGTAGGCAAATTTTGCCTATTCGGCCGTTAAGGGCATAACGCTGACGTCTACGGTAACGGTATGTTGCCCGCCGCCCGTCATGACGCCCTTGATCGGGCTCATGTCGTCGAAATCGCGTCCCCAGCCGACGGTGATGTGATCCGTTCCCGCGTACATATCGTTCGTCGGATCCAGATCAACCCATCCGAAACCGGGGACAAAGACGGAAAACCATGCGTGCGAAGCGTCGCCGCCGATCATTTCTATATCGCCGCTTTGGATTTCGGGCGCAGGGCGGCATGTGCGGATGTAGCCGCTGACATAGCGGGCGGCAAGCCCGGCCGACCTGACGCAGGCGATCGCCAGATGCGCGAAATCCTGGCATACGCCGCGGCGCAGGCGCAGAACTTCGTTAACGGGGGTCGCGACGCTGGTCGCCGACGGGTCGTAGACGAAGTCGCGAAAAATGCGGTGCGTCAAGTCTTCGGCGGCTTCCAACACGGGGCGTCCCGCCGTGAAGGAAACATCCGCATAGGCTTTGATTTCGGGCGTTTTCGGGATAAAGCAGGACGGGTAGGCGTTTTCCGCGGCGGCCAACAGGTCGGGCGCGTCGGGGAAGGCCAGCTTTTGCCGTGCGATTTCCCAAGGAACCGTCGTTTCGGGCGCGGGGCGGGAAGGGGCGGAAACTTCGGCGGTGAATTCCGAAGTAACGGTCAGGGTTGTATGAGGCGTTTCCGTAATGAAAAAGGTAGTTCGGTTTCCGAAAGCG
>CALXYE010000155.1 GCA_944392845.1 uncultured Alphaproteobacteria bacterium
AAAGACGGCAGGCTTTTTTCAATCAAAGCCGTTTCCCGAAACAAAGATTCCGAAGCTTTCATAAAAGCGGACACGCTTGTTTTTTCCGTCGGCGACGCCTTTAAAAAACCAAATGCGGGATGCGCCCTGATGGCTTCGGGCAACGGATTGATAGAAACAAAGGATTTTGAAACCTCCAAAAAAGGATTCTTTGCGGGAGGCGACGCCGTCAACGGCGCCAAAGGCATTCCCGATGCCGTTGACAGCGGGAAAGCCGCCGCAAAAGCCATCGATGCCCGACTGACGAAAAACAGAAAAAAATAACGTCTTTTCGACTTTGCCGAAATCCGCTATCCTAAAAAGCGAAAGGGGCTTAATTCATGGGATTTTTAAGTAATCTGTTTTCAGGAAAACAATCGCCCGAACGCAACGTTTTGCCCGAAGGCTGGAAAGCGCCGCAGGACGGACGTTGGGATTGCCCTTTGGGAATGAAAGAAAAAGACCTGAAAACATTCGCCGATATTTTGAAATCCGGCGAGGTCAGGCATTTGACCGTTCAAGGATGCCTGCCTTCTTATCCTCAAAATTTTTTGCAAACGCTGACAAAAAGCCTGCCCAAAACGCCGATCATCTCTTTAAATTTAAGCATTACGGACTTAAATGCCGAACTTTTCGAAGATTCGGAAGTCAGGGATTTGTTCCGCACTCTGCCGAACACGCACATAGACACATTAAAATTCAAAGCGCATTCCGTAAGATCCTTTTTATACGAAGATCTGGCGAAAATCCTGCCTGAAACGAATGTCACAAAGCTGTATTTAAGCGGCGATTATTACCGTGACGAAGAAGTCGCGCCCTTATTGAAAAATCTGTCTCCAAAGCTGACGGAACTGAATTTGAACATGAACCGAAAAAGCGGCGGCATTTCCGCCTGCATTTCCGATGCCAGCGTTGAAGCAATGTTGCCGCGATTAAAAGATTCATCTTTGAAACGTTTGGATTTAAGCCAAACAAACGTGTCGGACAAACATATTCCCGAGTTAATCAAAATCGTTTCGGATCCGAAGACGGCTCTTTCCTCCGTTTCCTTATACGATTCCGATGTTTCCGACGAAATGCGCATGAATATGTCGCGCGCCTGCCGCATCAAAAGCAGGAACGCCGTTTTGAAATCATGGCAAAAAAGCCTGCCGCCCGCCCTTTTAAACGATCCTCTGCCCCCGATGGACGAGATTCGCAAAGAAAAAATGATTCCGTTAATTGCCAAAGCGGGACGTTTGCCCGAACTGATGGCGCGCCAAACCGCCGCGGGACAGCCTTTGACCGCCGCAGACCTGACAACGCGGGGAAACGACATTCCCCCCGCCATGGCTTTTGTCAGAAGGCTGGGCGATTTCGAAAAAGTCTTTGCGCCGAATTTGTGGACAAACGTCAAAGAAATGCAAAAAGCGTGGGACTATTTGACATCGGACATTGACAAATCGTTCCTTGACGGAAAAGACGGGCGCCCGTCCTTTAAAAACCTAAAAGCCCAAGCCGCCGCCAATGCCGTCAAAAACGTTCTGAAAACTAAAGAACGCTGAAATTTCGTACTTTATTTGTTCTTGCCCTTTTTTCCGTTTTTGAGTAGAACAAAACAAACGGAAGAAAAGGATGTCTGATGATCGGCGACGATGAATTCAACGCGGTTTTGAACAGATTGAACCCCGAACAAAGGCAGGCCGTCGAAACGACCGAAGGCCCCGTTTTGGTTTTGTCGGGCGCGGGAACGGGAAAAACCACCGTCCTGACGGCAAGGCTGGCATATATCGTCAAAACGGGACGGGCTCAGCCGTTTCAATGCCTGGCCGTCACCTTTACGAACAAGGCGGCGCGGGAAATGCAGGAACGGTTGGAAAACTTTATCGGTGAGGACGCCCGAAACGTATGGCTGGGAACCTTTCACCGCATCGGGCTGAAAATCTTGCGCAGCCATGCTTCAAAAGTCGGACTGGAAGCTGATTTCACGGTTTTGGACACTTCGGATCAGGAGCGGCTGGTCAAGCAGATCATGTCCGCCGAAGGGCTGGACCTGAAAGAAAATCCCCCCGCTTTGATTTTAGGACAGATCCAGCGTCTGAAAGACCAAGGCTTGACGCCCGACAAGGCGCACGCTTCCGCCATGCCCGTCAACCGTTTGACGTACCGCCTGTACGAAATTTATCAGGAACGCCTGAAGACGATGAACGCGGCAGACTTCGGCGATTTATTGCTGTATTGCATCGAATTGTTCCGAAGCGACCCCGTTCTGCTCGATACGTTCAGAAAACGGTTTAAATATATCCTCGTGGACGAATATCAGGACACAAACGTTGCTCAGTACCTTTGGCTTCGCCTGTTGGCCGACGGGCATAAAAACCTGTGTTGCGTCGGAGACGACGACCAATCCATTTATTCTTGGCGCGGGGCGGAAGTCGGCAATATTTTAAAATTCGAAACCGATTTCCCGAACGCGACGGTCATCCGCCTGGAAAGCAATTACCGTTCGACGGCACATATTTTGGCGGGCGCGGCGGCGCTGATCTCGCACAACGAGCAACGCCTTGATAAAACGTTG
>CALXYE010000156.1 GCA_944392845.1 uncultured Alphaproteobacteria bacterium
ATCATTTCATGATAAAGGTCGTTACCCTCGCGGGTGCGTTCGCCGACGCCCGCGAAAACGGAATAACCGCCGTGCCCTTTTGCAATGTTGTTGATCAGTTCCTGAATCAGAACGGTCTTGCCGACGCCCGCGCCGCCGAACAGGCCGATTTTTCCGCCGCGCGCATAAGGTTCCAAAAGGTCAATGACCTTAATGCCCGTCGTCAGCATTTGGGTCGTCGTCGCCTGATCCACAAAAGCGGGCGGTTCGCGATGAATCGGATTAAAGCGCACGGCGTCAATCGGACCGCGTTCGTCAACGGGCTGACCCAAAACGTTCATGATGCGCCCCAGCGTCCCCGGCCCGACGGGAACGGAAATCGGCGCCCCCGTATCGGTAGCTTCCTGACCGCGCGTCAGGCCGTCCGTAGAATCCATGGCAATACAACGGACGACTGATTCCCCGAGCTGTTGAGCCACCTCCAGAACAAGCGTCTTTCCCTGCACTTGAGTTTCCAAAGCAGAGAGAATGGACGGCAAATCCTTTTCATCGTCAAATTTCACGTCAACAACGGCGCCCAAGACCTGCGTAATGTGTCCGATACTGTTTTTTGCCATTGCTCTAAGCTCCTGTTTCCTTCGTTATTCTTATGTGTCAAAGCGCTTCGGCGCCGGAGATGATCTCCGTCAGCTCGCTGGTAATCTGAGATTGGCGTCGCCTGTTGTACAGCAGGGTCAGATCGTCAATGATATCGCCCGCGTTATCCGTCGCGTTATCCATCGCCGTCATTCTGGCGCCGTTTTCCGAAGCCGCCGAATCCAGCGTTGACCGATAGATCAGCGTCGTCATCAATTCGGGCAGCATCGCTTTCAAAAGCGTTTCGGGATTGTTCGGTTCGAAATCATATTCCAGAGGATCCTTGACGTGCAACGTTTCCTCGGCTTCGGCATTCAAAACGTTATTGACTTGCATCGTCCTGTAGCGCCCCTTCGTCGCCGCGGCGCGAACCTGAGCCGTGCCCTGCCTGTTCGTTCGCGCCGTACCGTAACCGCTCCCCTGCGCTCCGGAACGGGAAGACCGCGTCGGACGGTCAATCTTGTAATTGTGTTCGGGCGTATCGTCAAAGCCCCACGGCGTTTCGTCCGTAAACGGCTGAAGCACCCGAAGCGGTTTCAAAGGCAGAAGAGAATCAATGCGAACCTCCTGAGAGATCGCCGAATGAAACTGGTTGTAAATGACGGCGCAGGCATCAATGTCCCCGTCTTCATACATATCCAAAACGCGCATGCTGATGCGTTCGGCATCGCGGCGCTGGTCGCGGGGATTGGACGACGCGTCCGTGCGGAACACGATCTTGTCCCCGTAAGAATGCTTCAGCATTTCATAGGCCTTCGTACCGACGCAAATCAGACGGACGTCTTTCTTTTCCTTTTCCAAATGGCGGATCAGCTGCGTCGTCTTTTTAACGACGTTAATGTTAAAGCCGCCGCACAACCCGCGGGAAGACGAAAAAACGATAATCAGGTATTTGCCGATATTTTCCGTTCCGACCAACAGACGGGGCATCTCGTAACGCGGCGTTTTACCGTTCGCGATGTCCGTTTCCCGAACGAAATCGATCGTTTTGGCCAAGCGGGTGATGACGCGCGCCAAACTGGCCGCAAAATACCCCGATTCGGACAGGGCTTCCTGCGATTGGCGCAATTTCGCCGCCGCGACCATCTTCATTGCCGACGTAATCTTGCGCGTCGATTTAATGGAAGCTATGCGGTTCCGAAGTTCCTTCAGGTTCGCCATCGTTTTTCTCTTTCTTTAAGCAAACGTCTTGACGAAATCATCCAGGAAGTAACGCAGATCATCTTCCGTATCCGGAGAGATCACCTTTTCGTCCCGAATCGCCTCAAGGACGGACGGCACGGAGGCCTTCAGCCCTTCAAGCATCTCTTTTTCAAAGCGGCCGATTTTTTCGACGGGCATATCGTCCAAATAGCCGCGAATCCCCGTAAAGATCGATACGACCTCTTCTTCAACGGGCATCGGGTGATACTGTTTCTGCTTCAAAAGTTCCGTCAGACGGGCGCCGCGATTCAACAGTTTTTGCGTCGCGGGATCAAGATCGGAAGCAAACTGCGAGAACGCCGCCATTTCGCGGTATTGCGCCAGCTCCAGCTTGATTGAGCCCGAAACCTGCTTCATTGCCTTGAGCTGCGCGGCGGACCCCACGCGGGAAACGGAAATGCCGACGTTAACCGCGGGACGGACGCCCTGATAGAACAAAGAGCTTTCCAAAAAGATCTGTCCGTCCGTAATGGAAATGACGTTCGTCGGAATATAGGCGGAAACGTCGCCCGCCTGCGTCTCAATGACGGGAATGGCCGTCAAAGACCCCGCCCCGAGCTCGTCGTTCAGCTTCGCGCCGCGCTCCAATAAACGGGAATGCAGATAAAAAACGTCGCCGGGATAGGCTTCGCGGCCGGGCGGGCGACGCAACAGCAACGACATCTGGCGGTAAGCGACGGCGTGTTTGGACAGGTCGTCATAGAAAATGACGGCATGCATGCCGTTGTCGCGGAAATATTCGCCCATCGCGCATCCCGTGTAAGGAGCGATAAATTGCAACGGCGCGGCTTCCGAAGCCGATGCGGAAACGATAATCGTATAATCCAAGGCGCCGTGCTGTTCCAGCGTATGCGCGACCTGAGCCACGGTACTGCGCTTTTGACCGACGGCGACATAGATGCAGAAAATCTTTTCTTTATCGCTTTTGGCTTCGTCGTTCAGCTTTTTCTGATTCAGAATCGTGTCCAGAATGATCGCCGTTTTGCCCGTTTGACGGTCGCCGATAATCAGTTCGCGCTGGCCGCGGCCGATGGGAATCAGCGAATCGATGGCTTTCAATCCCGTTTGCAGGGGTTCGTGAACGCTTTTGCGCGTAATGATGCCCGGAGCCTTAACGTCAACGGCGCGCATTTCGGCGGCGTCAATTTTGCCTTTGCCGTCAATCGGATTGCCCAAAGCATCGACGACGCGCCCCAACAGGGCGGGACCGACGGGAGCGCTGACGATCGACCCCGTGCGTTTGACGGCGTCGCCTTCATGAATATCGGAATCCTGACCGAAAACGACCGCGCCGACGTTATCCGTTTCCAAATTCAGCGCCATTCCCTTGACGCCGCTTTGAAATTCAATCAATTCTCCGGCTTCAACGTTGTCCAGACCGTAAATGCGCGCGATGCCGTCCCCGACGGACAGAACGCGCCCGACCTCGTAAGTATCCGCCCCGGCGTTAAAATTTTCGATGCGTTCTTTGAGTAAAGACGAAATTTCCGTCGCCTGAAGATTCATAAGCCGACACCTTTCATTATCAAATCAAGCCTTTGCAGTTTGGAACGGACGGAGGCGTCCGCCATGCGGGAACCGACCTGTACCGTCAATCCGCCGATCAGAGAAGGATCGACGGAAGCATCCAAACGGATTTTCTTATCAAAAAACTTTCCCAAAACGTCCGTCAGACGCAGAGCCGCCCCTTCGTCCAAAGGACGGGCCGAAACGACGGACACGGGCAAAATGCCGCGATGTTCTTCATACGCCGCCTCAAAAGCCGTAACGACCTTTTCAAAAACGGACAGGCGCGAATTTTCGGCCATAACGCCCAAAAAATCAGACATCAGCGCGGAAAAGCCCGCCTTTTCCGAAACGGCGGCGACTCCCGCCAAACGGTCTTTTTCGGAAACGGCCTGAGAATTCATCAGCATATCCAATTCCGCGCTTTGCGCCATCAGATCCCGCATCTCGCGCAGTTCCCGAAGAATGTCCTCCTCCGCGCCTTTTTCGCAAGCGCACCGGAACAGCGCCGACGCATAGCGCTTCGCCAGTTCCGTTGTATTTACCGACTTAGAAGACATAAAAAAACCTTCCCGTTTCAGGCGTTTCGGGGTTCCGCCCGCCCTCTGTGTCCGGGGACCGGGCTACCCTCAAGCAGAATACTTTAGAGAAAGACGTTTCAAAAATCCACATTTTTTCTTTATCCTTCTCTTTTTAAACGCCCGACGGACTTTGAGCATTTACACCCGAACGCGAAACGGGCTAGACTGGACAATACCTGTCATTAAAAAACGGAGAAGATCAATGACGGAAGCCCCGAACCGAAAAAGCGAAGACGAACTCGTTTGGAACGAAGTCCCCCACCTGATTGACCCGATCTATAAAATTGACGAGCGCCCCGACAGCATTTGGGAATCCCTGCTGTACGGGTGGCAGCACACCCTGATTGACATGGGAACGCCCCTGGTTCTGCCGATCGCCGTTTCCGCCGCGTTAAAGCTGTCGCCCGAACAAAGCATCGCCATGATCAGCGCCACCCTGTTCGTTATGGGCATCAGCACGCTGTTGCAATCAACGTTCGGCAACCGCTTGCCCGTCATCCAAGGGCCGTGCAGCACGACGGGGGCAACGATCATCTCCATGACGGCCCTGTTTCCGCCTTCCGCCATTTGGGGGGCGATTTTCGTCTGCGGCTTCATCGAATTCGTCATCGGAACAACGGGGCTTTTAAAATACATCCGCGTCCTGTTCCCCATGGCGGTCGCGGGACTGGTAATCACCTGCATCGGGCTGAATTTGGGGATGCTGGGCGTTACCTGGGTCGTCGCCGAAGCCGACGGCGCGAATATGTTTTTAGGCGCCCTGGTCATCGTCCTGACCTGCGTTTTGCGCTTTTTGTTTCCGAACGTTTTGAAAGGCATCCTTTCCCGCGGTTCCATCCTTTTTTCAATCCTGATCGTCGGGCTGTGCGTCGCACCGTTCGTTGAAACGATCGACTGGCACGAGATTGCCCGCCGTCCGTGGTTCGCCCTGCCCGAATTTTTTCCCTTCGGACATCCGTTTAAGGGTTGGACGTTTGTTGAAGGCGCCATTTTGGGGTTGATGGTGGCAATTATCGGATCAATCGTCGAAATGTTGGGCGATTTCGCGGCGACCTCCGCCGTATGCGGCGTTCCGTACCGCGTATCCCATATGAATAAGGGCGTCCGCACAATCGGCCTGTGCAATATGATCGCTCCGATGCTCGGTTCCGTCAGCGTTACCAGCTACAGCCAAAATTCGGGATTGATCGCGAACACCCGCATCGCCAGCCGTTTCGTCATACAGATCGGCGCCTGCTTTATCATTCTGTACGGACTTTGCCCCAAATTCGCGGCGTTGCTGGCCGTTATCCCCCAAGCCGTTCAGGGCGGCGTGTTCGTTCTTGTCTGCTGTTCCATCACCGTCGCGGGATTGGAGCTGTTGCATACCGTTCCCCAGACGGACGGCAACAAGATGGTCATCGGCCTGACCCTGCTGTTCGCATTAGGGACTCCCGCTTACTTCAACGCCCCCGAACACGCGCATTTCATGGAAGGATTGCCCGTATTTGCCAGACTCCTGCTGTCAAACAGCATTATTCTGGCCGTTGTCGCGGGAACATTCCTGAACGTCCTGATAAACCACGTTTTACTCAGGTTCGTTCCTCAAAAATAAACGTTGTGTTTTATCGGCCGCTTGTTAAACTCTCTTCAACATTTTTTGAGGAGCTTTTGATATGTTCGCTTTGTTTAACGCGGCGGTGTTCGTCAGCGCGTTTTTATTGTTTTTGATCCAGCCGATGAGCGCAAATATCCTGTTGCCCAAGGTTGGAGGATCCCCCAATATCTGGAACGCCTGTACCGTCTTTTTTCAAACGGCGTTGCTGATCGGCTACGCCTACTCCTACTTCATTTCCGAAAAGCTCTCCGTCCGCAAACAGATTCCGATACACGCCTGCGTCCTCATTTGCGGAATTTTCCTGATGTCTTCGGATCTTGGCGCCCTGAACATTTCAACGTCCTCTCCCGTATCGGGCGTTCTGACCGGATTATTGCAAAGCATCGCCGTTCCGTTTATCTTGTTGTCCGCAACGTCGCCTTTGCTGCAAAGATGGCTTTCCCTGTCCGTTTCAAAACACAGCGCGACGCCCTATTCCCTGTATGTTTCCAGCAATATCGGAAGCCTGCTCTCCCTTTTGCTTTATCCCGCCGTCATTGAGCACTTCCTGACGTTTTCCGCCCAAGGCAGGATATGGCATTATTCATACGCCGCTTTTGCGGTGCTGATCTGCGTCCTCGGTTTTTGTCTGAGCGGAAAATTAAGCGAAGACGCAGACAAAACCGCGGAAAAAGACACCTCTCCCGTCGAAAAAATACCGTTCGCACGCGCAGGAAGCTGGATTTTGTTTGCCTTCATCCCTTCAAGCCTGATGCTGGGCGTAACAAACCATGTTTCGGTTGACATCGGCGGCTTGCCGTTTTTATGGGTCATTCCCCTGTCCCTTTATCTGTTGTCCTTTATCCTGACCTTTTCCGGACTGTACACGGAGAAAGTCGAAAAAATATTCCGTTTCTCGGCAAAGATCGGCATTTTCATCGTGCCGTATCTGTTTTTTACGCAGAATTTCACAAGTTCCTTTGCCCATAACCTGTTCCTGATTGCCGTTCACTGCGTCCTTTATTTCATTTTTGCCGTCTATTGCCACGGCCTGTTGGCGCGCAAAAAACCAAGCGCGTCCGCCCTGACTTTGTTCTATCTGTGCCTGTCGGTCGGCGGTGCCCTGGGCGGCGCGTTCAACACCTTCCTTGCGCCCGTTCTGTTTTCCTCCTATGCGGAATATCCGTTGCTGTTGCTGATTGCGGCGCCGTTCCTTTTCAACGCTTCTTCAAAGCCAGCCCTTTACGCCTTTTTGATTGCGGCGGCTTTGCTTGCCGGAAACGAGCTCCAGCCCGATTCCGTCAAATTCTTTAAGCAATATCCGTATTGGATCTTTGCCGCATTCGGCCTTGCTTACCTGGCTATGGCGGTCTTTTTTGTAAAGAATAAAACAGCCGCCCTGATCGTGTTCGCTTTTTGCGCTTCGTCCTCCTTTTCGGCCAACGGATGGCTGTTTGAAGAACTCTTTGCAAAAAGGAACTTTTTCGGACAAATCAAGATCGTCAAAATACTGCTTCCCAACACGATTGAACTGCAGCAGGGAACGACCGTCCACGGGCGCCAACAGCTTGACTTTAAAAACGAACCGTTGGCAGATCCCGCAGCTTACTACGGAAAGGAATCGCCCGTTGAAGATTTCTTCAACGTCTTTAACAAGCGCCGAACGCCGCAAAACATTGCTTTGCTGGGCATGGGAGGCGGCGCGCTTTTGTGCTATCCGAAGCCTTCGGACACTCAAAGCATTTTCGAAATCGACCCCGATATCATCAAGCTTTCAACGGAACAAAAATTCTTCACATATCTGGACGATTGCGCACCGCATGCCAAGATTTACGAAGGCGATGCCAGAATGGAAATGGCAAAGCGGCCAAACGGCTCGTACGATTTGATCGTTTTTGACGCTTTCAGCTCGCATTTCATTCCCGCCCATTTGGTTACGAAAGAAGCCGCGGACACCTATTTGTCAAAATTAAAGCCGAACGGTTTGATTCTGTTCCATATCAGCGCCCGCCTTTTTGACGTTGAAGGCATCCTGTCAAAGCTGGCGGAAAGCACGGGCAACGTCTTTATCGTCAGGACGGGCGGAAAAAGTTACGGAGAAAAGGAAGCGCCGCGCTGGGGCGTTCTGGGTAAAAAAGATTCGCCCGAAATCAAAGAACTTTTAAAACATCCCGAATGGCGCGAAGCGCATCACACGCAGGATACGCCTCTTTGGACGGACGATTTCCATAATCTTTTGGGAATACTCAGAAACCTTGAAGACTACTAAAAAAAACTCCCCCGCATTCAAAGCGGGGGAGCTTTTTACGTCAGCCCTTAAAGAACGGGGCACCCGACGGGAGGAACGGGATCAAAATCTTCCGCATCCTCATTATCCGCCGTCAGACTTTCCTCGTACGTTTTGTTCGCCTCGGCATCCGCAATCGCCGTTTTGATCAGAGAATCGATCTCTTCGGCATTGTTGCGCGAAACGGAAACAAGGAATTCCGAATCCTTGGACAAGGCGTTCAAAGTCTTTTGTTCCTCTCCGATCATCTGTTTGACCGAATCGAACAGGTCGCCCGCGTAATCGCTTTGAACCTTCGCCATCAGAGCCCGTGCCGAAGATATTTTCTTTTTCTGCAACTGAGCCAGCTGTTTCAGGGCTTCCTCATAATCCGCATCGTTCGACAGATCGAAACCGGTCCGCGGCGTATAGCCGTTCTGCGTCAGTAAAGAAATGATATTTTCATTCATTTCCTTAACGGCGGCCTCGGCTTGTTCCTTCATCGGCAGCTGTTGCTCTTCCGCGTTTTGCAACGCCAGATAAGAGCTGATACGATTCGTCGTCAAAGGAATAGGCAGCATCGGATTACCTTTGGAGTCCTTTTTGACTTCGCCCGTCGCCGCATCATACGTATTGGGACGATAGCGAACGGAATTTCCGTGCCGTTCAACCAGATTGGCCATTTCCCCGCCGTTGTTAAAATTATCAATTGACTGCGTCACTTTAAACCACGGATCGGGCAAAGCGGATCCCAGCTCGGGCAACTGCTTTTCCGTCGTTTCGATATAGACAATCTCGCGCCAGGGCGGCAGCGGCGTTTGCGGCAAAGCCGGGGCAGACATGTCGGGCTTTGAATATCCCGGTTTCAGCGTCAGCTGAGAAAGCTGCTGAACAAGGTTTTGATGCTGAGTCGCCAAAGAGCCCTTTTGAACTCTGGGGCAATCCTGCGCCTTGCCGTTCGCCGAAGCGCCGCACCACACTTCGTCAATGTTCGAAGAAGACGCATTGTAGCTGCTTCCCTTTTCTTTAGGCGAGGGAATTTTCCCGCTGTAATAGGTTGAAGGCAGATACCCCTTTTCTCCGTCGGAAACGGAAGGAATTTTAATCGTTACGTCGTCGGGAATAATGTAGGCGCTCACGATTTTATTGTATTTTTTCTGCAGATACACGTCATAAACGTGTTTCTGGTCTTCCCAGGGCTTGAATTCCCCCTTCACCTTGCCCCACTTGGACGGATGAGCGTACAGGTCTTTCAACACTTCGGCGCCGACGTCCCAGCGAACCTTAGCATATTTTCCCAAGTCATCCATGTCGGAATTCAAAGCGTCCTCAGACATTTTGGACAGGTCAACGTTTTCCGGATCGACGCCGTTGTCCATCGCTCCGGACGCATCGGCCAAAGCCGTTGCCGCGCTGTCCTCCGCCCAAGCGGAAATCTTGTTCCAGACTTCTTCGGAATTCGAGAAAGCCTGAGACAACTGCTGTTTATTACAGGAAATGTTTTGATTCAGGCGGCTGAGCGTTTCGTTGTATTGCTCAATCGTTTCCTGATGCTTTTTCAGAACCTTTTGATTTGACAGCAGGGATTTCGCCGCGTCATGCAAGGAAATCGCATCATTGACCTCATCTTTGGCTTCGTTCAATTGCGTGTATTGTTCCAACGTTTTGTTTTCGACAACGGGCTTGGGCTCCGGCGTCTTGAACGAAAAATCCTGGGCGGATACGGCCGCGGGCAGTAAGCCTGCGGAGATGACCGTGAACGCCGCCAATGTCTTTTTTAACGAGTTTTTCATGTCCATTCTCCTACCTTTATCCTGCCCTGCGGCAGTAAAACGACTACATTGATCCTAAGATGGGCTTATCTAAGATAATCCCTTCGTTTGCCAGCTTTTCAGCCATCTCCATTTGCAACTTCGCCGCCAGCAGTTCGTTGTACAGCAGGTTCAGCTGATACTCCATCTGCGTCGCCGCATAATTTGCTCTCAGGGATTTTTTGAAATCCGAGGCTTCGTCCAAACGGTTCGTTACATGTTCGGCATAGACCGATATGTTTTTGAACTTGTCTTGGAAAGCCGCCAGAAATCCGGCGATTTCTATCGCGTTGTTATACTTGAACATGTTCGCCTGGTACTTCATGATTTCCTTATCATGAACGGACAGGCTCTCCGACGTGTCCCAAGCGGGACGAACGAACAGCGCCTCAATCGATTTGGCGACCGCCGTCGGATCCGTCGTATCAATATCGGGGAAACCTTCCAAAGAGGGATACGGCTGAGCTTCCGCAGGCGTTTCCAATTCGGGATAATCGGGTTTGTCCGTCGATACGGGAGACGTTGCATTATCGCCGCGGATTTCCTTCATCTTTTGATCCGCCAGCTTTTTCAGCTGAGCCTGGGCTTCCTTTTGCAGGGTTGCAGGCACGTGCGGAATGATTCCGGGAATAGACACGAAGTCCATAACGGGAAAACCGGGCGTTGCCTTCAGCAACATTTTAAACAGGCAGATCGGATTCAGCGGAAAGCAAGCCTGAGCAGGCACGGGAAACGCCGAACACAGGAGGATGACCAAAAGCGCTTTTTTCATCTTATTCCAGTACAACATTGGCTTCTCCTTTATCAATGCTCTTGCCGTCAATAACGGTTGCTACGGGCTAGATCGGAAGAGCGTCGTGT
>CALXYE010000157.1 GCA_944392845.1 uncultured Alphaproteobacteria bacterium
CGTTTTTGAAATTGACGGATGACGAACGCAGCGAAATGACGCGCAAAGGGGCTTTTCCCGTCGCCGTAACGCCGTATTACGCGTCGTTGTTGGCGGAATGTCCCGAATTAAGGCGCACGGTGTTGCCGTCTTCGGCAGAACGCGCCGTATCGCCGGGGGAAACGCTTGATCCTTTGGGCGAAGAACCGTGCATGGTTTCCGAAGGGCTGGTTCACCGCTATCCCGACCGCGTTTTGTTTTTGGTCAATGATTATTGTTCTTCATATTGCCGCTATTGCACGCGGTCGCGTTTGGTCGCAAAGCATGCAAGAAAGTGCCTCCCCCTGAAAGACAGATGGGAAAAAGCCTTCGAATATATACGCGCGCATCCCGAAGTCAGAGACGTTTTGATTTCGGGCGGCGATCCTTTGACTCAAAGCGATGAAGCCGTTGAGTTTCTGTTATCGCGTTTAAGGGCGATCCCTCATGTGGAAATGATTCGCATCGGGTCGAAAACGCCCGCCGTTTTGCCGATGCGCATAACGTCGAACTTATTGAAAATCATAAAAAAATACCATCCCGTTTATTTCAGCCTTCATTTCACCCATCCCGCCGAAATGACGTCCGAAACGGCGCGGGCATGTGAAAAAATCGCCGATGCGGGCATTCCGTCGGGATCTCAGACCGTTTTGCTGAAAGGGGTCAACGATGATGCCGAAACGTTGAAACGGCTGATGCACGGGCTTTTGAAAGTGCGGGTGCGCCCTTATTATTTATTTCAATGCGATCCGATCGCCGGGTCGTCACATTTCCGCGTTCCCGTCAAAAAGGGATTGGAGCTGATTGATTCCCTGCGCGGCAGGACGTCGGGGTACGCCGTGCCGACGTATGCCGTCGATATTCCGGGCGGCGGCGGGAAGATCATTCTGACGCCCGATCATTACCTCGGTCGCGACGGCGATTTCATCCTGTTCAGAAATTTTGAAGGCAACGCGTGGCGTTATCCCGATCCCGAATAAGATATAAAAAAGCCCTCCGAAAGGGAGGGCTTCTCGATTATCTGACGGATTTCGCCGAAACGTAAGCGACTGCCGCGTGCTCAAGGCAATACGGTTTGCCAGGCAGGGCTTCTTTGCCGCAGAAATGAAAATCTTCATCCTTCGGGTCGCCGATCGGCCAGCGGCAGGAGCTTGATGTCAGATCATTGACCGTAAACAGCTTTTCTTTAGGCTTTTCCTTTTTTCCGGAAACTTTTTTCGTTTCCTTCGGTTCGGGGGCGGGAGCTTCTTCCGCGCCCGCTTCTTCATCGCCGCGGCGGATGGGAGAGGGGCGGCTGTTCAGTCCGAGCCTGTGCGCTTTGCCGACGACGGCATTTTTTGATACGCCTAACGCTTTGCCGATATCGCCCGTCGTCAATCCTTCATTCCAAAGGCGCTTGAGTTCTTCAACCTGTTCGTCCGTCCAGCCCATAATCGTTTCCTTCGTTTTTAAATTCCGTAGATCGGTTCTTCCAAGAACGTCATGTCCGTCGAACCGAGCGCTTTACGGATATTATCACTATATTTTTTGACTGCAAGCAGGTTTTCTTGCGTCGTTGAATACATATCCAAAAACAGGCGGATGCTTCGCCATGCTTCGGCTTTATCTTCGGGGGAAAAGACGTCAAAAGACTTCGGAGGCGCTTTCAGTTTCCGCCAAGCCGCCAAGGTCATTGCCGTCGCGGGCGTCATTTTCGCGACTCGGTGGGCTTTGAGGATTTTATCCATCGTCAGGCCGAAGCTTTCAGGCGTAAAGCCGTGTTTCGCCAATGCGGCGCGCATTTTGTCCCTGTATTTCGGCGGCATCCGTTCCGTCCTGTCCGTCAGCACTCCGAACGGATTGAGCAGCTCCTCATGCAGGTTGTTTTCAAACAGCGCCATGCGCCGTATCAAAGAATGAAATTCATCCAAACGGTTCGCGCCGAATTCTTCTCTTAACGTCATTACGGCGGCAAGAGACGCGTCTATGTCCCCTTCGGTTACGGGGGAAGAGGGCGTCACTTCGTTCGCGGGCGTCTGCGGTCGCTTTTGTTTCGCGGCGAAACGTCCCGAACGATAATCGTCGGGAGAGAGCATTTTATGATCGTCCAGCAACGATTTGTCATTGATGAAGAAAAAGTCCGAAGGCGTCGTGTTTTCATCAATCGTGATGACTTTCGTATAGCTTTTTAAGGACGGCTTTGCGCGTTCTTTGGAAGGGAAGGCTTCGGGCATCAGCAAAACATACAGGTACGGCGACATGTACTTGCCGTATTTTTTTGCATATTCCCGCATTTGCGGAGCGATGCGCGTCGGGAATTTGCCTTTTAATTCCTTAATGCCCGGAATGTTCAGAATGCGTTCGGGCATGTACGGCAAAGTATGCAGGAACGGCGCGAAGTACTGATATGTATATTTCGGCGCACTGACGATCAGCTCGTACAGGTCGTCTTCCATTTTGCTTTGTCTGCGCCTCAGTTCTTTGACGCCCCCGGGATAAGATAACTCAACCATGTCGCGGATGGCGGAAGACACCTTTTCGTCGGGAGAGAGGGCGGCGACTTCTCTGTCGCGTTCGCGCAGGCTCCTGCCGATATTCGACAGTAAACGGCTGAAGCTGTTGCCCCGTTCTTCAAGATCCTTTTCCGAAGCGGCGGGGGGCAGGGGCGCGTTCTCTTCCGTTTTTACGGCTTCCAACGGTTGCCAGCTCACCCCTTCCGCCGCCGAAGCGGAAAAGGACAGAAGCAGGAGAAACGAAAAAATGAAAGATCCGCACGGCGTCATATTACGGCAACTTTACGCGGACGGAATAAATCAGCGTCGTTTTGCCGCCGCCGGCGACGGGAACCTTCCACATCAGCTTGCCCGCGCTCGGTTTGGTGTATTCTATGCTGGAGGTCAATATGTTCCAGCTCATCGGCGTCGTTTGGTAATACAGCACGGTGACGGGAGAATCTTTGCCGCTTTTGAACGTCATTTCATACGTAACTTCAAATATTTTGTCCGTAATGTCAAAGCGCTTCGTTTGTTTGCCCGAAACGGTAACGTCAAAAGCTTCGCCCAATTCCAGCCGTACCTGTTCGTCGCGGGGGGTGTGGCGGATGGTGTCTTCGCCGACGAACAAGGATTCTTTTTTGGCGTTTTGCTTGTAAACGCGGACGGTTCCCGCAGGAAGCGGCACTCCCAACCCCGTTTTCAGATCATTTTTGAAAAGCAGTGCGACACTGACGCTTTTCGGGTCGAATTCGGGCATGTCTTTTTCTTGGGAATAAGCGGGAACCAAGTCGTCAATGCGATATTCCTTTTCCGCCTTGACCGATCTTGTCGACAAAAGGGCCAGCTGTTTTGTTTGATTTGACAGGACGGTCGTCTTGCGATCCAGAGAGTACAGATGATAATCCATCAGTTCCTCTTCCGTCATCCCTCTGTTCGAAGCGACGGAATCCATCGGAGCGCTTGCCGCGGCGGCGTACATCATTCTGGGGCGGATCTGCGGCCTGACAAGATTCAGTTTACCCGCCACGAAATTCATATCCGCGTTTTCGTAATCAACGCCCGACGTGTTTGTCACGGTAACCCAACCGTCCAAGTTAACGGCGTTTTCTTCCTGATTCAGTTCGGCAATATAGTTTGCCTGCCACGACAGACCCGAAGTCAGATAGCTGAGCTCAATATCCTTCTTTCGTCCGTTTTGGCTGAACACGTCCAGACTCAAAGTCGGTTTATCGCGCAGGTTTTGGGGGACGTCGGGGAAGATCAGGCGTCCCTTGTAATCCGTTTCAATGCGCGACCCGATTTTGAGGACTAAGCCCGCGTCAACGGAAAGGACTGTTGCTTTTTCTATGGTATCCTTACCCGTCGCGGGGTTGGTGCTGACGACGCGGATGTCTTTGCCGAGGAATTTTTGAAGCAACGTGCGCCGCGACAACAGGTCAAAATTGAAATTTTGTTCCAAAACTCTGATGCCTTCTCCGTCAAAGACGGCCGTTTCGGGGCGGATGCGGGAAGAAACGTCCCGGAATGCGATGCTGTTGATACCCGTGACGAAAGGGATCGTTCTGGTATCGTTCACCAAAGCGATGTCCTGATTATAAACGGTAACGTTCAGAGATTTTCGGCTTTCGGGCGTGACGACGACTTCCTCCCTTTTCTTCGCGAAGGGGTTCTCGCTTTTGGCTTCTTTCGCGGGAGCTTCCGTTTTTTTGCCGGCTTTCGGAGCGTCGGCCGCATCGGCATAAAAAGAGGGAAGAAGCAGACAGGCGGCCAAAGAGGCGTAAAGGACGGATTTTTTCAGCATCGCTCGTTTCCTTGTTACAGATTAACGGTTTGATTGATAAAGAGTTTAAACTCAGGCGCCCGTTTCTGCAAGCTCCTTGATAACAAAGAAGGGGGCATACTCGCGGTAACGCCCCCTGATTTTGTGCATATTTCAGCTTGTTAGCGGAAAGTGCGCAAAGTAATCATCTGCTATAATGATTTTTTATATTGCCCGATAATAAATCTTATTGCAAGATATTTTTCAACATGTTTTCATTTTTTAGAAGGTGCGCGAAATGGCAAAGGCGGATTATATCCTCGGGCTGGATTTGGGGGAAACGTCAATCGGGTGGAGCATAATTCTTTTAAGGAACGGTATTCCCGATAAATTGGAACGTATGGGAGTGCGCATCTATTCGGACGGCAGGGATGCCAAATCGCATGAACCTTTATCCGTTGCCCGCCGCGTCGCACGAAGCATGCGCCGCCGCCGCGACCGTTATATCGGCCGCCGCGAACGCTTGATCGACGTTTTGGTCAAATACGGCCTGATGCCCGAAGACGAAAACGAAAGAAAGGCTTTGAAAACTTTAAATCCGTATGAGCTTCGCGCGAAGGCGTTGGATGAAAAGCTGGAGCCGTACGAGTTGGGGCGCGCGTTGTATCACATTGACCAAAGGCGCGGCTTTAAAAGCAATATGAAGACTGACCGCAAAGATGCCGAAAGCGGCGCGATGAAGCAGGCAATAGCCCGAACGCGC
Source organism: uncultured Alphaproteobacteria bacterium (assembly GCA_944392845.1). Classification (GTDB taxonomy): domain Bacteria; phylum Pseudomonadota; class Alphaproteobacteria; order CAAGCB01; family CAG-977; genus CAG-977. The sequence goes on from CALXYE010000157.1 coordinate 5,015, forward strand.
GAAAAAATGGCGGAAGTCGGGGCCCGAACGCTGGGCGAATTTTTGTATTCCTTAAATAAGGGTAAGACAAGCACGCAGGAATTCGTTCCCGTTCGGATGCGTTCGCATTTGGAAAAAAGCAAAGCGGTTTACGAAATGTATCCCGACCGCGAAATGTACGAAGACGAAGTGCGGCAAATCTTTGAAAAACAGGGCTTGAACGAAGAGGCGCGGAAAGAAATTTTTGAAACGATCTTTTTCCAGCGTCCGCTAAAACCCGCTGAGTTAGGTTTTTGCGAATTTGAGGACAACGAGCGCCGCGCGTATGCCGCTTCGCCGCTGTTCCAAAAGTTTCGCGCCCTTCAGCAGGTCAACCAGCTTTATGTTCAAGACGATTATGAACGCCGTCCTTTGGATGAAAAAGAAAAAAAGACGTTGGCGCATTACCTGTTGAATGATCTTTCTTTGTTAGACAAAAAGGGCCTGCTGACTTGGGCGAAAGCGAAAAGCGTTTTGCATTCCGAACATAATTTGAACAAGAAAGTTAAGTTTAATCTGGAAAGCGAGCGCCGCAAAGGGCTGAACGCCGATGAAACGGCTTGGAAACTTTCTGCTCCCGACCGTTTCGGCAAAGAATGGTTTTCCTTTTCCGATGAACGGAAGGAAGAGATCGTCGATTTAATTTTGGATTCGGAAAACGTCGAAAAATTGGCTGATTTATTAAAGGCGAAATACGGCCTTTCCGAAGAAAAAGCAATGAATGTTGCGAATGTGACGCTCTCCGACGGCGTCGCATCGCTGAGTAAAAAGGCAATGAAAAAGATCATGCCGCATTTGGAGGAGGGGTTGCTTTATGACAAAGCCGTCGAACGGGCGGGATATGTTTTTTCCCAAGTCGTCAAAGACGTCTTGCCCGACAAATACGTTTCGTTCATCAATCCCGAAACGGGCGAAGAATTTGACGAGCTGCCGTACTACGGACAAATTTTGCAAAAATACGTTTTGGGCGGTGTTCGCAGTGAAGAAAATAAAGGCTGTCCCGAAAAGTATTACGGAAAAATCAATAATCCGACCGTGCATATTGTGTTGAACCAGTTGAGAAAGCTGGTCAATGCTTTGGTCAGGAAGTACGGGCATCCGAAAAAGATCGTCGTCGAAACGGCGCGCGACTTGAAACTTTCCAAAAAGCAAAAGGATGAAATCGCGAAGGAACAGGCGGCAAACGAAAAGGATAACGAACGGATCGGCAAGGAACTGGAACGTTTAAACATCCGCAACAATTATAATAACCGTATGAAATATAAGCTGTGGGAAGATCTGGCCTCCGATACGACAAAGCGGCGTTGTCCGTTTTGCTGTAAACAGATTTCGGAAGAAGGGATATTCAGCTCCGAAACCGAGATTGAACATTTAATTCCGTTTTCGCGTTCTTACATGGACGGGCGATCGAACAAAGTTTTGTCCTGCTGTCGCTGTAACAGGGAAAAAGGCGATAAAACGCCGTTTGAGGCTTTCGGAGCCGATAAAAAGCGTTGGAACGAAATTATGGAACGCGTCGCGTTCTTGCCCGAAAATAAACGCTGGAAATTTTCTGCCGACGCGATGGAACGTTTTGAAAAAGACGAGGGGTTGTTGGCGCGCATGATGACGGATACGCAATATATGGCGCGTATCGCCCGAATATATTTATGTTGTGCGGCAAATCCGACTCAGGTGTTCGGCATTCCGGGACAGCTGACGGCAAAGTTGCGCGAGCATTGGGGACTGAATTCGATTTTGAGCGACCAAAAGGAAAAGGACCGTTCCGACCATCGCCATCACGCAATTGACGCTTTCGTCGTCGCTTGTACGGATCGCGGCACTTTGCAAAGGTACGCGAGGGAGCGCCCCGATTACCCGATTCCGGAAATGCCTGCGGAAAAAGCGCCTCATATTCCGTTTGCCTCTTTCAGGTTGGAAGACGTAAAGGCGGCTTTTGATGCGATTGTCGTTTCTCATAAACCCGACACCGGCGACGCGAAGGGCGCAATCCGCAAAGGCGGAACGGTGGCAAAGTTGCATGAAGAAACGTATTACGGCATGGGCGGCGAAGGCGATAAAAAAGGGACGTGGAAGCTGATTTGTCGGATTCCCGTGTCGGAGTTTAAAAACGCGTCGGATTTGGATTGCCTGATTGATCAAAAAGGGACTGCCGATCCGATTCGCGCTTTGTTACAGGCTCATCCCGAAAAGAATCCCGCCGAAGTGATTGCCGCTTATTTTGAAAAACGCGGAACACATAAGGTCAGGACGTATCGCGAACGGAGCAAGGACGTTATTTTGCCGTTTAAGGATAAAAACGGCAGGGAATACCGCTATGCCGTTTACGGCAGTAACGCTTATGCGGAGGTCTATTGCCCCGACAGAGGAAAAAATGCCGGCAAATGGCAGGTCGAAATTATTCCGAACTATTGCGCCCATCAAAAGGATTTTATACCGAAATGGCGCCGTACCGACGCTCATGCAAAGCTGGTCATGCGGTTGTACAAAAACGATATGGTCGCTTATGAAAAGGACGGAAAAATTGTCATTGCAAGGGTCAAGAAACTGAGTGGGAACGGAGTTATAGTTTTTCGCAGTCATTTGATTGCAAAAGAAGAGGGCGATAAATTAAGTTGGCAAGCTGTACCTTCGAGTATGCAGTCCGCAAACCTCCGAAAAATCCGTGTTGACGTCCTTGGCCGCGTCATTGATCCGAAACGTCCCGCCAAAGGGGATGGTGCAGATGGACAGGATCATTGAAATATCATCAAACAACCGTCATTTGGCCGTTGACCGCGGCTTTATGACGGTTTCCGAAAACGGGAATGAAATCGGCCGCGTCCCGTTTGACCAGATCGGCGCCGTTATTGCAAATGCGCACGGATTGACGTATTCAAACAACTTTCTTGTCCGTCTGGCCGAACAAAAGGCTCCTTTGGTTATATGTGCGTCCAATCATGTCCCTGTTTCCGTTTTATTGCCTTTAGAGGGCAATTACCTGCAAAGCTCTACAATGTCGGCACAGGCCGTCATGAAGGAAACGACGCAAAACCGTTTGTGGAAAGAAATCGTTCAGGCCAAAATAAAACAGCAGGCGGCCGTTTTGGACGCATTCGGATTAGAAGCAAAGCACTTAAAAATGATGGCGCCGAGGGTCAAAAGCGGCGATTGCGAAAATATGGAAGGCCAAGCGGCGCGTTATTATTTTCAGACGTTATTCGGAAAGACTTTTCGGCGCGACAGAGCGCAGGCAGGGATAAATTCTTTGCTGAATTACGGGTATATGGTCTTACGCTCCGCCGTTATTCGCGCCGTTGTTGCGGCGGGGCTTCATCCGTCTTTGGGATTGCACCATTGCAACCAATATAATCCGATGTGTTTGGCGGATGATTTGATGGAACCTTTTCGCCCTATGGTCGATTTTTGCGTCAGGCGGTTGGTTTCCGACGGCAATGAAAACGTAACGCCCGAAAACAAAAAAAGGCTTGTTTCGGTATTGTCTTGTCCGATGTTGACGGATAAGGGAAGCGTTGAGATTTCATACGTTATAACGGATTTGGCCGTTTCTTTGGCAAAATGCGCCCGTAAGGAAACCGATTCGCTGAATTTTCCCCCGCCTATGTCGGATTTGGCTTTATGGGGTTTATGATTATGTCCGTTACGGGGTACAATCTGATGTGGATGATGGTGATGTTTGATCTGCCCGTTGCGGAACCCGAAGAACGAAAACGCGCGACGGCGTTTCGAAATTTTTTACTGGATGACGGCTTTGAAATGAGCCAATTTTCGGTATATTTTCGTTTTTGCGGGACAAGGGATCAGGCAATGCCTTTCGTAAAGCGCATAAAAGCAAATGCGCCGCAGGACGGAAAAATCAGCATTTTGTTTTTTACGGACAAACAATTTGCCGATATAATCAATATCAGCAATCGGAAACCTGTTTTGATGAAAGAAACACCGGATCAACTGACTCTTTTTTGATGGGATTTTTTGAAAAATGCCTGTGAAAAATATGCGGATAATGAAGAAAAAGAGAATGCCGAAAAATGAAAAAGCCGTTGTTTATCAACGGCTTTTCCGTAACAGATTATAGCAGATAATTACTTTGCGTCAAACCGCAACACTGGCGTTATCGAAGCCAAGGCGCCGCTTATTATAGCAGATAATTACTTTGCGTCAAACCGCAACTATTGGCCGGAGTTCGCTTGCATTGGCGAAATTAT
>CALXYE010000158.1 GCA_944392845.1 uncultured Alphaproteobacteria bacterium
TTTTGTTTGCTTCGTTCAATCGCTTCGCGGCGTCTTTCCCGTCAAAACATTCCTGCATCAGGCGGATACGGTCGGCGGATAACGCCGATAACGTTTCTTTGTTTAACCTTCGATATTGCTTTCGGGCGAAGAGCAAAGCGTTTTGCCCTTCGGAGCTGAGCGTCAGGGGGCGGGGCGGCGCTTCGGGCGTCCATGCGGGCGGCATCGTTTGTCCCGCCGCAAAGCCTAAAGCCGCGCACAGCGCTCCGACGAAAATCAAATCCCGCAGTTCAGCGTTCATGACGTCCTTGAATCAGAGTCTTGATCGGCGCCTTTTGAACGGCGGTCTTCGCGCCGCTGGGAAACTTTTTCAGGGAGGCGTCTTTAAAAAAAGCCGCGGCTTTTTCGTTTTTTTTGGAAGAAGCCTCCGCTCCCAAAGATTTTGAAACGATCTCGTAGGTATTCGGCGACAGGTCGGGGGCGTTCATGATTTTCTCCAAAGCGTTTTTCATCAGTTTTTGCCGTTCGGCATCATATTTTTTCCAATCGCCCAGCGCAACGGGAAGCTGTGCCGCTATTTGGGGATTGATCTTGTCAACGGCTAAAGTTTGTTCGGCGACGAAATTATAACCCGACCCGTCCTTGGCATGAAAGACCGTCGGATTGTTGTTTGCAAAAGCGCCGATCAAAGCGCGGACCTTGTTCGGGTTCGTTATGGAAAAACTTTCGTGTTTCAACAAGTTCTTTACCGTTTCCAGCGTATCGGGACGCGCGGCGGTCGCCTGCATGGTCAGCCATTTGTCAACGACCAGAGAGTCTTTTTTGTAGGTTTGATAAAAATCCTTCATCACTTTCGCGGCTTCGGGCGTGTCTTTGGCGGCGAAAACGCGCACGGCGGCGTCTTTGTCCGTCATCTGTTCCGCCGAATAATACTGTTTCAGCGCCAAAGAATCATCCAAAAGGCTCAAGTAGCCGAGCGCCGCATTTTTGAGGGCGCGTTTTCCCGAATCTTCGGCATTCGGTACATATTCGCCCGCCGTTTGATTCGAAGCATAGGCTCTTTCAAGGTCGGGCTTCAACGCGACGGCAATACGGCGGCGCAATTCCGTCCGTGCCTGATGTACGGCGTCGGGGTCAATGACGTCCATCCGCGCCGCGACCGACTTTTCGCCCGGCAGGGCGAACGCTTTTGCAACAAAGGCCTTATCCAGACTTTCATCATTCAAATAGCTTTTCAAAGCATTCGTAAAGGCTGCGGGAACGGTTGTTTCCCTGCCGTTTTGAATGTCTTTTGCCATTTGTAGCATGATGTCCGAAGCGAATTGCTGCCCCGCTTCCCAGCGGTTAAACAGGTCGGAATCCTTTTCCATCAGCAAAGCGCGCCGTTCGGGCGGATAATCCGCTTTGAAATAAATCGGCGCGGTAAAAGCGCGATTGCCCGATAAAACGGGTTCTTCGCCGACGTTTTCAAACACGAACGTTTGTTCCGGGGCGTTTAGGACGATGACTTTCGATGTTTTGCCGTCTTCTTTTTCGCCTTGGAGCTTTAAGGGCATATCGTTGCCGTTTTTATCCAAGAGCCCGATTTCCAAAGGAATGACAAAGGGCTTTTTAATCGGCTGTCCCGGCGTTGCGGGCGTTTTTTGCGAAAGCGTCAGGGCATAAGTTTTGTTTTTTTCGTCATAGACGCCCTTCGCCGTAACGGTCGGCGTTCCCGCCTGATGATACCAATTCCTGAATTGGCGAAGATCCAGCCCCGTGCCGTCCTCTATCGCTTTGACGAAATCGTCGCATGTAACGGCCTTTCCGTCGTTGCGTTCGAAATAGATGTCCATGCCCTTGCGGAAAGCTTCTTTTCCCGCCATGCGCTCCATCATGCGGATGACTTCCGCGCCCTTGTTATAAACCGTTCCCGTGTACAAGCTGCGTACCGAGATATAAGAATCGGGGCGGATCGGATGCGCCAAAGGCCCCGCATCCTGAGGGAACTGGCTTGCGCGTAGGGCGGCGGCGTCTTCAATGCGCTTGACGGCGCGGGAACGCTGATCCGATGAAAATTCCTGATCGCGGTAGACGGTCAGGCCTTCCTTTAACGTCAGGTCGAACCAATCCCGAAGCGTCACGCGGTTGCCTGACCAATTGTGAAAATATTCGTGGGCGACGACGCCTTCAATGCTTGCGTAATCCGCATCCGTCGTTTTGTTCGGATCGGCAAGGACGTATTTGTCGTTAAATATGTTCAACGAAGTGTTTTCGCACGCTCCCGAATTAAAATTGCTGACGGCAACGATATTAAAAACGTCATGGTCGTATTCGCGGCCGAACGTGTCTTCGTCCCACTTCATGGCGCGTTTTAAGGAATCGACGGCATATTTGCTCATTGAACCTTTGCCCGCTTCGACAAAGACGTTCAATTCGACTTCGCGCCCCGAACGGGTGACGAAACGATCCTGCGAACGGTCCAGCTTGCCCGCGACGACGGCGTACAGGTAGCACGCTTTCGGAACGGGGTCGAAAAAGACGGTTTTCCGCCTTCCGTCGGGCAGTTCCGTTTCGGATTCTTTGTTGCCGTTTGAAATCAGGACGGGCAGCTTTTCCTTATCGCCGATCAGGGTCGTCCGCCAAACGGGCATCACGTCGGGGCGGTCGGGAAAGAACGTAATGCGGCGGAAACCGTGCGTTTCGCATTTCGTGCAAAGGATGCCGTCGGATTCATACAGCCCTTGAAGCTTCGTATTCGCTTTCGGGTTCAGATCCGTATTGACGCTCAGGGTAAATTCGGACGGAGGATTCAGAAGCGTCAGCCCGTCCTCATTCAGCGAATATTCCGTTTCCTTCAGCGGCTTTCCGTTGATTGCCAATCCCGTCAGGGACAATTCCTCGCCGTTCAGGAACATCGGCGTTCCTTCGGGAATGTCGGAAGAGCGGCGTACTTCCATGACCGCCGTCGCTTTTGTGTTTTCCGATTCCAGTTCAAAAGTCATATCGACGCTTTTGATTTGGTATTCGGGTTTTTTATAATCTTTGGCGTAAACGGTTTTCGGCGCGCTCATGTCTGATCCTGCCTGTTTTAAAAAATTTTGTCTATTTTACAAAAAAACGCGACGGAAATAAAGAAAGAAAAACATTTGAAATTGCTTTAAAAACATCAAATATCATATTGATTAAATTGATAAAAAATTATTATCCTTAAAAAAGTTTTCTAAACCGTTTGTTAGCGAAGCGGTTTTATAATAAATTCAATAAAAAATACGGAGAGATGGCGGAAATATGGTGCGCGGGCGGATACTCGGCTTGTTTTTGGCGTCGGGAGCATTGCTTTCGGCGTCGGGGTGCGGCTATTCCGTGCCTTTGTACGCGCGCAGCCGCGTTCCCGCTTCGTATCCCGCGGAAGTCCGTGCGGCCAACGTTCCGCAGGAAGCCCCCGTCAGGGAAGAGGATGATCCCGCGCCGCCGAAAATCGGGCGTTCTTCGGCGTCGTCCGTAACGGTTGCCAAGGGCGATACCGTGTATGCCTTGTCGCGCCGTTACAACGTGCCGATCAGGGCGATGATCGAAATCAACGGTTTGCGGCCGCCGTTCCTTTTGACGCCGGGACAAAGGTTAAGACTGCCCCGCACGGCGGAACACGTCGTTGCCAAGGGTGATACGATTTACAGCATTTCCCGCCGCTACAGCGTGGATATGAGCTCTTTGGCCAGGCACAATAAAATTTCGTGGCCTTACAGCATTTTTCCCGGGCAAGTTCTGTCTTTGCCGGGAACAATCGTAACGGCGAAGCGGGAAACCGTTACGTCATGGAAAAAAGTCCCTTCGAAGGCCGCTCCGAAAAAAAGCGTTTCCAAGGGCAAAAAAGCGCGGAAATCTCCGCCGAAGAGAACCAAAGCGCTTCGGAAGAGCAACGTTCGTCTTCCCGCGCCGCCGTCGCGGTCAAAAGGCAAGTTCGCCTGGCCTTTGAAGGGCAAAGTAATCACCCGTTTCGGTTCGGCGGGGGCGGGACGCCATAACGACGGCATCAATATCAAGGTCGCCGAAGGCACCTATGTCCGTGCGGCGGAAAACGGCGTTGTCGCTTATGCGGGCAATGAATTGAAAGGATTCGGCAATTTGTTGCTGGTTAAGCATGCGGACGGCTGGATGACGGCTTATGCGCATAACAAGGAATTTTTGGTCAAGCGCGGACAAACGGTCAAGCGCGGACAAGTTATGGCCAAAGCGGGCAAGACGGGCAACGTCAGGGAAGCCCAATTACATTTTGAAGTTCGCCGCGGCACAAAGGCCGTTGATCCGATCGCTTATCTGGAAAAGCCTTAAAAAATGAGGGCGCGGGAATTTTACGAAACGGTATTGCTTTTGCTGAAGGATATGGCGGCGGGCGCGGATGTTTCCGAATATTTCCGCCCCGAAGCAAAGTATGATTTGGAGCATTCGGCGGAAGTCGTCGCGGAAGACGTTTTCGAATGTTTGATCATTTCTTTGCAAAACAGACAGGCAATGCCGAACGTCGTAAAGTACGGCCGATATCGGGCAAGGTATAAAAAAATTTTATGCGGTTTTGACGCGGCTTTGATTTTTGAAAAATATCAAAATGCTCCCGACGGCGTTTTTGAGGGTGAAAAAGGGATTCCCGAACTGTCGGCGTCTTTGAGGGCTTGGGGACGTTACGTCGTTTCGGCGGCCGATTTTATGCGCGGGTTCGGTTCGGGAAGGGAAGGGGCGAAAAACATAAAACGCGCGTTCGATGCGTTTCAATCCGTGCCGTCGGATTTGGGCAGGGAAGCTCTGCCGCTGTTGCTGGCAAATAAGATCAAAGGGCTGGGGTTTGCCCTGGCTTGCGATTTTTTGAAAGAGATCGGGTACGATTATCCGAAGCCCGACGTTCATATCAGGGCCGTTTTCGAAGCGTATCGCGCCCGAAGGATGTCCGACGGAGAAGTGTTTGACGATCTGATGCGAACGGCGAAAGAGGCGGGCGTTTCGGCGTATGAATTGGACAAAGCCGTATGGCTTGTTTGTTCGGGGCATTTTTATTTGCGCGGCGGAAAAAAATATAAAGGCCGCAAGGACGAACTGATCGAAAAGGTCAGGGCAAAAGGCGTGCGTGCGGCAGATTTCCGTTGAACCTTGTTTAAATCTCCTTTACTATCCGTTTTGACCTTTTCCTTTTGCGGAAAGGGTAAGAACCCGTGCGGTTCGGAGCCTGAACAGCTCTTACACACAACGGCATTGATAGAATGCCGACATCCGTTCCGTCGTTTCGGAAACGGAAATCTATCCCCGATCGTTTACGGTCGGGGAGCTTCGGTTATGTTCAGAGGGAGCTTCCCTTAAAAGCCGAAGGGTCATTGTTGTGTGTATGATTGTTCAACTCCCCGACCGCCTTTTGACCGAAGGCGGTTTTTCTTTGGCGAAAAAAGGAGATTGAATAATGAACAAAACATACCTGAGCCTGCTTTCCGTTTTGGCGTTAAGCGGATGCGGAACGATCGTCGGCGGGACGACCCAAAATATTTCAATAGACGCGAACGTCAAAGGCGTTGAAATCTTTGACAACGGCATGAAGCTGTGCGAAACGCCGTGTACGGTAAGACTGTCGCGCGAACGTTCGGAAAAAACGCTGATTGCCCGCAAAAACGGATATGAAGATGCCCGCGTTTTGGTCGGAACGTCCTTAAATCTGTTCACGCTGGGAAATTTGATTTCTTATACAGGATTTACGACGGATGCCGTTACGGGAGCGGTTTGGGAATATTCTCCGAGTAATTATTACGTCAATATGATGCGCAATGAAAAAGAAAGCAGAAAAGAAGAGTTGCTGAAAAAAGAAACCCGCCGCTTCATATTGAAAAATTACGACGTCTTGCGTATGGAGGCTCGTTCGGGAAAAACCGACTATATGAAAACGTTGTCTTCAATGACGAAAATAAGCATTGATGAATTAAAGAAAATGTGTGCCGGTAGCGTTTCTCAGATTTTGTTCGCCGAAGAAGTCGCGGAACGCGCCGAATATTAAAAGCTAGCCCGAACGCAGCGTCTGAACGGCTTCGTCCTTTCGGAACAAATACAACAGCAGGCGCAACGCCCGACCGCGTTGCGTTTGCAGTTCGGGATCAACGTTTACGATATATTTCGCGTCGTTTCGCGCCGTTTTCAGCAAATCGCCGTGAACGGACAAATCGGCGATTTTAAATTCTTCCAAACCGCTTTGGCGCGTTCCCAACACTTCGCCCGCGCCGCGCAGGGTCAGATCTTCTTCGGCGATCAGGAAACCGTCCTGCGTTTCCCGCATGACTTTTAAGCGCGCTTTCGCCGTTTCGGACAGCGGATCCGCGTATAAAAGCAGGCATGAAGACTCTTTCGTTCCGCGTCCGATACGTCCGCGCAACTGGTGCAACTGCGCCAGCCCGAAGCGTTCCGCATGTTCGATGATCATGACCGTTGCGGCGGGAACGTCAACGCCGACTTCAATGACCGTCGTCGCGACCAAAATATCGGCTCCGCCCGAAGCAAAGCGGTTCATGGCTTCGTCTTTTTCGGCGGCCTTCATCTTGCCGTGCGCCAATACGACGCGGTTGCCGAAACGGGCTTTTAAGTATTCATAACGTTCTTCCGCCGCCGCCAAATCGATTTTTTCGCTTTCTTCAACCAAAGGGCAAACCCAGTAAGCCTTATTGCCTTCCGCCAAAGCGCGGGCAAGGGCGTCGGCGACTTCGTCCAGACGGGACGCGGGCAAAACGCGCGTCGCTATCGGTTTCCGCCCGGGGGGCAGTTCGTCAATGCGGCTGACTTCCATATCGCCGTAGTATGTCAGGGCAAGCGTTCTGGGAATGGGCGTCGCCGTCATGACCAGCATATCTCCCGCTCCGCTTTTCGCCGATAGAGCCAGCCTTTGATGTACGCCGAACTTATGCTGTTCGTCAACGACGGTCAGCGCCAGATCTTTGAAAAAGACGTCGTCCTGAAACAAAGCGTGTGTGCCGATGACGATCTGCGCTTGTCCCGATCGGATGTTTTCAAGGATTTCGTCACGTTTTTTGCCTTTGTTTCGACCCGTCAACAATACGCAGGAAACGCCCGCCGCAGCCGCCAACGCGGATATTTTTTCAAAATGTTGGTTTGCCAAAATGTCCGTCGGCGCCATTAAGGCCGCCTGATGCCCCGCTTCAACGGCAGTCAACATGGCGAACAGCGCAACGATCGTTTTTCCGCTGCCGACATCGCCTTGGACAAGGCGTAACATTCTGGACGGCGCGGCCATGTCTTCGTCAATTTCCGAAATAACGCGGCGCTGGGCGGAGGTCAGCGAAAAGGGCAGGGATTTTAATACGGCGTTCCGAAGGTTTCCCGCCGCCTTGACGCTCCGTCCCGGCAAGCGGCGCATATTGCGGCGCACCAAACACAAAGCCAGCTGGTTCGCCAAAAGCTCGTCATATGCCAAACGCGCCCTTGCCGTTCCCGATTTCGCCAGGTCGCTTTCGTTTTCGGGCATGTGGAGCGTTTTCATCGAAGCCGAAAAACTTTCCCTGTTTTCGCGGCGCATCATTTCGGCGTCCTGCCATTCGGGCAGGGCGGGGGCTTTTTCAAGCGCCGTTCGGACGGCTTTGTTGAGCGTTTTTCCCGAAATGCCTGCCGTCAGCGGATAGACGCATTCGATGGCGGGGATCTTTTCGGATTCCGTTACGGGAACGATATAATCGGGATGAAGCATTTGAAGGCGGCCGTTTTGCGCGCCGAAGCGTTCCGCCTTTCCGCTGATCAGGCGCGGTTCGCCGACGGGCAGGGCTTTCGCGGGATAATCGCCGAACGCGTGAAAAAAAACGACGGAAACCTCTCCGCTGTCGTCTTCGCACATAACCTTATAGGGGCTTTTGCGCGTATGCGGCGGAAAGTGTTCGACGGCTTTGACTTCCAGCGTAACGACGGCGCCGTCGGGAGCGTCCGCGATCTTTGTTTTTAAACGGCGGTCGATAACGCCGTTCGGCATATGGCATAACAGGTCAATGACGGCGGGGCCGCATAATTTTTCGCACAAGACGGCCGTTTTCCTGCCGATGCCCGGCAAGGTTTCCAGCGAAGCGAAATACGGAAACAGGATCTCGGGACGCATTGTGTTTTCCTGAAAAAAAGAAGTGATTTTCCGAAGCCTATATTGTATTTATGACTTAACCTCCGATTTGGGGCAAGTTCAAAAAATGCTGAAATTTTCAAAAACAGCCGAAAGGCACCTGCTGGCGGGCGTTCCCGACGGGTATTCCGCTTTGGTTTTGGCGGAAGCGGCACGGCAAACGGGCGATCTTCTGCACGTCTGCCGCGATGACGTCAGACTGGCCGATCTGGCGGCGGAGTTGGCCTTTTATGCTCCCGACGTCAATGTGTTGACCTTGCCCGCGTGGGATACCGTGCCTTATGACCGTGTATCGCCGAATGCCGATATTGTTGCGAAACGCTTGGAAACGTTGACTCGTCTGCATACGGAGAAAAAAGGGCGCTCGCGTTTGGTGCTGACGACCGTCAACGCCGTTTTGCAGCGCGTTCCGCCCGAAGATTTTTTCGGCGCGTCTTTATCCGCCGAGGCGGGCAAGCCTTTTGACGAACGGGCTTTTCATACTTTTTTAAGCCGCAACGGCTACGTTCGCGCCGAACAGGTTATGGAAGCGGGCGAATATGCGGTACGCGGCGGCATCATTGACGTTTTCGCGCCGGGATACCCCGAACCGTTGCGTCTTGACTTGTTCGGGGATGAATTGGAAACGATCCGCACGTTTGATCCGATGACTCAGCGGACGACGGGCAGTTTAAAATCTTTCGTTTTCAAGCCGATGAGCGAGGTCGCTCTGGATGCCGAAGCCGTTTCCCGATTCCGCACGAATTACCGCGAGCTGTTCGGCGCGGGCATCAGCGACGCGCTTTACGAAAGCATTTCCGAAGGCCGCCGTTTTCAAGGGATGGAGCATTGGCTGCCGTTATTCCACGACGGGACGGATACGCTTTTTGCTTTTGTTCCCGACGCTGCGGTTTCTTTGGATTATCAGGCGGAAGAAAGCATTGACGCGCGTTTGGAACAGATCGATGAATTCTATAACGCCAGAAAAGAAGCCGAAAAAGACGGTTTGTCCGAAGGCGGCATCGTTTATCATCCCGTTCCCGTCGAACGGATGTTTTTGAGCAAAGACGAATTTAACCGCCATTTGCTGTCCCGCGGCGTTTATGACCTGTTTCCGTTCGCCGCGCCGCCCGACGTCAAGAGCGCTTTGGATGCGGGCGGGCGTCCGGGAAAGGATTTTTCCGCCGAAAGAGCCGTTCCCGATACGGATATTTACGAAGCCGTCCGTTCTTATGCGAACGAAGAGCGCCGCAACGGGCGTAAAGTCGTTCTGGCGGCTTATTCGAAAGGCTCCCGCGACCGTATCGCGGGATTGTTGCGCGACAGGGGAATGCCTTTGGTTCTTGCCGACGGGTGGAAAGACGCTTCGGCGGCGGATGAAAATGCGGCGGCGTTCGTCGTTTTGCCTTTGGAACAGGGTTTTAAGTGCGAAGGCCTTTCGGTCGTTTCGGAAGCGGATATTTTGGGCGACCGTTTGGCGCGTCCCGTTCGGCGTAAAAGGCGCGGAGAAGAATTTATTACCGACGTTTCCGCTCTGAACGAAGGCGATCTGGTCGTTCATATTGATCACGGCATCGGGCGTTACCAAGGGTTGATGACTTTACAGGTCGGCGGCGCGCCGCATGATTGCCTGTGCGTCGTGTATGCCGATGACGATAAGCTGTTCGTTCCCGTTGAAAATATCGAAGTCCTGTCCCGCTACGGATCGGAACAGGCGGGCGTTCCGCTGGATAAGCTGGGCGGCCGCGCATGGCAGGCGCGCAAGGCAAAACTGAAAAAGCGCATCCGCGATATGGCGGACGCTTTGATAAAAATTGCCGCCGAACGTTATTTGCGCTCTGCGGAAAAACTGCCCGCTCCCGAAGGCGTTTATGACGATTTCTGCGCCCGTTTTCCGTATGCCGAAACCGAAGATCAGGAAAAAAGCATTCGCGATGTTTTAAAGGATCTGTGCGAAGGCCGCCCGATGGATCGTTTGGTTTGCGGCGACGTCGGTTTCGGAAAAACCGAAGTGGCGCTTCGTGCGGCGTTCGTGGCGGCGATGAACGGCGTTCAGGTCGCCGTTGTCGTTCCGACGACCCTGTTGGCCAGACAACATTATGAAACGTTCGTCAGGCGGTTGGCGGGCTTTCCCGTCCGCGTCGGGATGCTGTCCCGTCTGGTCAATGCGAAAAACGCCGCTTTGACCAAAAAGGAAATGGCGGAAGGAACGCTTGACATTGTTGTCGGGACGCATGCGTTGCTGTCCAAAAACGTATCGTTTAAAAACCTCGGGCTTTTGATTATTGACGAAGAACAGCATTTCGGCGTCGCGCATAAAGAACGTCTGAAACAAATGCGTTCCAACGTCCACGTCCTGACGCTGACGGCGACGCCCATTCCCAGAACGCTTCAAATGGCTTTGACGGGCGTGCGCGAATTAAGCGTGATTGCCACGCCGCCCGTTGACCGTTTGGCCGTCAGAACGTTCGTTTTGCCGTTTGATCCCGTTATTATCCGCGAAGCCCTGATGCGCGAACGCATGAGGGGCGGCCAGACTTTTTACGTTTGCCCGCGTATTTCCGATATGGACGACGTGTTGAAAACGCTTGGCCGTATCGCTCCCGAAATAAAGGTCGTCGCGGCTCACGGACGGATGACTCCGACGGAACTGGAAGACATTATGACGGCTTTTGCCGATAAAAAATACGATGTCCTGCTGTCGACAACCATTATTGAATCAGGGCTTGACATGCCGTCCGTCAATACGATGATCATCCATCGCGCCGATATGTACGGGCTGGCGCAACTTTACCAGCTCCGCGGGCGTGTCGGGCGTAGCAAGACGAGGGCTTATGCCTATCTGACTTTGCCGCCGCGTCAAAAAATCGGCAAAACGGCGCAAAAGCGCATGGAAGTCATGCAAAAACTGGATACGCTGGGCGCGGGCTTCACCCTTGCCAGCCACGATCTGGACATTCGCGGAGCGGGGAACCTGTTGGGCGAAGAACAATCGGGGCATATCCGCGAAGTCGGTGTCGAACTGTACCAGCAAATGCTGGAAGAAGCCGTTTCCGAAGCCCGAAGCGGCATTTCCGCCGACGAAGCGGAGGAAAAGAATTGGTCGCCGCAGATTACCGCAGGCATGCCGGTTCTGATTCCTGAAACGTATATCCGCGATTTGAACGTGCGCATGGCGATTTACCGCCGTTTGGCCGAGATCACCGACATTGACGGGATTGAAGGGGCGGCGGCGGAAATGGTTGACCGTTTCGGGACTTTGCCGCCCGAGGTCGAAAACCTTTTGGAGATCATCGCGATTAAGACTTTGTGCCGCCGCGCCAACGTCGAAAAGCTGGAAGCCGGCCCCAAGGGGGCGGTTGTATCTTTGCGCAACAACGTTTTCCCCAATCCTGCGGGGTTGGTAAAATTCATCGCCCAAAACTGCGGCGCGGCAAAGATCAGGCCGGATCAAAAAATCGTTTATATGCGCGTATGGGAAACCCCGAAAGATCGCATAAAGGGAATGCGCAAGCTGATGGAAAAAATGGCGAATATCGCAACGGAAAACGTTAAAAATCAAACTGATAAAACAATATCTTAATCTTGAAAGAAAAGAAGGAAATGCAGGAAACACATATTTTAACGATCGTTTGTCCCGACAAAGCGGGCATATCGGCGCGCGTGTTCGGGACGGTTGCGGACGAAGGAGGCTTTATTATCGAGGCCGCCCAATTCGGCGATCCTTTAAGCGCTTTGTTCTTTATGCGCATCGTTTTTACGACGCAGAGCGAAGAGCCGTTCGGAGAAGCCTTTAAACGCCGTTTTCTTCCCGTCGCCGAAGAATTCGGCATGGATTGGCATTTATACGACGCCAACCGTCCCGCCCGCGTTATTTTGGCCGTTTCCAAGGAAAGCCACTGTCTGAACGACCTGTTGCATCGCTGGCGTACGGGGTTGTTGAAGATTGATATCGCGGCCGTCGTTTCCAATCACGAAGATATGCGCGAATTTGTCGAATGGCATAAAATCCCTTATTACTGCTTTCCCTTGGCGAAAGGGGCGTCTTTTGAGGAAAAGAGGGAACAGGAAAATAAAATACTGGATTTGGTCGGCGAATTGCGCGTTGATCTGGTCGTTTTGGCGCGTTATATGCAGATTCTTTCCGACGAAATGTGTGACGCTTTAAAAGGCCGTTGTATCAATATCCATCATTCCTTTCTGCCCAGCTTTAAAGGAGCGCGCCCTTATCATCAGGCCTACGAGCGCGGCGTCAAGCTGATCGGGGCGACGGCGCATTACGTTACGGCGAATCTGGACGAAGGCCCGATCATTGAGCAGGCCGTCGAACGCGCGGATCACTCGAACACGCCCGAACAGCTTGTATCGCTGGGCAAAGATTTAGAAAATATTGTTTTGGCGCGCGCGGTCAGGTATCATATTGAACGTCGGGTCTTGTTGAACGGGCGCCGTACGGTCGTATTTAAATGATTAAGGATCGGATTTGAATGTTTAGAGCGGATTCTCTTCCTTTGTTTGAGGGCACGTCCGAAAATTTCCGCAGGGAAATGGATAAAGTCCTGCGCTGGAAGAACGTTAACGCGGGTCAGGAAATCATCAACAGGGAAGACCAAAATTCCGATCTGATTCTCGTTCAAAAAGGAAAAGTTCGCATCGTCGTGTATACGCTGTCGGGGCGCGAGGTTACGCTGGACGACGTGGAGGCGGGCGGTTTTTTCGGAGAATTGGCCGCGATTGACAAAGAACCGCGCTCCGCCACCGTTTTTGCTTTGGAACCGTCCGTTCTGGCTTTTTTGTCGGCGGATAAGTTTGAAGAATGCCTGAAGACCGAGGCTTTGGTCGGTTTCAGAATCATGCAGCGCATGTCTTTGATTATCCGACAGGCGGGAACGCGTATCGTTGAATTGAGCACGCTGGGGGCGAACAACCGTATTCATGCGGAGATTTTAAGACTGGGGCGTGAAAAGGGCGTCGAAAAAGACGGAAAAGTCTATATTACTCCCGCTCCCGTTCATAACGAGATTGCGGGTCGCGTCAGTACGGCGCGGGAAACGGTCGCGCGGACGCTGAGCGATTTGGCGCGCAAACATATCGTCACCCGCGAAAAAAGGACGCTGGTTATCCATGATATGAAAAAACTGGCGGACATGGTGCAAGACGTTCGCGGGGAAGAAGCCTGATGGAAAAACAGGTCTTGTTGATTGAAGACAACGAACTGAACAGACGGTTGTTCAGCGATTTGCTGACGATATTGAAGGTCGGCGTAACGACGGCTAAAAACGGTACGGATGCTTTAAAGCTGTTAAAGGAAAAAAAATTCGATCTGGTTTTGACGGACATTTATCTGCCCGACATTTCCGGTATCGAGCTTACTCACATAATTCGTTCGGACGAAAGAACGGCTTCAATGCCCGTCGTCGCCGTGACGGCGGCGCCTATGACAAAGGACGTTGAAGAGGCCTTTTCCGAATTGGACGCCGTGATTTCCAAGCCTATCGTCGTCGCGGATTTTATGGTTGCGGTTAAGAAATTTTTGTAAGGAGCGTTTGTCAATGAAAATGCGTTTTAACGGTTTCGTTCTGTCCGTCGGGTTGTTCGGCGCCGTTTTGGCAAAGCCTGCCTGTGCGACGTATCAGGAGGCGGCGGACGCTTTAAAGGAAAAAGATTACGTCTTTGCCATGGAAGAATTTACGCGTCTGGCGGATAAGGAAAAAAACGCCGAAGCGCGTTATCAGCTGGCGCGGATGATTGAAAACGGATGGGGGATTCCCGCCGATGAAATTCAAGCCATGAAGGTCTATCGTCAGGCAGCGGAAGAGGGAAATGAAAAGGCGGCTTTGAAGGTCGGAAACGCGCATTATTCGGGAAAGCTGGCGGAAAAAAGCTATCCCGAAGCCATGAAGTGGTTTAAAAAGGCCGCCGAAAAAGGAAATTATCTGGCGCAGTATAACTTGGGCGTCATGTTTGAAGAAGGCTTGGGGACGAAAAAAGATCCCGTTAAGGCATTCCAAACGTACAGCAAATCCGCCGACCAAGGGTATTATATGGCGCAAGCCGCCTTAGGGCGTATGTACGTCGGCGGCATCGGTACGCCGCAAGATTACGGACGGGCCTTGCGCTGGTACAAGCTGGCCGCGGATCAGGGGGACGTCGATTCACAAATGAAGCTGGCGGAACTGTTTTCAAATACGGAGGTCAAGGGGTTGCCCTTCAATCCCGTGGGCGCCCATATGTATTACAACCTGATCGCGGCGTATGCGCCTTCTCCGAAACGCGAACAGGGGGCGGCTTTGCGCGATAAGATGGCGTCAAAAATGCGTCCCGAAGATATCCAAATCGCTCAGGCCAACGCCCAAAAATGGCGGAAAAAGAAGCGGGACGAATCCGTTCCGAGCAAAAATCAAAACGATTTGCTCCAAGTGGAAGAAGGCGGCGCGTCCGCGAAGAAAGAACAGGCTAAGTCTGCCGGAACTGCGGCGGAAGAAAACAAGCCTCAGGAAATTACGGTAAAGACGGAGTTGGATTCCCTGATCGTCGCGACGGGAATCAGCCGCCGCATCCTGAATAAGGCTATCAGGGAAGACGATTTTTCCGAGATTGTCAAAATGTTGCGCGCCAAGGCCGAGCAGGGCGACGAGTTGTCGATGATTGTCTTGGGGGATCTGTACGTTTTGGGGCAGGGGATGGAAACCAGCGATTATCAGGAAGCTTTCAACTGGTTTAAAAAGGCGGCGGACAAAAACAATGCCATTGCTTTGTTCCGTTTGGCGCCCATGTATTGCGAAGGCAATCCCGTCCAACCCGATTTGGCCGAATGTTACAAGCTGTTTCTGTTATCTAAAAAATTCGCGAACGAAGGCTCCGTTCCGACGATTGACGAAACGATAAAAATGCTGGACGGCAATTTGGATCAGGCAATACGCGACGAAGGCAAAAAACTGGCTGACAATTACGGTAAAGAACCCGAAAAAGCCAAAGATGCCAAAGCCGATAAAGGATTGATCTCCAGCTTTAAAGACCGTTTCTTCAGCGATGACGAAGAAGATGAGGAGCTTGGCGCGATAGAACGCCCCGATGAAGAAAAGGCTGAGGAAACCCCCGAAAAAACGGAGAACGAAAAAACGGAAGAACCCGTTTCGGACGTTCCCGAACTTTAAGCGGAAAGGAATATCGCGTGGAAGGCATATTGGAAACAGAGGGCGGACAACGCCTGTCCTATCGTCGCATTGACGGAAAAAAAGACCTGACCGTTGTCTTTATGCACGGCACGTTGTCGGATAAAAATGCGTCAAAGTCATTGTTTTTAGAGGAATTTTGCAAGGAAACGGGCCTGTCGTTCACGGCGTTTGATTTTTTGGGGCACGGAGAATCTTCGGGCGTCTATACCGACGGCACCATCGGAAAGTGGCGGCAAAACGCTTTGGATGTTATTGACCGACTTACAAAAGGAAGGCTGATTCTGGTCGGTAGCAGTATGGGCGGCTGGATTATGCTTTTGTCGGCTTTGGCTCGTCCCGACCGCATTGCGGGGCTGATCGGCATGGCGGCGGCGCCCGATTTTACGATTGACCTGTTGAATTCGTTTACGGACGCGCAAAAAAAAGATTTGCGCGAAAAGGGAATCGTTTATATTCCGAACGGTTGGACGGAGGAAGGCGACCCGTGGACGGCCGAATTGTTGGACGATGCCGAACGGTATCTGTTGCTGGATAAAAAAACGCTTAATATCGTGACTCCCGTCACATTGATACACGGAGCCAAGGACGATTGCGTTCCCGTAAAAACATCTTTTAAAATCATGAATTCCGTAAAAAGCGATAACGTTAAAGTTATCGTTTTGAAAAACAGCGGACACCGTTTGTCGGAAGCGTCCGATCTGGCCGTTTTGCGTTCCGTTTTGGAATCGCTGGTCAGCGAGATTGAGGCGCCGCAATAACCGTTGCGTTCGCAAATTCGTGCAGACGCCTAATATTCGCCGACCGTATCGGAAGAATTTTTCACGAAATCGGCATGTGTCTTGCTTTCATTCGGCTTTCGGCCGTTTTTGCGGAATGCGGTTTTATTTATAAACGGGATCCATGCGTATGACGACGCGGCGGTTTCTTTCCTGATTATGGGGAATAGGATTGCCGTAAGCGTCTCTGTTCGGGAAACGGGGCTGAATGTCGGACAATCCGACCGCTCTTAAACGCGTTTCGTCTATCCCGTGATTTATCAGAAAACGGGTCACCGCAGAGGCGCGGGCGGACGAAAGCTCCCAGTTGGACGGGAAGCGTGATGTATGAATGGGGTTGTCATCCGTATGTCCCTGAACCTCAAAACGGAAGATATTGTATTGTTTTAACTTCAGCGTGGAAGCGATGCGCGTCAGGATGGGGGTAGCTTCGGGTTTCAGTTCGGCGGAACCGCTGTCAAAAAACGTGTTGGCATTCAAATCCAAAACGACGCCTAAATGATCATCGCCCAACAGGTTATCCCGTTCATCCAAACGCAATGTTTTCAGGTCGTCGTTCAGGTCGGCGATCAAAAGCGTAATCGGCTGGTCAACCTGTCTGTCCATAAATTCGCGCGCGATGCCCGTTCTGATTTGCTCGAACATAACGG
Organism: uncultured Alphaproteobacteria bacterium; assembly: GCA_944392845.1. GTDB lineage: Bacteria > Pseudomonadota > Alphaproteobacteria > CAAGCB01 > CAG-977 > CAG-977. The sequence goes on from CALXYE010000158.1 coordinate 16,688, forward strand.
CATCTACCTTTGAGGCCGCGACAAGCATGACAAAAAAGCACAGCAACAGGGTGACCATGTCGCTGTACGTTGTCATCCATTCTTCAAGGTTTTCTTCCGGCTTTTTTTCGGGCATCATGGGCGAAAACCCCTTATCAGTTCATATCGCGGTCAATCAGGAAGTGCTGCGACGGATCAAGGAATGCGTTGACTTTGTCCTGAATGTAACGGGGGCTTTTGCGTTCTGCCAGCAAAACAAGGCTTTCGACAAGCAGAAGGTTGCGAAACAGCGAATTGTCCGCGCGTTGAGTCATTTTAACGGCTGCCGGCATAAAAATCAAACGGGCGAACAAAATGCCGTAAAGCGTCGTGATCAACGCGACGGCCATGCCCGTACCGATGGAATCGGGGTCGCTGCCCATGGATCCTAACATGACGATCAGGCCGATCAGCGTGCCGACCATGCCGAACGCGGGCGTATAAGCGCCCAGCTGTTTCAAAACTTCTATATGCTGCGTTTCGCGCTGATAAGAGCTGAATGCGGATTCTTTAAGGATTTCCCGAACCTCGGCACCCGTATAACCGGTAATGACCAAATCCACGCCGTACTTTAAAAACGGATCGTTTCCGACGGAGGTTGTCGCATCGGTTTCCAACCCCTGCAAACCGTTTTTTTGGACGATATAGGCCCATCTGACGATGCGCCCGACCTCGTTTTTATAGGACAGGTTCGTATCCTGATGCTGTCTGAAAATGGAAAGGAGCAATTTGTTTGAATAAAAGACGTCTTTGGCTTCGAAACCGATAAACATTGCGGCATAGGAGCCGAACAAAACGATGACGAGGCTGGCCAGATCAAGGAAAATGCCGACTTGTTCCGTCGACAGGCGGATGGAGATTGCGACCAGTATCCAACCGCCGATAAAACCGAAAAGAGAACCGCGGGAAACGGGCATTTGAAATCCTTATTTCGAGAATTTTTGCGTAAGTTATCCAAAAGTTTTATGACAGACGGGAAAAAAAATCAACGTTTTGTTTCGATGATAAAAAAATATGGGATTTTCTTTCAATTTCCTTTGATTTTTATCGGATATTTATTTAAATTTAGGCGGATACAGCTTGAAGGAAAGGGACTTTATCCTGATTTCTATCTTGGAAAACAATCTGAGCGCCGTTATGGAGATAAACGGCGAAGGCGTTATCGTATCGGCGAACACGGCGGCGCACCGCTTGTTCGGTTACGATAACGGGGAACTCCTTTCCCGTCAGGCGCGGGTCGTTCTGCCCGATCCGAATGCTCCGGACGCGCCGTTCGGGCTGTTGGCGAAGTTGGCGGAGGCTCCGAACGATAATACGGCCGAAGCCGTCGGTTTGCGCAAAAACGATACGGAATTCCCCGTTGAGATCGTGATGACTAAAGTCGCGGCGGGCGGGACGGACATTTTTGTTTGCCAAATGCGCGACATTTCCCGCCGCCAGCTGTCGGAAAGCATGGACGCCGTTCTGCATACGACGTTGCGGCGCGTGTTAAGGGGGCAGACGCACGAACAATTCTGTTCCTATATTTGCGATAAGATTGTTGACCTTTTGGGATGTCCGCTGGTTTGGATCGGTACGAAGGAAAACGACGGACGCATCAGGGTTTGCGCCGCTTCGGGCAATCTGGCGGAAGGCTTTCCGCCCAAACCCATCCGTTGGGACGATCTGACGGAAACGTTCGGGCCGACGGGGCACGCCGTGCGTACGAAGCAGACCTGCATCGTCGAGTTGGAAGGCGATAAAATCATTGATTCCGACGGCCGCGCCCATACCCGCCAAATTATCGTTTTCCCGTTGTTATCTCATAACGGGATTGAAGGCGTTTTAGAAATCCATTCCCGTTTGGGAAAGCTGGATCAGGGGACGATACAGCGTCTGGAATCTTTTTCCTTGCGGATTGCCATGGCGATGCAGATCGCCGCGGATCAACAAAATCTCCGTTTGCAGCGCGCCGCGATGGCTTCGGCGGCGAATGCGATATTCATTACCGATGCGAACGGAAACATTCAATGGATCAACAAAGCCTTTTCCCGGCTGAGCGGCTACCGCGAGGACGAGGTTTTAAACCATCGCATTTCTTTATTGAAATCGGGCGTGCAGAACGACGCTTTTTATAAAGAGATGTGGGACACGATTAACAGCGGCAAAGTCTGGCGCGGCGAGTTGGTGGAACGCCATAAGTTCGGTTCTTTGTATACCGTTGAGCAAACGATCACGCCGATTATGGACGGTAATACGCATCTGTCGCACTTCGTCGCCGTTCACGACGACGTTACGGCCAGAAAGAACGCCGAAGGCCGCATCATGCATTTGGCGAATTATGACCAGCTGACGGGGTTGCCGAACCGCCGCCTGTTCCATGACCAGCTGACGGTTATTACGCGCAGGGCGAAAAGCCGCGGGACAAAAGTCGCCGTCATCTTTGCGGATTTGACGAATTTCAACAGAATCAATGATACTTTGGGGCATTCGGCGGGCGACAAGTTGCTGAAAGTCATTGCCGAGCGGTTGTCCAAAATGGTTTCTTCCAAGGATTTTGTCGCGCGTATCGGCGGCGATGAATTTGCCATCATTTCCGAAGACCTGACGAATATGGAATCCGCCGCGATGCTGGCGCGCGGCATGATTGAAACCATCCTGTCGCCCGTCATGTTGGAAAATAACGAGATCAACGTCGGCGCATGCGTCGGCATTTCGATCTTTCCCGATGATGACGAAGATCCCGATAAACTGGTCAATTTCGCGGATATGGCTTTGCATACGGCCGTGCGTTCCGCTCCGAACAGTTATTTCTTCTTTTCTCAGGAAATGAACGAAGAAACGGAGGATCGGCTGGCGTTGGAGCGCGATTTGAGGAAAGCGCTGATTCAAAACGAATTCGCGTTGTTTTTTCAGCCTCAGCTGGATTTAAAATCGGGAAAGGTCAAAGCGTTTGAAGCCCTGATACGTTGGTTTCATCCGACGCGCGGCATGGTTTCTCCGATGCGGTTCATTCCGATTGCCGAGGATACCGGGCTGATTATTCCTTTGGGCGATTGGGTTTTAAAGGAAGCGTTGCGCTATTTGAAATTATGGGACGGCATGGGCGTTCCCGAAATATCGGTCGCCGTCAATCTTTCCGCAGTTCAGTTCCAGCAGGAGGATCTGGTTTCTTCCGTCGAGAAGGTTCTGGAGGAAAAGGGAATTTCGCCGAACCGTTTGGAATTGGAACTGACCGAAAGCGTCGTTATGCAGGATGCCAGAAAGGCGGACAACATTCTGTCCCGCCTGTCCCGCGTCGGCATTAAGCTGGCTATTGATGATTTCGGTACGGGCTATTCGTCTTTGAGCTATCTGAAACGCTTTGAAGTTGACCGCTTAAAGATTGATCAGTCTTTCGTGCGCGATATGACAAACAACTATGACGACGCGGAAATCGCTCACGCCATCATCAACTTGGGCCACACCTTGGGGCTCGAAATCGTTTCCGAAGGCGTCGAAACGAAGGAGCAACTTGAGCTTTTGCGCCGTCAGGGATGCGACATTATACAAGGGTACTATATCAGCAAACCGATGCCCGCCGATGAAGTTCCCGTTTTTTTGAAAAGGGCGGAAACGGCGGTTTTCTAAGTAAAGGAGGCTGCATGAAAGTTTTAACCGTTTTTCTCGCGTGTTTTTTCGCGGCGTTTGACCTTTCGGCTCAGGAAGCCGTTAAGTTGCCTGCTCCCGTTGTTACGGGCGGTATGCCGTTGATGCAGGCTATGAAAGAGCGCAAAACGGAACGTGCGTTTTCTTCCGAAGCGCTTGACGCGCAAACGTTAAGCGACATTCTTTGGTCGGCATGGGGGTATAACCGTCCCGACAAACGGACGATTCCGACCGCAAAAAATCGCCAGAATATGGAAGTCTATGTTTTGAAGGCCGACGGCGCTTGGCGTTATGATGCCCGCGGGAATGCCCTGATTCCCGTAACGTCTCAGGATCTGCGTCCGCTGGCGGCTCGTCAGGACTTTGTTATGTCCGCTCCCGTCACGTTGTTGTTCGTTGCCGATGATGATGACGATTACGCCGGAATGCACGCGGGGTCGGCGTATCAAAACGTCGGATTATACTGTGCATCTAAAGGCTTGCACAACGTCGTTCGCGGCATGATTGACCGCAAAGCATTGGCTGCGGCCTTGGGCATTCATGACGATGACGACATCATCATTTCCCAAACGATCGGAAAGCCCGTAAAATAAATGAAAACGGGGGAGGCGTCTTCCCCGTTTTTTATTCCAAAACTTTTTTTAAACAGACACGGTCTTTTAATTCGATTCCGCCGTCAATGACGGGAGCGTCGTAATTGTTCGGGAAATAATCCTTTTCAACGGCGCATATTTCGAAACCGCATGACTGATAAAAGATTTGCTGAAAAGAGTCTTTGCCCGTTGCAATTCTTACGGATTTGAACCCTTCTTCTTTGGAACGCTTTAAAGCGTCATTGATCAATATCCTTGCGTATCCTTTGCGGCGGTGTTCTTCGGCTACGGATAAATTTACGATTTCCGCCGATTTTTCTTTTTTATTCGCTTTCAGGACATATTCCGCAATCAGCGTACCGTTTAGGAATAAACCGAAACAGCGCCCCTTGTTTAAATACTTTTCAATCTTTTTTATGTCGGGGTCGGCGTCTAACAGCAAAGACAGGGGGTAATTGCGCGTTATTTCCCTGATTTCGTATTCGTTCATGGTGAAAAACCTCCTCGTTTTACTTATTGTAGGCGAAGCATCGGAAAAAGCTATAAAAAAGGCTCCGAACGCTGACTTTCGAAGCCTTTTTTATGTTTTTCTTTGCGGGAATAGAGCTTTTTAGAACGGACGATCCTCATTTTATATTTTCCCGATGTCAGCAATTCCCGCGCCATCGGGTCGCGCGTTTTTTTATTTTTTCCTTTCATGTCATCCTCCTTTAAAGACATCATTAGAACCGAAAAAATCCTTTCGGAAAAGAGACGTTTTTGTTACCGTTGCCTAAAAGGAGCAATTCTATGAAAGCATATACGCAGGGAGAAGTCGATTATTTTTGCGGCGTTTACGCCGTTATAAACGCCTGCCGCCGGGTATTGAGAGGTACGAAGCACTTGTCTTATAACGACGGGTGCTTATTTTATCAATACTTAATGCAATACTTGATTGATCAGGGCAAAATTTCAGAAGTTCTGCGTCACGGGACGGATTACGAATTGATTCTGCGTTTGGCGGAGCAGGGGAGCGATTACGTTTTTAAAACGTTTGGCGTTAAAATAACGCTTGATCGCCCTTATGACAAAACGTCGAAAAGCCCGGAAGCGGTAACGGATGAAATCGCCTCCTTTTTAAAAAGGGGCGGGACGTCCTGTATTATCCGACTGAACAACAGGGATGTCGGCGACCATTGGTCGGTCATAGAGGAAAAAACGGCAGGCGGAAAGATCAAACTGTTTGACAGCTATGCATACGGCGGATTTCCCGTAAAAAAATCCATTTGGTTACCCGAAGATCTGAAGTTGAAGCAAACCGAAGATAATCCCACGGGCGTTCCGAAACCGCCGAAGGGAATGACATACCTCACGAAATGCGGCTTGATTTTACTGACGGCCGAGAAACGGGAAAAGGCGGAGAGGTAACAGATCCGTTTTGCGGCGCATCCGGACCTTGCTTTTTTGAAAATCGGATTTTCTAAAGACCGTTGCCGTCGGAAATTTTTCCATAAAAAAGCCCCCGAAAACGGGGGCTTTTTTATTGATTTTAATTATTCTTTGATGGCCAAACGGGGCGTTCCCGGCGTATAAGGCTTAACGACGATACGGGCGTCAACGGCGACGGCTCCGTTTTCATCGACCAGCAACGGGTTGATGTCCAGTTCGGTGATTTCATCAATGTCAACGACCATCTGTCCGATTTGAACCATCGTCTGAACGATTCCGTCAATATCGGCGGCGGGACGGTCGCGGTAGCCCTTCAACAGCTTATAGATGCGCGTCTGAGACAAAGCATGCAAAGCCTGTTCCTTATTCAAAGGCGGCAGGGCAATCGCGCTGTCTTTCATGATTTCGACGGCGGTTCCGCCTTGGCCGACCATGATGGCGGGGCCGAAGATCGGATCGGTCGTAACGCCGACAATGACTTCGTGCGGGCGCGGTTTGGAAATCATTTCCTGAACCGTAACGCCGGCAAGCTT
>CALXYE010000159.1 GCA_944392845.1 uncultured Alphaproteobacteria bacterium
GACGACAATGGAATTTTCCGCAGACGAATCAACAAGGATCATCGCCATGCCCGTCGATTTGCGCGACCTTTGAACGAACGAACAGTCTACTCCCGCTCGTTCCAGGGCGTTCAGGGATATTTTCGACAGCTCGTCGTTCCCCGCCGCGCCGATAAAAACGGTCTTCGCGCCCGCGCAGGCCGCCGCGACGGCCTGGTTCGCCCCCTTTCCGCCCGGCTTGACGGAACAGTCGGGCGTCAGAACCGTTTCGCCCGGAGCGGGGAAACGTTCAATTTGAAGATAAAAATCATTATTCAGCGAACCGAAAACGACGACCATGAAGCTGCATTGCCTCCGCATAAAAAAACCGAATATTCAATGATATTAAACCGATATCGTTTTCGGCGAAAAGAATTTTGTGTATTTTTTCAGCAAAAAAAGCTACCATCGTTTGAAATGTCTTAAGGGAAAATCACGGGGTGTAAAAATGTCCGAACCAAAATCGTTTGAAGAAACGTTCGATCACGATCCGGATGAAGTTTACGAAGAAGAGGAAGAACAAGACCTGGGACGCGACGAGGAATTTGAAGGGCAACCCTTGCCCTCTCCGCCGAAGGAAAAGGAAAAAGCAAAGGAGAGGTCTTCCTATAAAATCAACAGAAAAAGAAAACGCCGCCGGGATGACGGCGAAGAAGGAGATGACGATACGCCGTCGGCGGGAGGATGTATGAAGTACGTTCTGTTCGCACTGGGCATTACGGCATTATACCTGTATACGCGCGACCCCCGGGAAGTCAGGGACGCCGCGATGCAAACGGTTCAAAAAATCGCCGTCCGCCAAAGCGAAGGAACAAAAGTCCTGCCCGAAATTCCCGCCGCGCCTCAAGACGGCGAAAAATCGGGAACCGGCGAACTGCCCGAATGGATGAAAGCCTTCTGGGAAACCGGCGATCGGAACGACGGTGCGAAACCCGAACGGGAAACGCCCGTGTCGGGCAAAACGCGCAAGCTGACCAAAGACCTGAAAGCGGGAGAAAAAGTTTTGCGCCCGACTTTCCCGCCTCCGCCCGAAGAAGGAAAAAAATTACCGTCCGTTTTATTGTCCCTGCCTGAAAAAACGACGGGATTGCCCAACTCGAAATCCAGAGGATGCCTGCCGTCTTTGGAAAAAGCGATGCAGAAAAACGACGAGCTGAAAAGGACCGTCGAACGTATTTCTCAGATGACGCTGAACGAAACCGACATTTTCCGTTCTTCCGTCAAAAACATGATTTATCAATGGGCGGACGTAGACGACCTGCCCGATTCAGACAAGGACTATTCGGATCGGAAAACGGCGATCGTGAACATCATCCGTACGAAACCGCCGAAAATGATCAAGGTTTATGACGGTTCGCAGATCGTTGAAGTCATTGACGAAAGCGTTCCGCTGCCCGAACCGCCGCCGACGCTGTCCGAGGAAGGCGTCGCCGAAAAATGGAACGAATTGATGAACGAGGTCGTCTACGACATGTTGGCTCAAAGCGTTTTGAAAAACGCGGGCATCAAGTCCTCTTATTTTGAAAATGCGGGAAAGCTTTCCTTTGAAACGTCAACGCTGCAGATCATGGCGGATTTGTATCCCCTGTTGGGAAAAGTACTGGCGGCAAAGCCGGATATGAAGGACAAGCTCAAAATGATCGAGCCCGTATCTTCGTTTCTTCTGCGATCCTGCGGCGCCGACATGGAATGTCTGGCATCCTATGACCTGTTGATGGAATCCTTGGGATTTTCGGCCAAAGAACTGAAGATCCTGCAAGAAGCTCCCCTCAGCGTATATAATAATGCCTGAGAAGGCGGCGCGCCGTGTTAAAAAAGTTTTTAGCCGAAGCGCTGCCTTCGTTTCCCGCGGATCTGAAGGATTGGACGCTGCGATCAAAACAGGATTTCTTGCGGGCGTTCATTCTTGCCGCGGCTTTGTGCGTCGTTTTCGGAATCGCCGACGCCCTGTTTTACTTTCAGGCCAATGACGCCTTCGTTTATTTCAGGTATGTTTCAAACGCCCTGAAAGGTTGGGGATACGTTTGGAATCCCCCGCCCTTCGCCCCCGTTGACGGTTATACGGGGTTTCTGTGGCTTGTCCTGTTGCACGGAGCGGCCGAAACGGGAATAAGCATCCCCGCCGCGGCAGACGCGTTGACTTTCTTATTTTCCGCGGGAACGCTCGGATTATGTTTTGCGTTCCTCAAACGCATGCCGATGCCCGAAAACGTCCGCGGCAAAAGCTTTTATGTCTTTCTGATCGTCTGCTTCATCCTGTTGACAAACACGACTTTTGCAGCGTTTATGTCTTCGGGAACGGAGGCCGCGCTGTTTAATTTTCTGGTTTTATGGTGGGCTTACGAAGCCTCCGCGGCCGACGGGAACCCGATCCGAATGACGATATGCGCGACGCTGCTGGCCTGTACCCGAACGGAAGGCATCGTTTTTATCCCCGCCTGCCTGCCGTTCCTGATCCTGTTTCAGCTGGAGCGGCGCACTTGGAAGAATGCCGCTTTTACCGCCCTGTCTTTGTTGCCCTTCGTCGGATTTTGTTTTTTCCTAATCTGGAGAAAAGGCTTTTACGGTTCCTTTGTCCCTAATTCCTTCACCGCCTCCTTTGACGGGCTTTTCCCGCCGTTTGCCAAAGATTATCTGCTCTCCTTCGCCGCAGGGTACGGCCTTTATTTCTGGTTGCCCGTCCTGTTTTTGTGGATGTTGATGTTTTGCATGTTCAGGCGTTTCAAATATTTCATCATCCCGACGATGCTCGCCCTGCCTTTTGTCGCTTACGTCGCCTGGCTGATCGTCCTGACGGGCGGAGATGCTTTGGAATACCGTTTTTTGGGCTTTTTCATTCCCGTTTGCCTGTTGGCCGGCATCCGCATGATCACTCAAAACATCAGCGCGACGTTCCGTTTCCTGAGCATTTGCCTGGGGCTTTATTGGATCTGCGCAACGCCGATTCCGTGGACGTACGCTTTTCTGTCGCGCGGATTGAACACGCGGACGGAAACGGCCTTTTGGCACAAGCCCGTATCAAACGCGTTCGAATGGCCGTTCTCCGATTTTTGGGACGCGGCGCGGAAACGTCTGACCTCCCAAGGCGTCGCCCTCAGCCGAAAAGAACATGAAGTCCTGACGAACGAGCTTTTGAAAAGTTTCCCTTCCAGAGAAAACGGGGAAAAAATCAAACTGAAACACAGCCGTTTGTTCGCGTGGAGCTTCGTCGGCGTTCCCGCGTGGGTTCTGCCTGAAACATACGTTATCGACCTGTCGGGACAAAACGATCCGATGATCGCCCGCCTTCCCGTCCGCGATGCGAACAAACGAAAAATGGGACATGACCGCGCCGTTCCCGACGGTTATCTGCTTTGTTTCAACGGCGGGGCAAACCTCAGGGTAACGCCTTTTGACGGCAAACCCGACGTTTCCTATCTGCCCTCCGCGCCGCTTACCGAAGCGGTCGTCCGCGGATGCGAAGCGTTTTGGCGTTCAAGAGTCAAAGAAAAAATCGCCGTGCCCGTTCGGCTGAAAAAACCGGAGAAAAAAGCCCCCTCCGCATAAATGCCGGGACTACGGAAAGGCTCAAACGCATCCGCAATTCTCATTTCAAAGTACATATCCGACGCATGCGAAATCTTCAGCCTTTTATCGATTTTACAATGCGCCGTTGTGCGTTACACGCAGCATTTTTCGACGTTTGCGGTTCTCCGCGCGCAAGGAAATCCGAATATAAAAAACGGAGCTTTTAATAAAGCTCCGTCTGTTTCGTCTTTAAATTCCGTCCAGCTTATCCAGCAGAAATTCACGGCCGACTTTGACCCGTTTTTCGCCGTTATAGCTGATAATATCCGCCGTCCCGTATGTTTCCGTCCATTTTTCGGGCAGGTACGACCCCGTCCCGACAACGTCGATCGGCGCGTTTGCCAAAGCCATAACGTGGCATTTTTCAGGAGAAAATCCGCTGGAAACGACGATCTTAACCTTATCGAATCCCGCCGCATCCAAACTGTCGCGCATGTGCCAGACTGCCGCGGCGGAAACCCCCGTTCCGATCAAATGACGCAATTCGCGTTCTTTGCGATAGCCGCGAATGCTTTCGGGCGCGTTCTTTTCCAAAACGGCATAAGATTTCGGTGTATCCAACCCTTCAATAAAACGGCCGCCGTGCGTATCAAGGCGCAATGAAATGCGCCCCGACGCCGCCAATTCGGGGAACCTGTAGCAAACGGCCAGACCGTCAGTTACTTCGCGGCCGAAGTAATCGACCAAAACGGATAAATCCTGTTCGGGGAAAGTTTCATGATACATTTCCGCCGCGCGAACGGTTGAACCGGCATAACCGATCAAAGCGTGCGGCATCGTTCCCAGCCCTTCCTTCAATCCGAAGAAAGAAGCCGTCGCATCGTTCGCGGTTCCCAAAAAACCTTTGGCGCCGGTCTTTTTAGCCGCTTCTGACCCGACGGAAGCCGCATAAGCCATCAGTTCGGCCATTTCCGCCCCCGCGCAATGGCGGGCGTCCATCGCCAAAAAAATCGCGTTCGGCAGTTCCTGACACATCGACAGGGCGTTATAAGCGGCGACGCACGCAGCGCCCAACTTTTGCAGGAGAATCGTTTCCTTTTCGACCAAAGCCGTAAATTTACCCGTAAGGTACATCATCGGTTCGCCCGCGCCGACCCAATCGCCTTCTTTATAATTATACTTGATTTTTACGGAATGACCTTCTTCCTTCAGCACGTTTTCCAGCCAGGACACCGCCAGCCGCGGCGCGAACAAAACGGGGCGGCGCAAAAAGACGGCATACGTGACTTCTTTGTCGCCGAATTTGGAAACGATTGCCTTCGTTCGGGTAAAATATTTATCCGTGTAGGCGGGAATGTCTTCAACCGTCGGAATCGCATTGACGGAAGGCTGATGAGTATCTGTCATAGGGATGGTTTCTCCGTTGATTTAAGGAAGTTTCTGCCGTCGTCCGTTTCTTTTTTCAGAATCTCGGCGACCAGAAAAGCCAGTTCCAAGGATTGGTTCGCGTTCAGGCGCGGATCGCACAGGGTGTTATAGCGTTCCGACAGAAGCTCTTCGGTAATATCCTGAGAACCGCCGACACACTCCGTTACGTCCTGCCCCGTCATTTCAAAATGCAGTCCGCCCGCATAAGTGCCCTCTGCCTTATGCACGGCGAAAAAGCCCTTTACCTCTTCCAAAATATTGTTGAAATCGCGCGTTTTATAGCCGTTTGAAGCCACTTTCGTATTCGCATGCATCGGATCGCAGGACCAAACGACCCTGTACCCCTCGCGTTCAACGGCGCGAATTAACGGCGGAAGATTTTCGGCGACTTTATGCGCGCCCATACGGACAATGACCGTCAGCCTGCCCGCTTCGTTCAGCGGATTCAAAACGTCGCAAAGCCTGAGCAGGTCGTCGGGGTGCGTCGTCGGGCCGACTTTGACGCCGACGGGATTGCAGATGCCCTGGCAAATTCGACGTGCGCCCCGTCGGGCTGACGCGTTCTTTCGCCGATCCACAGCATATGAGCCGAACAATCGTACCAGTCGCCCGTCGTCGAATCAACGCGGGTCATCGCTTCTTCAAAAGGCAGTAAAAGCGCCTCGTGAGAGGTATAGAAAGGCGTTTCGCGCACAACGGGAACGGCTTCCGCAGTAATGCCGCAGGCCGCCATAAAATCCAACGTTTCGCTGATGCGCGCGGCAAAACGGCGGTATTGTTCGCCCTGCAATGAATTTTCAACAAATCCCAGGTTCCATTCCTGAACCTTGTTCAAATCCGCGAAACCGCCCTGAGAAAAGGCGCGCAACAAATTCAAAGTCGCCGAAGCGCGATGATACGCCTGCAACATTCTGCCGGGATCGGGCGTTCGGGATTCGGCGGTAAAATCAATGCCGTTAATGTTATCGCCGCGATAGGACGGCAACGTCACGCCGTTTATCGTTTCCGTCGGCGAAGATCTGGGTTTTGCGAACTGTCCCGCTAAGCGCCCGACCTTGACGACGGGGCGGGATGCTCCGAACATCAAAACGACGGCCATCTGAAGCAATATACGGAACATGTCGCGGATATTGTCCGATCCGAAATCGGCGAAACTTTCGGCGCAATCGCCGCCCTGAAGCAAAAACGCGCGCCCGTTCGCCGCTTCCGCCAACGACTTTTTCAAGCGCAAGGCTTCCTCCGCGAACACTAAGGGCGGATACTTGCGCAATTTTTTCTCCACGGCGCTCAAACGGTCGCCGTCAACGTATTCCGGCAGATGAAGGGCGGGTTTCGAACGCCAGCTGTCGGGCATCCATTCGTCCATCGGCTTTCCTCTATTAAAAAAACTTACGGTGTTTATAAGCCTTATTTTTCCGTTTGACGAGTCAAAACATTATTTTCAGGCGCGCTTTCTTTGTTTTTGACCAGCGTTTCATAAAGCAGCTTTTTAAAGCGTTTTTGTTCCGCCTCAAACGCTTCGCGTTCGCGGCGCAAGCGGATCATTTCGGCGTTCAGGTCTTCGGAATCAGCCTTTGAAGCGCTTTCGGCCTCAAGGCGTCGCAGTTCCGCCGTCCGTTCCTCCTGCACGTCTTCGGACAACAAGCGTTTCAAAACCTTTGCCTGTTCTCCGTCCGTCGGATCGGCGGCGGGAAAAGGCTTTTCCTCCCGCATCAGAGCGTAATGCAACGTTTCGAGATCGCAACGCACCGTTTGAAAGGAACAGACGCCCGTCGCCTTCATTTTTGCAAATCCGCCCGCATCGGCGGGAATGTCCCTGATGCATCGGACAAGCATGTCGGAACAGTATTGATAAGTTCCCGCCGGAACGGAAAAAGCCAGCCCGAGAATGCCCCCGATTGCCGCAACGACCGCGACGGCGGGAAGCCATACGGACAGGTTCCCCGACATCGCCCGTTTGACGGAACGCCAAAACCGCTTTATACGATCCGCCGATACGCCCATATCATTCAACCGTTACGCTTTTCGCCAAATTTCTGGGCTGATCAACGTCGGTTCCTTTGGCTACCGCCGTGTGATACGCCAAAAGCTGAACCGGTACGGCATACAAAATCGGTGCCACAAAAGGATCGACTTCGGGCAGAACTATCGCCGCCGCAGAACGGTCGGAAACTTTTGAAACGCCTTTGTTGTCGCCGAAAAAGACGACTTTTCCTCCGCGGGCAATCACTTCCTGCATATTGGAAACCGTCTTGTCAAACAGTTCGTCCGAAGGCGCAACCACTACGACGGGGACGGTTTCGTCAATC
>CALXYE010000160.1 GCA_944392845.1 uncultured Alphaproteobacteria bacterium
AGGGGTATACGCCTTCCGTGTTTGCCGAGCTGCCGAAATTGCTGGAGCGCGCGGGGCCGGGGCAGATCGGGGCGGGGTCGATCACGGGGCTGTTCACCGTTTTGGTGGACGGCGACGATCATAACGAGCCGATCGCCGACGCCGTGCGCGGTATTTTGGACGGCCATATCGTATTGGAACGCGCCATTGCCGAACGCAACCGTTATCCCGCCGTCAATCTGCTTCGCAGCATTTCGCGTACGATGCCGGGATGCAACACGGACGAAGAAAACGCTTTGGTCAACCGAGCCAGAGCTTTGATTTCGACGTACGAAGACATGGCGGAACTGATCCGTTTGGGCGCCTATAAAAAAGGGGCGAATCCGCAGGTGGACGAAGCGATTTTTTATTATCCGAAGCTGGAAGCCTTTTTATCCCAAAAAAAGAAGGAAAAAATAGATTTCGCGACGGGGTATTCCCAGCTGAAAGCGATTTTGAACGAAAAGCCCGCTCCGTCGAAGCCGCAGGGATAACGTATGGCGCGCAAAGATTTAAAAACGCTGATCCGTTTGCATAAATGGGCTTTGGACGACAAGCAGCGCAAACTGGGGCAGTTGTTGCGTTTCGAAGCGGCGCTTTATAACCGTAAGGATCTGATCGCGCGTCAATACGCCGAAGAAGAGCGCGTCGCGAACGAAAATCAAACGGCTGCCCTGACCTTCGGGGCGTATGTGGAATGGTACATCGCCGAACGCGACAGGGTGCTTCAAGCGATCGAGGAAAACAGGCTGGAAATATTAAAGGTGCGCGACGAGATTCTGGAAGCGTTCAGAGAGTTGAAAACCTTTGAGATTACGCAGGAAAGCCGCGACAAGCGGGAAAAGGAAGAACTGGAGCGCAAGATGGGCGCCGTGTTGGACGAGATCGGGCTGAACCTCTATCGGCGCAAAAAGCAGGATGGCGACGGGGACGGCGCCTAAAGGTTTCTGATGCGCGCGTCAAAGAAGCGAAAAACATCCGTTACGGAACGGCAACGCATAACCTCATCGCTTATTTCGAAGAGTGAAGGGGCATGATCGCGTTATTTCAAGGCTCTTAAAGAAAAGCGGCTTTAAAAAATTCGGGAAAACGGGGGCGAATTCGGCGGAAATAATCGGGGATACGATGATACCGTACGCAGACGGCGAAACGGGACGGGGCGGGAAACGTTTTTTCGCCCGCCCGCGAAAGAAAATTCCTTTCGCGGAAGACGGCAAGGTTATGCGGCGGCCTTTTGAACGAAAGCCGCCATTTTTTCAACGGCGCGATTTTCGATCTGGCGCACGCGTTCGCGGCTGATGCCCAAGCGTTCGCCCAAAACGTCCAAAGTTTCCGGGGTTTCGGTCAAACGTCTGGCGTTGATGATCAGGCGTTCGCGGTCGTTCAGACTGTCCAAAGCGTTGGCCAGCATATTCATGCGGGCTTTGCTTTCCTGACGCTCGGCCAGTTCTTCCTCGATGTTCGTTTCCGAACGGATAAAGTCCTGACGTTCGGCGTACCCTTCGTCATACGCGGGGGTGTTCAGGGAAACGTCGCCGTTCAGCCTTTGATCCATTTCGATGACTTCGGCTTCGGAAACGTCCAGATCTTTGGAAATCGATTTGACGCTCTCGTCATCCAAAGCAGCATCGCCGTAAAGCCCCAGTTTCGCTTTCAGGCGGCGCAGGTTGTAAAACAGCCTTTTCTGTGCTGCGACCGTGCCGATGCGCACCAAAGACCACGATTTCAAAATGAATTCGTTGATGGCCGCTTTTATCCACCAAACGGCATAAGTCGACAGGCGCGTTCCCTTTTCGGGTTCGAATTTTTTGACCGCCTGCATCAGGCCGATGTTGGCTTCGGAAACGATGTCTTCCATGGGAAGGCCGTAAAAGCGATAGGTAAACGCTACCTTCGCCGCCAGTCGCAAATGGCTTGCGATCAGCTTTTTGGCGGCGTCCAAGTCTCCGTATTTCTTAAAACGGGTCGTTAACATATATTCCTCTTCCGCCGACAGAACGGGGATGCGGCGAATAGAGCTCAAGTATCCTTGCAATCCCGCGCCGCCTGCGACGACGGGAAGCATCATTGTTGTCGTTGCCATCATAATTCTCCTTTCCTCGAATTATCATTATCGTTATGAAGGAAGGAACACGGCTTTTTCATGCCTTTGTCATATCCTTTCGCTTAAGCAACATGACCCCGGAGGTTGAAAACTCCGAGCGTTTCGGGAACCTCTGATGAGCATTCCCTTTACCCTGCCAGTATACTAAAACGACGAAAGAAATCAATACAAATCGGAAAAATTTTGAATAATTCTAAAAAATATTTTATATCCTTTTGAAATAAAATATTTTTATGAAAAAGCCCTCTTGTAAAACGGGGGTTTTTTCGGCGGAAAACGGGATCAGGCGTCCTTGTTGAATACGCGGGAAAGCAACATATACAGCCGTCCCGCTTCGGAACCGAGCAAAATGCCCAGAAGCACGTCGCTTCTTTCGTTGGCTTCGGCGCGGGAAAGGATGCTTTCGAATTCGCTCATGTATTTGGAAACGTAATCACGGAATTCGGAATCCGAAGTAAACATGTCGCAAATCTTGCGTACCTGATTTTTGTCAACGGCGCGGGAAAGGTAACGGATGAACGCGCTTCTGTCGCCGTTGTAATAACGTTTCCACAGGTCTTCTTCAACATTCGGCGCGAACAGGCGCGTGATGTCGACGCCTAAGGACTGCAGGCGTTCAAAGATGAAGGAGGTGTCCTTCATAAAGCGTTCCGTATCGGCTTCCTCGCGCTTTTTGTCCAGTTGGGCGATATAGTCTTCCGCTGCTTTGGATGCCGAGATCAGGGCCTGTACCTGACGGTTGAACGCGCCGCCCAACTTGATCGACTGCGCGGATATCTTTTCGCCCGAATCATGAATTTCGGCGGCGTTGTCGCGCATCAGCTTCAGCAAATCGCCCAAACGCTTCAGCGAGTCGTCTGCGGCCAAAGTCAACAGGTCGGACTGTTCAACGAACTGTTCGCCCGATTTTTTGACCTCTGAAGCGATGCGTTCGGAATTGCCCGCCACTTCGGCGATCATGGAGCGCAGGCGTTGTCCCGCCAGGTCGATCTGAATGACGCCGCGGTTTGACATTTCTTCAAATTCGCGGCCGATCTGGGCAATGCTTTCGTTCAAAGAGCGTACGCGCGCATTCGCGCTTTCGGCCGCTTTGTTGAATTCGGAGCCGCGTTCGCGCATGGAAGCGGTAAAGCCCTTGATCACTTTTTGCGCT
>CALXYE010000161.1 GCA_944392845.1 uncultured Alphaproteobacteria bacterium
CATCCGACGGCCATCGTCGAAAAAGGAGCGGAGATTGCCGAAGGCGCTTCGGTCGGTCCGTATTGTATCGTCGGTTCCAAGGTCAGGCTGGGCGCGGGCGTGAAGCTGATCGCCCACGTTTGGATCGGCGGCGACACGACGGTCGGCGACAATACGGAGATCAGCCCGTTCGCGGTTATCGGCCATAATCCGCAGCATAAGAAATGCATGTATCAGCCGGGAAAGCTGGTCATCGGAAAAAATAACGTGATTCGCGAACACGCGACGATGCATCCCGGAACGCCCATTGACAATAACGTTACGATTGTCGGCGATAACGGCTTGTTTATGGTCGGTATCCATGTGGCGCACGATTGCGTCGTCGGCGACAACGTTATCATGTCAAACAACGCGACTTTGGCGGGACACGTCAAGGTGGGCGATTGGGCGATCGTCGGCGGCCTGACCGCAGTGCATCAGTTCACGCGCATCGGCGCTCACGCAATGGTCGGCGGTATGTGCGGCATCACGCGGGACATTGTTCCGTATTCTCTGATTGCGGCCAACGCGCTGGAGGGAATCAACATTGTCGGACTGAAACGCCGCGGTTTTTCGCTGGACGTTATTAACCGTCTGCGCCGGGCCGTTGACGAGATATTTAAGGGCCGGGAAGGAACTTTGTCCGAACGTGTCGAAAAGGTCGCGACGGAATACGCCGATTGCGACCCCGTCATGGAAATTGTGCGTTTCATGCAGGCGGATTCAAAGCGCGGCTTTACGCAGCCCGCGGAACAGGCGGCGCAGAGCCTCTGATGTCGGGAATGCTGGGCATAGTCGCCGGGGGCGGAGCGTTGCCGGGGCAGCTGATGGAACGTTGCCGCGAAACGGGGCGGCCTTTTTGCGTCGCCGCCCTGAAAGGACACGCTTTGCCCGATGTCTGCTCCGTAAGCGATGCACCCTGCCTGTCCGTCAGGATGGGCGAAGCGGGAAAAGCCGTCAGATTTTTTAAGGAACACGGCGTGCAAGAGGTCGTGATGATCGGTCCCGTCCGCCGTCCGTCTCTCTTGGATCTGCGGCCCGATTGGTGGACGGCGAAATTTCTGATGAAAATCGGGTTTAAGGCGTTCGGCGACGATAATCTGCTTTCCGCCGTGATTCGGCATGTCGAAGCGGAAGGGTTTAAAATCGTGGGCATTCACGAATTGTTGCCCGATATTATTGCGACGGAAGGCGTTTTCGGCAAAGTTTCTCCCGACGAACAGGCCGAGGCCGACATAGAGCACGGCATAAAGATCGCGCGCGGGCTGGGGGCTTTGGACGTCGGGCAGTCCGTCGTCGTTCAGCAGGGAATTGTGCTGGGGGTTGAGGCCGTCGAGGGTACCGACGCTTTGATCAAACGGTGCAAAGATTTGAAGCGCGAAGGTCCGGGCGGCGTTCTGGTCAAAACGAAAAAGCCCCGTCAGGAACAGCGCGCCGATTTGCCGACCGTCGGCATGACGACGCTTTTAAACGCGCATGAGGCGGGATTGCGGGGGATTGCGGTTCAGGCGGGCAAAACGCTGATTGTCGACAGAGCCGCTCTGACCGCCAAAGCCG
Source organism: uncultured Alphaproteobacteria bacterium (assembly GCA_944392845.1). GTDB lineage: Bacteria > Pseudomonadota > Alphaproteobacteria > CAAGCB01 > CAG-977 > CAG-977. The sequence continues at coordinate 1,576 of CALXYE010000161.1, forward strand.
ACGAGCTGGGAATGTTTATCGTCGCCGTCAAAATCTGAAAAGAGGACGAAAAAAAATGGAAGAAAAGACCGTTTATCTGATCGCGGGAGAACCGTCGGGCGATTTGCTGGCGTCGCGTCTGATGCGCGCGCTGAAGCGCAAGACGGGCGGGAAGGTTCGTTTCGAGGGCGTCGGCGGCGAAACGATGGCGGCCGAGGGGTTTCACAGTCTTTTCGATTCTTCCGAACTGGCCGTTATGGGGTTGGCCGAGGTCATTCCGTCAATTCCGCGCATTTTGAAGCGTATTGACGAAACGGTCGCCGACATCGCCGCCCGAAAGCCCGACGTCGTCGTTACCGTTGACAGCTGGAGCTTTTCCGCGCGGGTCAATAAAAAACTGAAAGCGTTAAATACGGGCATACCTCAGATCCACTACGTCGCGCCGCAGGTTTGGGCGTGGAAAAAGCGGCGGGCGAGAACGTGCGGACGTTATATTGACCGTTTAATGGCTCTTTTGCCGTATGAGCCGCAGTATTTCGAGCCTTACGGCCTTAAAACCGATTTCGTCGGACACCCCGTCGTTGAAGGCGGCGCTGCCAAAGGCGACGGCGAAAAGTTCAGGGAAGAGCACGGGATCGCCCCCGAAACGCCCGTTTTGTGCGTTCTGCCCGGCAGCAGACGGTCGGAAACGAAGTACCTTTTGCCCGTTTTTAAAGAAGCCGTCGCAATATTGGCCGAAAAATATCCGACGATGCGCGTTGTCGTTCCGACGGTCGTTACCGTTGAAAAAACGGTCAGGGATGCCGTGTCGGACTGGGCTCTGCCCGTTGACGTCGTAACGGGCGAAGCGGCGCGCTATGACGCTTTCGCCGCGTCTTCGGCCGCTTTGGCGGCGTCGGGGACGGTGGCTTTGGAATTGGCGTTGGCGCGCGTTCCTTACACGATCGCCTATAAAATGAATCCGATCAGCTCTTATCTGGCGCGTCGGCTGGTCACGGGAAAATTCGCCAATCTGGTCAACATTATGGCGAACCGGGAAGTCGTGAGGGAATATCTGCTTGAAAACTGCCGTCCCGCCTTGCTGGCGGCGGAGATTGAGCGTTTGCTCGAAAACGAAGCCTATCGCAACGCGGAGGTTGACCGCGCTTTCGACGTTCTGAAAACGCTCGGCGCGGACGGCGAAGAAACGCCCAGCGACAAAGCCGCGGACATCGTTTTGGAATGCGCGTCAAAAAAGTAAACAAAACGTAAATTTTTTATTGAAAGCATTTCAATATCTTGTATCTTTGATAGTCGTGCGGCACATTTTTTGCGCCGTCCCTTTTCAAAGAGCAAGGATTTTACACGCATGTCTTTTTTTAAAGCGGCAAACGTTCCCGCCGTTAAATTTTTTAAAGTATGTTTTCTTGCGGCGGGATTGTCCGCCTGCGCCGTCGGGACGGCGCCGACAACGGTGGCCGAGCGCGCCGCCCGTTCCGAAGTCGACAAGGCGACGCTTTTTGACGGGCAGGAACCGTTGCAGGGGGCTTTGACGCTTTACGACGCGATCGCCCGCGCGGTTAAATACAATTCGGAGCAACGCGTGTCCATGATGGAGCAGGCGTTGTCGCACGAGATCGCGGACGCCGCGACAACGGACATGTTGCCGTCCCTGGCGGCTTCGGGCGGGTTTGTTTCCCGTTCCGACAGATTGGCCGTTTCCGTACGTTCGGTCTGGACGCGGGTTTAGAGTTTCGAACCGGGGTTCGTCGAAGATAAAAACGTTGAAAATGCCAATCTGTCCGTCGTTTATAACGTGTTGGACTTCGGCATCAGTTATGTGAACGCGAAACAGGCTTCCGACAGAAAGTACATTACCGAAGAAGTCCGAAGAAAATCGATGCAGCGTTTGGTTCACGACGTCAGGACGGCGTTTTGGAAGGCGGCGGCGGCTCAACGCATCGAAAACGATTTGAACATGCTTGTCGAAGCGGTGCGCGAAGAGCTTGTTCGCACAAAAACGGGGACTTCGGAAGATTCGACTCTGCCGAAGCTGGATGAACAAAAGCGGCTTTTGACGGCCTTGCAGGATTTGATGGCGTTGCGCAAGGATACGCTGACGGCTAAGGCGGAATTGGCGGCTTTGATGAACCTGCCGCCCAACGTCGATTTTGATCTGGCCGTTCCGTCCGATATGGATTCTCAAAAGGTTATCAAGGATTTCGGCACGTCCGATTTGGAGCATTTCGCTTTGCTGAACCGTCCCGAGTTGCGCATCGGCGATTACGAAGCCCGTATCATGGAACGCGAGGCGAAAAAAGAATTTCTCCGCTATTTCCCCGGTTTGGAATTCGGCGCGGGTTTCAATTATAACTCCAACTCTTTCCTGTACAATCAGCACTGGGCGGACGCGGGCATTCGCGTATCATGGAACCTGATGAACCTGTTCACCAGGCCTCAGGCCGTTCGGTTGGCCGAGGGCAAAGCCGCTTTGGAGCGCGCCAAGCGCGTTGCCATGACAATGGCCGTGTTGTCGCAGGTCAACATTTCGTATTTGCAGCTTAAGCAGTCGGCGGAAAGTTTCGAAGTGACGGCTTCTCTTGACCGCGTGAACGAAGAGGTGTGGAAAAAGACTTTCCCCGGAAAGAACGCTTCCGCCGAAGAACGCCGCACGGCTTTGATTGAAGCGGCGAAACGTTTGGCTTCCCGCCTGCACAGAGATTTCGCCTATGCCGAATACAAGGATGCCGAAAGCTCGCTGTTCTTGGCTTTGGGCGTTGATCCTCTGCCCCGTTTTTCGACGACGGCATCCGTATCCGCCATTGCTCAGACCTTGGAGGACAACCTGTCCCGAAATGCGCCGCAGGGATTTAAGGAGGTGTCTTACGACCGCGCGGTCGTTCAAACGGTTTCCGCGACCTTGACAGATGAACAAAGGGACGGAATCCGAAACTGGACGGCGCAGAAAGCCGTTTCTTCCGCTAAATTCGGAGAACCGACCCTGCTGGTGCCTTCTTCCGCTCCCGCATCGAAAAAAGCTGCGAAGCCGCCAAGAAGAAAGCCCGCTCCGGCGCCTAAGACCGTCAGAGGAGGCGGCGCCGATAATTTGAAGCTGTTGCAGATTTCTTCCTTTGAAGGTTTGGCGGGAGCGCAGCAGTATTGGCGCGAACTGGTTGAAGCGGACGTCGTGATCGGTGCGTACAGCCCGATTTACAAAGAAGTCGAAGTGCCGGGCTTCGGAACGCGTTTCAGAACGTTCATTACCGATACCGAAGAAAACCTGCGCGCCGTTTGCCGCCGTTTGGCAGATCGGAAGAGCGTCGTGTAGGGAAAGA
>CALXYE010000162.1 GCA_944392845.1 uncultured Alphaproteobacteria bacterium
GGAAAAAATGAATCAGAATCAGGCGCATATTCTAGCTCAGGCACAGGAAGAATCCCGCAAGAATCTGGAAATGCTTGCCCGTACGCTGAACGAGGCAAAGCAAAATCCCACCGCTAAAGCCGATGTTGCCGCCATTACGCAGGCATTAAAGGAAGCAAAAGAGGAATACCGTCAGTTTTCCCAACAATTGGAAGGCGGCCCTTCGGAAGAAGTCGCGGACGTTTCCTCAAAGTTGCGCGCGCAATATGAACAGGCTCAAACGGCGCCGGTCGCCGCTCCCGTTCCTGTGCAACCCGCGCCCGTGCCGCCGCAAGCCTTTCCCGGGGCGCTTCCCGCCGATGCGCAAGGCCAAATACCGCCCTATCTGCCGCAAAACTATATTCCCCAACAGTATTTTCAGCAGCAGCAAAACGACTCGTCGGATAAAATCTCGGAGCTGATCGCGGCTTTGACGGAGGCTCAGGTCAAATCCGCCGAGATGCAGGCGAAGGCGCTGACCGAAGCGCAAGTCAAATCCGCCGAAATGCAGGCGAAGGCGCAGGCGGATTCTTTGGCGCAAATTTTGGCTCAAAGCCAGGAAATGACCGCTCGCGCAATGTCGGAAGCCTTCGCGAAATCGCAACAAAGCGCGGCGGAAATACAAGGGGAAATGATCGCGAAAGCGATCGCCGAATCTCAAAAAAATGCGAACGAAACGCTGCTTGCGTTGTTCTCTTCGGTTCAAACGGACGCTTTGGCGGCGCAGGCAAAAGCGGTCGCCGAGGCGATGGCGCAATCCCAAAGCGCCGTTTTGTCCGAAACGATGGGGCAGATCCTCTCTAAACAGGAAGAGCAACAGCGGCAACAGGCGGAATTCGCCGCCGAAACGCTTTCCAAACAGACCAAGGCGGTTGCCGAAGCGATGGTACAGTCGCAAAGCACGTCGTTCTCCGAAGCCGTTGATCTGCTCAACAAGCGACAGGTGGAACAGACTTCGGCGCTGGCGACGGTCTTGGCCGAAAATCAGGCGAAGACGCAGGAAGCGTTACAGGCGAAGGCCGAAGAGGAAAAACAAAAAGAACTGCCGCCCGAATATATGGGACAGGCGGATTCTTATTCGTACAATATTTTGGATACGCCCGACGTTGCCGTTTCGACGTATGATTATTACAACAGTGCTTACGGCAGCGCTTATGAAGAAGGCTATGATTCTTCGGGTTGGGAAGATCCGTATGCGGGGTACGGAGAAGAAACCGAATCGTGGACTTACGGCGACTACGGCGATTATGCGGGCTACGGAGAGGGTTCCGATTATTCCGAATATCCTGCGGAAGAGCCGTCGCTTCCCGATGCTTCGCCGCCTGCGGAAACGGGCGCTGAAGCGCAGGGCGAAGACGCCGGGGCGTATGTTGATGAGCAATACGGCAGCGAACGGACCGCAGAAAGTTACGAAACGGGAGAAGGACAAAGTTACGATAACGCCCTTGATGAATACGGGGAAGCTCAGGCCGGCGAAGGTTATGCTTATGAGCCGACTGAGGAAGCTCAACCGTCCGAAGAGTACGGGGACGAACAGGCCGCCGAGAGCCCTGAAGGCGAATATGCCGAAGAGTACGCGGCAGAGGCTTACGCCGATGAAACCGCCGCCGCTGAAACTGACGGCGCTTATGCGGAACAGCCCGCGGAAGAAAGCGCGCCCGCCGCCGAATATACCGAAACGCCCGCGTATCCCGCCCGCCGTCCGCCGCCGCAGATGGATCTGTCGGAATGGAGCGCGCACGTTGACGAAGCGCTTGCCGAAACCGTTTCCAGAAGCCGTCAGGCGGAAGCCGAAGGCGGTTATGACTTTGACGACAACTGGGGATACGGTTATGCCGAAACCTCGGGTGAACAGATTGAGTATGCGGCTGATTCAAACGGTGAAACGTATAATTATCAGGATACCGAAGGTTACGAAGGCGGCGATTATTACGGCGGCGAAGGCGAACAGGGCATCTACGGATACGTCGCGGCGAATTACGGCGGTTATTATTATACGGGCGAGGACGGCGAGCAGTATTATTATGATCCTTCCGCCGACGAAAGCGCGGACCGTCCCGTTTCGGCCGACGGCTATTATGCGGATGCGAACGGCAATCCGTACTATTTGGACGAGGAAGGCAATCCCGTTTATTATGATCCGAACAGCGTTCGGACGTATACGGACGAAGAGGGCAATTCCTATTACTTGGATGAGAACGGCAATCCTGTTTATTATGATCCGAACAGCGTTCAGACGTATGTTGACGATAACGGCAATTACTATTACTTAGACGAAAACGGAAACGCGGTTTATTACGATCCCGCCGATACGTCGCAGCAGGCCGAAAACACCGAAACGACCGAAGGAGAAGAAGAGAGCGCCCCGTATTATACGGACGAAGAGGGACGCGCCTATTATTTGGACGAAGAGGGTAATCCCGTTTATTACGAACAGACCGAAGAGGCTTCGGGCGAAGGGGACGTTTCCGAAGAGGTTGCGGAAGAGCCTGCCGAAGAAGCTCTTGACGAAACGCCGCCCCTTGAAGAAGGAGGGGACGAAGCCGCCGTTGACGCGTCGGAGGAAGCGGCGGAAGTTTCCGCGGCGTCGGGGCCGTATGAGGACGAAGAAGGCAATCCGTATTATTTGGATGAAAACGGGACGCCTTATTATGTGACGGAAGACGGGACGCCGTATTATACGGACGAAGAAGGGCGCGCCTACTATTTGGACGAAGAGGGCAACCACGTTTATTACGAACAGGCCGAAGAGGCTTCGGGCGAAGGGGTCGTTTCCGAAGAGGTTGCGGAAGAGCCTGCCGAAGAAGCTCTTGACGAAACGCCGCCCCTTGAAGAAGGAGGGGACGAAGTCTCCGTTGACGCGTCGGAAGAAGGGGCGGAAGTTTCCGCGGCGTCGGGGCCGTATGAGGACGAAGAAGGCAATCCGTATTATTTGGATGAAAACGGGACGCCTTATTACATGACGGAAGACGGCATTCCTTATTACGTTGATGAAAACGGAACGCCGTATTTTACGGATGAAGAGGGCAATCCGTATTATACGGACGAAGAGGGACGCGCGTACTATTTGGACGAAGAGGGCAACCCCGTTTATTACGAACAGCCCGAAGAAACGGCGGAATCCTCTGCGGAAGAAACGGCGGCTGTTGACGGGACGATCGAAACGGAAGACGACGTTCCCGAAGAAACGGCCGTTGAAGAAGAGCCCGGGGCGGAAACGGTTTCGTTTAAAGAAGACGAAGAAGACGCGGAATATGTCGGGCTTCCCGTTGAGGAAACGGGAGACGAACGCGCCGTTTTGGAAGGGCGGGAAGACGAATTTTCGGCTTTTGAAGAGGAAAGCGGGGAAGAAACCGTTTCCGACGACGGCGCCTTGTCTTCTCGGGAAGAGGGCGATGAACCGTCCGCAGGGGAAAGTGTCGGGAATTCTTTGACGGAGGACGACGAGGAACCCGAACCGCTTGCGGAAGAAAGCGCGGAAGACGGGGATATGGAAAGTTTCGGCAGGATGGAGCCCGCAGAAACCTTCGCGCCGATCGGCCGCGCCGCGTCGCCGTTCAATCCCGTTTTGTACGTTGAAGGGGCTGAGGGATCGGAAGATTCGTTCTTCCGCCCGCTGATGTTTAATTCTTTGCCCGTTTTCTTTGAAAGTTTTTCGGATTTTCGTCCCGCCGAGCGGCAGGCTATGCCCCCGCCGCCGCCCGACGAGGTCGTTTTGAACGTTCCCCGCGATTCCGACGATCCGTATTTTTCAGCATAAATATTGGATTTACGGATGAAAACATAATATACATAAAATTAAGGACTGTACCGAGAAAGAAAAATGACGGAAAAAACGACGCCGGAAGTGTTGACCTCTCTTTTTGAAGCCCTGCTTGCCTATCAGGATACGCAGGAGGGACTGGCGCGCGTGCGTTCAACGGCGGAATCCCTGTGGGGCGCCGCGTGGCGTCAAAAATTGCCCTCCGCTCTGCAGGATTGTCCCGATGATAAAAAGGCCAAAGTGAAAGCGAATATTGACCGCGCCTTGGCATATGACCGCGGGGCGGCCGCGTGGGGCGAGGCCGTCCGCCTTCTGGATCCGCGCCGCCCGTTTGATCCCGCGCAGGTCGAGCCGCATCTGGCCGATATGCAAAAACGGCTGTCCATCTTCGGACAGGCGGGACAGGACATGTTTGCCAAAGTCCAAAAAAGAGTGGCGGAGATGAAGGCGTCTCCGTCTTCGGCCGTCGTGTCGGCGAATTCTTATAAGCTGACGACGGAACAGCTGTGGAATTTTGATCATTTCATGCGCCTGAAGGACTATTACGATCAAACAATCTCCAGAACCAGCGCGCGCTGTGTCCATTTGGGCGGGCTGGAACTGACCCAGTATCCGTATTTCGGTTATATTCTCGACTTGTTGGACGAGATATTGACCTTTGGGGCGGAGCTGTTGGAAAATCCCGTTTATGCGGGCATTATCCGTGACCGGTACAAGGGAGGCGAACCCGCGCTGAGGAAAATATTGGCGCAGTTCAAAAAGGATTTTGAAGAAAACGCGCCGCCCGAAATGTTGCCCGACGACGACTCTATGGACGATATAAAGAGCCGCTTGGGCGAGCTGGCGGGCAACGAGCCCGAAGGCGACATCGGCCCCGCTCCCGACGGTTTTGAGGCGCCCGACGAAGCGGCGCGCAAGCAGCCTTTGTCCAAAGGCCCCGTTCCGATGGGCAAAATGCCGCAAAAAATTCCGGCAAAAGGGCCGGCGCCCGTAAAAATGCCGGTCAAACGTCCCGTTTCGGGGTAATGAACGAAGGGAATGGAACAGGAAAACAAACGATGACGAAAAACCGTCTGTTTTTAATTTTTGGTTTGCTCGGCTGTATGGCGACGCCGTTCGTCCTCAGCGGATGCGTCGGCAACATATATGCGGGGCGCCCGCTGATTCAGTCCGTCCGCCCGACGGCGCTGCCGACGGAACCCAAAACAACGAAGGCCGCCGAAATGGTCAGCTTGGAATCTCCGTTGCGCTGCACCATCCATGATTCTCAGCAAAACATTATCACCGTCATTCCGTTCAAGCAGGAAGCCTTTAAGCTGGAACGGGCGGAAAAAAGCGACCCCGTGCCGCGTTATGAAGTGACGGGCTTTTCCTTTGACGGACAGACGGCGGAAAAGGTCTTTTTCAAACTTTTGGGCGAAGCGAAGATTAAGGTTATCGGCGTTGACGGGCCTTTCCCCGAATTGGCCGCGGAAAACATTCAGGGCGAATTGTCCGAAGTCATGGACATGATCGCGGATGCCGCGGACGTTTATTACCGCTATAACGCGGAAGAAAAAGTCGTTCTGGTCAGCCGCGAGGTAACTTGGAACCTGCACGTTCCCGGAACGCGCGAGGTGATGATCTCCGTTTTGGATTCGTTGCGCGGTTCGGGGATGCATGACCTGATCGTGAACTGGGAAGAAAGCGTCATTACGTTCAAGGGCGATAAGGGTACGGAAAAGAAGGTCGCTTCGCTGATCGAGCTGTTCGACACGGAACCGAAGCTGATCGTTTTCGACGTTCAGGTTTATCGGGCGAAGCCCGTCGGCGGCGCGAAAGAGATCGTCTGGCAGGATTTGATCGATACGTTCGGCGCCGAAAAGATTAAATTCATGCTCAGCGGCGTTATGGGACGCGCTCTGGTCACGGGCGGAGAGATCAATAATAAAAGCCTGAAGCGCTTTTTCTTTCCCCGCGCTTCGTACGCTTTGGTGTCCGAAGGGATGTTCATCGCGGCGAACGGCTGGCGCGCCCGTTTTGACGTCGGCCGATGCGGCTATATGTCCATGCCCGAAGCGCAGCTTTCAATTCTGGCTCAGACGGACGTTCAGGGCGAACAGCGCATGAATACTTCGATTACGCTGGATTCCGATCAGGGCGAAATCACGGCCTTTACGGCCAAGAGCAGTTTGGGGGATAATATCCTATTGATCGGAATACCGTCTTCGTCTTTCAGCAATTCGCTGAACGGATACGAAACGGTCGTAATGATGACGCCGCGCATCATTCGTCTGGTCAAGGAAATTTCTTCTAAGTAGTTTTAACGAAAGGACGGAAAGACATGGCAGATCAACATTATCCTCCTCTTCCCCCCGGAGTTCGCCCCCCCTCGGGTCAACCGGGTCAGATGCCCCCCCGCGGCCCCGTTCCGCCGGGAATGCCGCGGCCGCCGATGCCGGGAATGCCCCGTCCTCCCGTTATGCCGCCGCACGGGATGAAGATGCCGCCGCACGGAATGAAAATGCCGCCGGGAAAGCGTCCGCCGATGCCCTTCCCTCCGGGGATGAAAGCGCCTCAGGGGTATCCTCCTCAGCCTCAGGCGCCGCAACAACCTTCTTATGTGCCGCCGCAACAGCATGCCAACGTTCCGACTCTGGCGGTCGGAGACGATGACGAAACGGAAATCATAGACGATCTGGGCTATGAGGACGAAGAGGAAACCGAAACGCCGGAGGAGGAAAACTCCCCTTCGGAGGAAGAAACCTCCGAATCCGAAGAAAACGTGCGTTTTGAACCCAGCCCCTATGACGACAACCTTGCCGCGGACATGGGGCTTCCCGCCGCCTTTATTAAAACAAAGGTATTGATTCCCTTGTTCGTTTTGTTTGTTTTGATCGGATTGGGAGCAGGCATGTTCATTGGAAACCCGCGCGAAGTCATGTCCGAAGAACTGCCCGGAGTCGTCAGCAATCCCGAAATCCCGAAAGGTCGCCCCCGTTGCGGCATTTCGCAAAAAGGACAGGGGTGCGTCATTTACGTCATGAACGTCCAGCGCCGCGAAATGGAAGCCAAGGACTTTTTCGGTATTGCCGCGGATATGCTGGGCATTCCGAAGTTTCAGATTGAAACGGCGAATATCAGGTATGCGACGACGCGCATCCCTCCGGGGTATATCGCGCTTTTGAACGTGCCGCCGATTCAATAGACGGTAAAACGGCTTACAGCAAAATTTAACGCAAAAACGCACTTAACGGGGGCGGAAACGTCAGTTTTTCCGCCCCCATTTTTTATTTAAAAACAATCGGTTATGTTTTTATTTCGTTAAACGGAATTTTTTTCAAAAAAATTGACAAAATTTTTGGAAAAGTGCTTGCGGCATCCGAAAAAAGTAGTGTACTATGTATTTAATACAAAGATTTGGAAAAGCCGGATCTTATTGTTTAGGAGAAATCAAATGTCGTTATCTTGGGAAAAATACTGGGAAATTGCGGAAGCTTTGAACGAAGCGCATCCGACGCAGGATCTGATTCATTTAAATGACGCGGATCTGTTGAAAATGATCGTTGCCTTGCCCGATTTTAACGACGAACCCGTTCCTCCGAGCCCTAAAGATCTGGAAGCGGTGTTAACTTGCTGGACAGAGCTTGATAACCCCGAACCGCAGGAAAAGATTCCCGCGGCGGCGATGTAAAGCACCGAAGTTAATACCGTAATTCATTCAAGGAAAGGCATCTGTCATGGCAGAAACGAAATCAGCATGGGAATCCGTCGGCGGAAACAACGGCGACAGAATCGGCGGTAACGCGAACAAGTTTTCTTATACCGACAAAGACGGTAAAACGCATACGCTGCAGGTTGACTGCGGGACGATGTTCTCCGACAAAGAACTGACGGGGTATGACAACTTTATGCCCGATCTGTTCGAAGCGGACGGCTTTTTGCTGACCCATTGCCACATGGACCACATCGGCGGCATTTCTCATATGCTGAACTTGCGCCGCGACGAATTGAAGGCCAACAGGGAAGCCGGAAAAGAGTTCGTTATCCATTGCGCCCCTTATACGCAAAAGCTTTTGGAAGATAACTTGGCTTTGCAGAAAATGCCCCGCGAGGAATGGCCCAAGTTCGAAAAGGTTGAAGACGGCAAGCCCTTTGAAGTCGCGGGATTTAAAGTTGAACCTTTCGCCGTTTCCCACTCTGCGCCCGACGCGATGGGTTTTGTCATTGAAAGCCCCGACGGCGTGCGTATGATGACGATGGGCGATTTCAAAACGGCGCCCGTTCCGTTGGGTAAGGGTTGGGATAACAAAAAAATCGCCGAGATTGCCAAAAAAGGCGTTGACCTGATGTTCTTGGATTCAACGTCCGCGACGCAGGAAGGCGTCTGCCCCCCCGAAAAGGACGTTGAAAAAGGCATCAAGGATATTGTCGCCCAATCCGAAGGCGGCATGATCGTTTCCGCCGTTATTGCCAGTTCGGCTCACCGTCTGCACACCGTAGCGATGGCTTTGGCGAAACACGCGAACGAAACGGGTAAGCGTCCCCGCACGATTATTTTGGACGGCGGTTCGCTGAAACGCAGTTATATCGCTTTGAAACGTTGCGGTTACGATATCGAAAAACAAGTCAAGCAGGCGACGGGACAGGATATTAAAATCTATGACGCCCGCGCTCCCGAAGCGCAAAAAGTGCCCAAAAGCGAACGTTTCTACGTTTGTACGGGAACGCAAGGAGAGGAATTGGCTTCCTTCTATCGCGCTTCTCAGGGAACGAATCGCAACATCCCGATGAAGGGCGGCTGCCCCGTTTTCGTCTACAACCTGCAATCCTGCATTCCCGGAAACGAAGAACAGTATGCGGCGATGGAACAGGGCTTTAAGGATCAGGGATGCACGACGTACTTCCCCGACCGTTATAAGGAAAATAAATATCTGACCCATGTTTCGGGACATGCCAAGGCGGGCGACATCAAACTGGCTTGTGATTTGGTTGCCAAAAATTCTCCGCGTCCGACGACGGTTGTTCCCGTTCACGGCGATCCCGCCCAGCGTAAGGCGGTGATGAAGATCGCTCAGGACGCGGGGCTGAAAGCCGCCATCGTTCCGAACTTCGCGGCCGTAGAGGTTTCTAAGGAAGGCAAGATTTCTTACGTTCAACCGACCTCGAAGCAGGAAGTTTGGATCGGTATCAATGATAAGAACGACAACTTCATTGAACCGGACTTCCAGTACGACCGCGTGACGCGCGACGTTGATACGGGCAGGCTCCGCGTCGTTGAGACCATTCCTTATACCAAGGCGCCCGTTGAAGACGAACGTCGCGGAAAAGGTAAGAATAAGGAAGGCAAATGGAACAATCCGCCGAAAAAGAATAAAGGCAAAAACAAGGGCGGCCGCTTTAATCCCGCTTTTGTCAAAAAAGGTCGCGGCGGCCGTTAAAAAACGGATCAAACATGTAACAGCCCCTGTAAAGGGGCTGTTTCTTTACGGGATGATAAAATTCGAAACGTTGACGTTTTCGCGCCGTTTCGTATAATTCGGTATCGTTTCCGATTTAAAGGGCGTTTTTGAGTGTCTGTAGAAAAAGTCAGAGAATATTTGAAAAAATACGGCGCGGACGGCAGGATTCGCGAGTTTGACGTTTCGTCCGCAACGGTGGAGCTTGCTGCGGCGGCTTTGGAATGCGCGCCGCAACGAATCGCTAAAACGCTGTCTTTTGACGTTAACGGGGGCGTCGTTCTGATCGTTGCCGCGGGCGATGTCAGAGTCGACAACAAAAAGTTCAAGGCATTTTTTAATGCAAAAGCCAAAATGCTTCCCGCGGCGGAAACTGAAAAACGGATCGGGCATGCGGCGGGCGGGGTTTGTCCCTTTGCCGTAAATGAGGGCGTCGAGGTTTATTTAGACGACTCTTTGAAACGCTTCGATACGGTTTTTCCCGCTTGCGGCAATGCACAAAGTGCTATAGAGCTGTCAATCGGCGAGCTTGAGTTGTTTTCTTCTTGCAAAGGATGGACGAACGTTTGCAGCATTCCGCAATGAAGGATTTGAGCGTTTCTTCACGGGGATGTTTTCCGAATTTTTATGTCTTCGCCGAATCGGGCTTCAAAACGACTCGTTTTAGGGCTTTGATGCCCGCCGCTTTGTCGCCTCAGGTTTTTAAAAAATGCTTTAAGAAGAGTTCGTTTCTCAGGCGCGGCAGAATCGTTTCATCGGGTGTGAGAACGTCTCAAGCGGTCGTAAAAGGTTTTCGAAACGGTTTACGCATAAGTTTAAAAATGTCGGCTTATTTTTAGCGGGGACGAAAAAGGCCCCGTATTTGTTTTTTGTGCAACAATCCGTTTTCATGCCGACATTTTTTCATCGGCTCCGAAGCACGGATAAGTTTTTTTGATTTTACAGACAAAGACCGCTTCACGAACGAACACGGAAGAGGCGAAATATCCGCGGGTTAAGGCGGTACTCATTTTTTAGTTTCGGAGTAACTCGGCGAAAATTCGACGCTTGCCGTTTGGCTGAAACGGACATGTTTCATGCCGCCTGAGTAAACTTCAACCCGTTTTTTGATAAAATTCGGACGCCCCGATATCAGAAGCGTCCCGCTGCTTTTAAGTTTTGAACCCATAAAGGCGCTTCGTTCGTTTTTTGAACGTTCGGCTTTTTTCCCGGAGAGAAAGTGCCGTCCTTTTCTTTGATGAAAATCGCTTCCGAACCGATGTTTTCCGAACGGCGGGTTCTGTTGGCCCATTTCGTTAAAAGATCATCCAGACGTTCTTTTTGCTTGGGCTGTAAGTGCAGTTTTTCGGGCGTTTCAAGTACGGACGGATTCTGAAGATAAACGTCTTTGCCGAAACGGCACAGGGCGTTCGCGATTTGAGCGGACGAAACGTTCTTGCTGAGAAACGAGCGGTCTTCTCCGTAAGACGTTTTGGAAAACTTGTCCAAAGCGCCGATATAGTCGTCCGCGTATAAAGGAACGACCGAGGTGTTATACCATTCTTCGAAAGCGCCGTTCAATCCCGATGCAATGCGGTTCGTTTTGCGCAGGCCTTCTTCAAAACCTTTCGCAACGCAGGCATATTTGCTTTGTTGCAGGGAAGCCCATATTTCAGGTCGCGCGTTTTTCATTTCAAAGGCGAAAAGCGTTTCCGTCGCGACGGCATCCGCTTCAATCGCGAATCCCATCATAAAAAACGGCTTGATCTTCAGGTCGGCGTCAAAAACAAGGGGTTGTTTTGATTGCCATACATGTCTGGATTCGTGAACCAAAGTTGACGCCAGCACCTCATCGGTTTCGCGGGCGTTCAAACAAATGGAATTGCTTTCTTCCTGAAAAAATCCGCAACAGTCCGTTACGGACGAATCCAGATGTATGCGCGTGCCGTTCCGTTTGACGTCCGCCAATACCCTTCGGCCGATATAGCTTTCCGATACCAGGCGTTCCAAACGTTTCAGACGTTTGAACGTACAATCCGCTTGTTTTGAATCAAAAGCGTCGGCAAGCCTAAGGGAAGTCGTCGGCCTCCCGCTTGGGGAAAAGCGATACTCTTTCCCGCTTATCAGGCTACGGACGGGACCGTCAGCCAAAAAACGTTCGTATAAGCTTGCCATAAGGTGATTTCCTTTCTTCGGGAAAACGCCGCACTTCCGTTCTTTACTTAAAAATAGTAGCCAAAAATTCTTTTTTTGTCAAAAAAAGAAACGGCTTGAAATAAAAAAAATCCCCGTTACGGAACGGGGATTTTTTCAGGAAAGCTTTTCTTTGGACAACAGGGACGGTAGTGCGTCAATCTGCTCTAAAATCAGTCGGTCGCCTTTTTCGCCGTCCAATTCCTTGATCAAAATCTTTTCCGTTGTTTTTAAAGCGATGTCAATCGCCAAGTTACGAACTTCTTCCACGGCTTGTTCTTTTGCTGCCTGCAAGCGGTTCATGGCCAGCTCTTCGCGTTTTTTCAAATCGCGTTCAAAAGCATCGCGGGCTTCGGCGCGCATTTTTTCCGCGTTGTCTTTCGTTTTTTGCAAAAGGGCTTCGGTTTCTTTTTGAACTTCCTGCTGTTTTTGCCGATATTCCAAAAGCAGGGCATGAGCTTCTTCCCGCAGCTTTTTAGCTTCTTCCAGCTTTGCGGCGATGCCGTCCGCCCGCGCTTGCAGAGCGTTTCCCAAGAAGCGCCCCAAAGGCTTTGCCAAAACGATGACCGTTAAACAAAAAGCCAGACCGACCCAAAAAGTCGGATCCTGCCATACGGAACCGTGTACGGCGGCGGTTGCCGCCCGTTCCGCCGCATATGCCGTTGAAATGATCATAAGCGCCGTTCCTTTACGATTTCCGAAATTTCTTTTTCGGCCGTTTCTTCCGCGGGACGAATGCCCGACAGCTTGAAGACGGCTTCGGGAACCAGCCCCGCCGCGATATCGCGCACGCCTGACAGAACCCGTTCCTTCGTTTCGTTCAGTTCCTTCTCTCCGTCGGCAATCCGACGTTCAAGACGTTCGGTGAAATCGGCCTCGCGGGCTTTCGTCTGTTCGGCGATCTCTTTTTGAGCGTCTTCCAAAATCGAACGGGCGCGTTCGTTCGCCGAAGCCATCACGCTTTGATATTCCTTCAAAACGGTTTCGGCTTCGGCCTTGAACGCTTCCGCTTTTTTCATGTCGTCGTCCAATCGCCGCTGACGTTCGTCCGTCACCGAGCTGATGCGCGGCAAAACCGCTTTCCACATCAAAAGGAAAGTGGCGCAGAACGTAATCAACATCCACGCCGCTTGCGAGGCGTACCATGTCGGATCTAATTGCGGCAGCATCAAACGATTCCTTCGGTCAAAAGGAAATTACAGGAACAGCATGATCAGCGCGATGACCAGCGCATACAAAGCGATGGCTTCCGTCGCGGCGAAACCGATCAGGCCGAACGCATTGACGTCGGGTTTTACCGTCGGGTTGCGGCCGACCGTATCAATCATGGCAATCCAGATTTTGGACACGCCCTTTGCGGCGGCCATCATGGACAGGGCGCAGAAAGAGGCCGCAATGAACTTCGCGGCGTCGGCGATATATTTTGCGTATTCGGCTTCCATTTTTTTTCTTCCTTCCTAAAAAGCACAGCACAAAAACAAAGAACTAATGCGCGTGAAGCGCGTCGCTCAGATACACGCAGGTCAGGATGGTATAGATATATGCCTGCAATATCGCGATGCCCAGCTCAAAAACCGTCAGCAGCGAAATAAAGACAAGCGGCAGCCATCCTCCCCAGAAACTCAAATCGTAAACAAAGCCGGCGACGACTTTCAGCATGATATGGCCGACCATCATGTTTACGGACAAACGAACCGTCAGACTGAACGGTTTGGACAGGAACGATATAATCTCTATCGGAATCAGGATCGGCGCGATGGCGATCGGCGTCCCGTGCGGGAAAAAGTTTTCAAACCAGCCGAGCCCGCGTTTTTTCAAACCTGCGAAAACGGTAACCAGTATGGCGAAAACGGACAGGCTTCCGACCGCGGCGAAATGGCTGGTATAGGTGAAACTGTAGGGCAAAAGCCCTAACAGGTTTCCCATAACGACGAACATGAAAAGCGCAAAGATAAAGGGAACGTAACGCCGCCCTTCGGGGCCGACCATTTCGCGAACCATTCCCGTGATCATCTCATAGACGACCTCCGCCCCCGACTGCAGCTTTGACGGAATCAAAGACCGCCTGCGCACGGCGTACAGAAAAAACGCGCTGCCGACAACGACGCCCAGCGCCATAAACAAAGACGAATTTGTAAACGACAGGTCAATTCCGCCGATTTTCGGCAGGGAAATAACGGGTTTGATTTCAAATTGTTCTATCGGTCCCGACACGTTCTTTTGTCCCATCATGTTCGGCGTCCGTTTTTTCGGAAACCGAACGTTCCTGTTGTTTTTGGTCGTATCTTTGCACGAACCGCACGGCGTTCAGGACGCCCGCCGCGCATCCGAAAAGCAAAAATACGGCGATGAATGCAGGCCTTGTCCCCAACCAAAGGTCAAGCCCGTATCCGATACCCAAGCCGCAGATCACTCCCGCGATCAGGTCGGACACGACGTTGAACGCCAGCCACATCATCCTGCCGACGGCCGCTCCCTTTGACGGCGTTTTCCCGCCGCTTTCGGAGGAGCGTTCTTCCCGTAAAGCCCTCAAGCGCCGGTCAATATCGGCAACGGCTTCCTCGGGAGATTTGTCATCAAGCATTCTGTCGCCTTAAGTGTGTACGATACGAAAACCGCAAGGGAGGTGTCAACGTTTTTTGAAGTTTTACGGCGTTTCGGCGGCGGCTTTGGTCGTTTTTTTGCTTCCTTCCTTTTCAAAGGAAGCGACCTTGTCCGAAAAATCCTGCCAGGACGGAGCGCCTTCGATTTTTTCGCTTTTCCCGTATCCCTGCAAATACAGGGTCGGCGTCGCGGCGATGCGGTACTTCATGACATAGATGTTGCGCTTGCGTGACAGAGTTTTTAACGCCATTTCGTTTGTCGCGCAGGCCAGCATTTTCGCTTCGCTCATGCCCGTCGGCCGAACGACTTCAAAAAGGGATTCCTGCAGGTTCGGCGACATCATCCATTGTCCCTGTTTGGCGAACAGAGCGTCCATGATCTTGAAATATTCGTCGCCTTTGAAGCAGTGCGCGACCAGCGATCCCGTCATTGCGCGGTTTTCAAGCGGGAAGTCGGCCAGAATAACCTGCATCTTGCCGGGTTTGACGTAGGCGTCAACGATTTTCGGCAGCATATGCGTATGGAAATGGGCGCAATGTCCGCACGTCAGCGACGTAAAAATCGTCAGTTTGAGCGGCGCTTCGTCGGAGCCGATCTTTTTTTCCGAAAAGTCAAAAGTCGGTTCGTCGGGCGAAGCTTTATGTTCCTTCAGCACGTTGCTTTTTTCTGCGGGAGCGGGGGCCTTCGCCGTTTCTGCGGCGGCGGGGGCAGCCTCTTCTTTTGCGACAAAGCCT
>CALXYE010000163.1 GCA_944392845.1 uncultured Alphaproteobacteria bacterium
GAACGTCGCCGCTCGGGCGATAAAGAATGCGATATCGATCGTCAGGACCAGCGCATGGACCGGGAACGCGAGCGCGAAACGGACGAGATAGTAGACAAACTCGTTTATGTCAATCGCGTCGCGAAGACCGTTAAGGGCGGCCGCCGTATGGCCTTTGCCGCTTTGGTCGTCGTCGGCGATCAGCGCGGCCGCGTCGGCTACGGTACGGGTAAAGCCCGCGAAGTTCCCGAAGCGATTCGCAAAGCTACGGAAAAAGCGCGGCGCGATATGATTCGCATTCCTTTGCGCGAAGGTCGCACGTTGCATCATGACGTCCGCGGTATTTTCGGAGCCGGAGAAGTCGTTCTCCGCACGGCTCCCGCCGGTACGGGCATCATTGCGGGCGGTCCGATGCGCGCGGTTTTTGAAACGATGGGCATTCAGGACATCGTTGCCAAGTCCGTCGGTTCGGCGAATCCGCACAACATGATTAAGGCTACTTTTGAAGCGTTGAAGACGATTCACTCTCCGCGTATGGTTGCCGCGAAGCGCGGTAAAAAGGTCGGAGATATCGTCGGCCGTCGCGACGGCGCCGCTGCCGTAGCCGCTGTGAAGGAGTAACGAAGCATGGCTAAGGCTGAAAAGACGATCAAGGTAAGACAGATCGCCAGTACGATCGGCGCCACGAAAGTTCAAAGGGCGACGATGGTCGGGTTGGGGCTGAAGAAAATGCACGCTGAAAAGGTTCTGAAGGATACTCCGGAAGTTCGCGGCATGGTTTCCAAGGTTTCCCATTTGGTCAAGATTGTCGAAGACTAAGAGGGGGAAGCCCCTTGGGGCTTTCAATGTTAGCGGTTGTTGCGCCGCGAAGAAAGACCTTGGCGGCGCACAATTTTGTTTAATATGAAGCGAGTCGAAAAATGAAACTGAATGAAATTCGTGATAATGACGGCGCCCGTAAAAGCCGTATGCGCATCTGCCGCGGAATCGGCAGCGGCAAAGGCAAAACGGGCGGCCGCGGCGGCAAGGGCCAGACGGCGCGCACGGGCGTGGCGATCAACGGCTTTGAAGGCGGACAGATGCCCATCTACCGCCGTTTGCCCAAACGCGGTTTTAACAACATCTTTGCCGGCAAGTTTGCCGAACTGAACCTGGGCCATCTGCAGGCTGCGATTGACAAAGGGCTTTTGGATGCGGCGAAAGAAATCGACGCGGAAATGTTGGTTTCCTCGGGCGTTCTGAAACAGAGCTACGACGGCGTCCGCCTGCTTGGCAAGGGAGAATTGAAGTCGAAAGTGACCATTAAGGTCGCGGGGGCTTCCGAAGCGGCTAAGGCAGCCGTCGAAAAGGCGGGCGGTAAAGTTATCGTCGGCTGATCGAAAAATATGTTGAACGTTGCAAAAGAGGGGGCGCCCCTCTTTTGCGGTGTTTAAGTGGTTAAATCTTTAAAGTAAAAACGGGTTGATTAAGACAATGGCATCCGCAAATGATAAAATGTCCACGGGGATTACTTGGGAAACTTTCGCCAGAGCGGGCGACCTGCAAAAGCGACTGTTGTTCACTTTAGGAGCCATGATCGTCTACCGCTTGGGAACGTTTATTCCTCTGCCGGGCATCAATTCGGTCGTTTTGGAAGATATCTTTGCCAGAAATTCGGGCGGCATTCTCGGAATGTTTAATATGTTTACGGGCGGCGCTTTGGAGCGCATGACGCTGTTTGCCCTGAACATTATGCCGTACATTTCGGCTTCCATTATCGTGCAGCTGGCGGCTTCCGTCATTCCCAGCCTGATGGCTTTGAAAAAGGAAGGCGAATCCGGGCAGCGTAAGATGACGCAATATACCCGTTACCTGACGGTTTTGATTACGATCGTCCAAGGCTACGGCATAGCGCTCGGCTTGGAAGCGCTGGTCGGGTCTTCGGGGACTTCCGCCGTTATTAATCCGGGGCAGTGGTTCCGCTTTACGACGGTTGTTTCTTTGTTGGGCGGTACGATGTTCATCGTATGGCTGGGCGATCAGATTACGGCGCGCGGCGTCGGGAACGGTTCTTCCCTGATTATTACGGCGGGCATTATCGCGGGGCTTCCCGTGGGATTGGCTCAGACCTTTGAGCTGGCGCGCGCGGGTGAAATTTCGACCGTTATGTTGTTCGGCCTTTTAATCGCCGTTATTGCTTTGGTTTATTTCGTCGTGTTTATGGAACGTGCTCAGCGCCGCATCCTGATCCAGTATCCGAAGCGTCAGATGGGCGGCCGCATGATGGGCGGCGAAAGCTCTCATTTGCCGTTGAAAATCAATCCGACGGGCGTCATTCCGCCGATTTTCGCCAGTTCTTTGTTGTTGTTGCCGATGACGTTCGTTGACTTCACCGCGCGCAAAGGCGACGCGTCCGATTGGATATCCTCGCTGGCAACGGTGTTGGCGCACGGACAGCCCCTGTATTTGACGTTATATGCCGCTTTGATCATCTTTTTTACGTTTTTCTATACGGCCGTTGTTTTCAATCCCGAAGAAACGGCGGATAACCTGAAGCGTCACGGCGGTTTTATCGCGGGCATCCGTCCCGGAAAAAGCACGGCGGAATATTTGGATTACGTCATCACCCGTCTGACCGTTCTCGGGTCGATTTATTTGGCGGCGATTTGTTGCTTCCCCGAACTGACGATCGCTCATTTCTCCATTCCGTTCTTCTTAGGCGGTACGACGCTGTTGATCGTCGTTTCCGTTACGATGGAGTTTGCGGCGCAGATTCAATCTCATTTGCTGGCTCATCAATATGAAGGGCTGTTGAAAAAAGCCAAGCTTAAAGGACGCCGCAAGTGATCAGCAACGGCAAGCATCTGGTCTTGATGGCGCCGCCCGGAGGCGGCAAAGGGACGCAGGCTCGGCTGTTGCGCGACCGTTTAAATATTCCTCACCTGTCTACGGGCGAGATGCTTCGCAATGCGGGGCGGGCGGGAACTCCCTTAGGGCTGGAGGCGAAGGAACTGATTGATAAGGGGAATTTCGTCCCCGACAAGATGATCATCGCTTTGATTTCCGAACGTTTGGACGAGCCTGATTGTAAGGAAGGTTTCATTCTGGACGGTTTTCCCCGCACGCTTCCTCAGGCGAAAGCTTTGGACGAGCTGCTTTTTGAAAAAGGACGCCGTTTGGATCATGTGATTGAGATTCAGGTTCCCGACGACCTGATCATCCAGCGCATTATCGGCCGTTTCTCCTGCGCGGATTGCGGCGCGATGTACCACGATACTTTAAAGCCGACTAAGGTTTTCGGAAGGTGCGACGAATGCGGCGGATCAAACTTTATCCGCCGTCAGGACGACAACTGGGAAACGGTGGTTGCCCGGTTAAAAACGTATCGCGCCATTACGACGCCCGTTCTGCCTTATTACGAACATCAGGGATTGCTGGAGACAGTTG
>CALXYE010000164.1 GCA_944392845.1 uncultured Alphaproteobacteria bacterium
AGGCTTCTGCTCTACCATTGAGCTACACCCGCAAAATGGTGGATGGGGCTAGATTCGAACTAGCGTAGACTCACGTCGGCAGATTTACAGTCTGCTGCCATTAACCACTCGGCCACCCATCCGACCGGAGCGCCGTACAAGACGGCGTATCGGAAGGAATAGGGGATTTAACCGCCTTTTGTCAATATAAAAATGAAAATAAATGTTTTTCTTTTTTTTAAATATGCTAAAACCTACGTCGTGAAGTTCTTATTAAACTGCAGGCTTTTTGATGGCGAAACAAAAACCTTCGTCCCGGCAATCCCGCCCGTTCCGTCAGGAAAAGGCGGAGCGCAGGCTTTTTGACGATCGGCGCCCCGAACGTACGGGAGATGTATGGCTTTACGGCTACCATCCCGTCACGGCGGCTTTGAAAAACCCGAACCGCGAACCGAAGCGCCTTCTGTTGACGAAGGAAACGGCGGCCGAACTTGAGCGCGACGGATCAATCTCGGGGATTTCCCCGGAAACGGTGTCAAGAGCCGACCTGGATCGCATATTGCCGAAAGGATCCGTCCATCAGGGAATCGCGGGACTGTTTTCCGCCCTGCCAGACACGGGGCTTGAAGACATTGATTATCCCGAAAAAGCCGTCGTCGTCATTTTAGATCAGGTAACGGATCCGCACAACGTCGGCGCAGTCATGCGCTCCGCCGCGGCTTTTAACGCTTCGGCCGTCGTTCTGACCGACAGGAACGCTCCCGAAGCCACGGGCGTTTTGGCAAAATCGGCATCCGGAGCTTTGGAGCTTGTCCCGCTGATCACGGTGTCCAATCTGACAAGAGCTTTAAAAACATTGAAAGACATCGGTTTTTGGTGCGTCGGAATGGACGGCCGCGCGCCCCGAACGCTGCGCGAAACCGACCTGCCCGACAAAATCGCCTTGATCATGGGGTCGGAAGGATTCGGTTTGCGGCGCCTGACGGCGGAAAATTGCGACTATACCGTCAAACTGCCCATATCGGAGCGGGTCGAAAGTCTGAACGTATCAAATGCGGCGGCGATTGCTTTGTATGAATTGAGCTTGAGAAAGGCGCGTTAAACAACTCTTAGGTTTTCGGCGCTATAGTGTCGGACAGCCTACCTTTTACGAACAAGGTTTTCCAGATGACAGATCTAAACGAAACATCAAATTCCGACAGAAAAGAAGAGCAGCGTTCCTGCCTGGAGCGCATCAGTGCCCTGACGAAAAAGCTATGGGAGCAAATCGGCCAAAAAGCCGCGGATCTGGCGGAAGACGATTTCGATTTCAGGGAAAGCGACGCGGATTTTTCCCATTCGTTTGCCTTTCCCTCTCCGTTCAGGAGAAGAGCGAAAACCTTCCAAGCCTTTATCGCGGGCGGACTGATCGGAGCCGCATCCGTTTTAATGCTGACGTCTTACCTTGATTCGGAAGCGGTTGAAGAACGCCAGATGGCCAGCCTGATTCAGGAAAGGGCGGCCGAAGAGCAGACTTTGACGCCTATCGCGGAAGTCGCCGATCTTCCTTTGGAAGGCGAAAACGTGTTGCAAACGGCTTCGGCCGACGAAAAAGAGCCGCCCGCCGTCGAACTTTTGCCCGATAACGTCGAAACGTTTGAGGTTAAACCGAAGGAAAGCCTGGCTGCCGTTTTGAAAAAGGGCGGCCTGACGAATCAGGAGATCTATCGCGTTTCTTTGGCTTTGGAAGACATCCTTGACTTGACGCGCATTCAGGTCGGCGACAAAATTGAGGTCGGAACGGTCAAATCGGACGCCGGCGAAAACGTTTTATTTTCCGTTACCGTCGAAGACAGGAAAGGCTTCCGTTATACG
Organism: uncultured Alphaproteobacteria bacterium; assembly: GCA_944392845.1. Taxonomy (GTDB): domain Bacteria; phylum Pseudomonadota; class Alphaproteobacteria; order CAAGCB01; family CAG-977; genus CAG-977. The sequence continues at coordinate 1,834 of CALXYE010000164.1, forward strand.
GCATCCCGCAGCGATGAAGAAATTTTCGAGGCTTCCCTGAAAGAACCCGACGTCGAATTGAAAACGGAGTACGCCGAAGCGGAGATCGACGGCCCGTTCATTCTGAGCGCGCAAAACGCGGGCGTACCGACGAACGTCGTCCATCAAATGATTTGGGCATTTGACGGTCCCGTTGACTTTGAACGCGATTTGCGCAAAGGCGACAGCTTTACGGCCGTTTTTAAGAAAGAATACAACACGGAAGGAAATCCGACGGGCAACGGCGAACTGATGTACGCGTCTCTGACGTTGCGAAACAAAGTGCTGGAACGTTACTTATATACGGATTCGCACGACCACTCCGACTACTATGACGAAACGGGAAAGATCGCCCGCAAGCTGTTCATTATGCATCCTTTGAAACGTCCCCGCCAAACGTCGCGTTTCGGCATGAGAAAGCACCCTATTCTGGGTTATTCGACCATGCATTGGGGAGCCGACTTCGGCGCCCCGATCGGCACCCCCATCCGCGCCCCCGGAGAAGGAACGATCGTCAAAGCGGGACGCTTGGGATCTTACGGCAAGTACGTCAAAATCAAGCATAATTCGGAATATTCTTCGGCCTACGCGCACATGAGCAGGATTCACGATAAGATTCGGGTCGGTAAAAAAGTCAAACCGGGAGAGATTATCGGTTACGTCGGCAATACGGGACGCTCGACGGGCCCGCACCTGCACTGGGAACTGCACAAAAACGGCAAGCGCATCAACCCGTTGACGCAAAAGATTACGGCGCAAAAGAAGCTCGTCGGAACGGAATTGCGCCGCTTTTATGCAGCTCGCGACAAAATTCGCGCCGACCTGTTAGGCAGCACGACGGCCATCGCCAAAGCGGAACCTTTGCCCGAAGACCGCCGCCCGGCCTATCAAGGCCCTCAAAAAGCGAAGAAAAAAGTTCGGGCGCGTCCGCGGAAAACGGCATCAAGGGTAACAAAAGAACGTAAAGGATAATGAAAAAGGAGATTTGATTTTTTCAGTTCCGTTCCGCAAAAATCGGCGCCGTTGACCTCCGGCAAGAAAACTTGCGGCGAAAAACTTCATTGGCGCCTTCCCGCGTTTCTTTCAAAAACGATTCGACATCGCCGCCGATTTCGGACATCACTGTTTTGTCAGAACTCTTTTTTCTCCGTACTTTTTAGTCGAAGAAGCGATTATATGAAAAGCAAAAGCTTCTACCTTGTCTTTAACTTTTCTAAGAAATGTTGCAAAGGATATCCTTTGAAGATCCAAAACCTGCGAATGCCGTTCACATACGTCAAAACCGATTTTCTGCGTTCGTCCAATCCGTCGGCGCATTTTCTTTCCCATGCTTTATAAACGCCCGAAAAATCAACCTTTTCAAGATAACGGCGGATAAAGGCGGGCAAGTGCTTCGTCGGCAGACAGGATTGAAAGTCAATGATATAAGGTTGCCCGTCCTTTCCCAGAATCATATTCCCCAAATTGCGCAAATCCAAGTGAACGAAACCGCTTGCATGCAGCTTGCGGACAATTCGCTCCATCCTTATAAAATAATCCGAAGGCACGTTTTTCGGCACTTTATTCAGCGTTTCGCCGCACACATAGTCAAAAGCCAGCGACCACGGCGACAAAAGGCAAAGATTGCCGTTTTCTCCCAACGCTTCCGCCAAAGCCTTTTTCGCGCGATATTCCGTCCGAGTCGAAAGCATGCCGAATACGGCTTTGATCAACAAAGGCGAGCCCGAAAAATCCTTTATCGTCAGATCCAAGTTTCGATCCCTGTATCTTAAAACCGCCGCGTTTGCGAATCGCCCCTCGTGAATCAGGGTAAGCCCGTTTTCGGAAATGTCGGAACCAAGGGAAGGGAAAGCCCTTTTCAGGTCGATGACAACGTTTCTTTTTATTTTCATTATGTTTTTCATAACGCCGCCTCCGTAGTTACTATACGCGCATATTATTATATTGATGTATAGTAAACAAGACAAAACGGCGGACGGGAATCAAAAAATTTTCAATTTTTGCTTTCGTCGGGCAGATCTGCCGTACAATTCGGACACTTAACGGCTTTTTCGGGAATTTCGGACAGGCAGAACGGGCATGTTTTCACGGCGGGGGCTTTGGCTTCCGTTTCTTCGCCGTAAGCGGAACGAAGCGCGTTCATCAGCTTTATCAGCATGAAAACGGCGAAAGCGACGATTACAAAGCTGACCGCCGCGTTCAAAAAACCGCCGAAATTCAACACGGCCGCCCCTGCGTTTTGCGCTTCCTGCAATGAATGATAAGGCGGCGGAACGCTTCCCGCTTTTAACACCCAAAACAGGTTGGAAAAGTCAATCTTTCCCAAAACGATGCCCAAAGGCGGCATCAAAACGTCTTTGACCAACGAATCGACGACCTTTGTAAATGCGGCGCCGATGACGATACCGACGGCCATATCGACGGCGTTGCCGCGAACGGCGAATTTTTTAAATTCGGAAATGAAGTTTTTCAGCATTCCTTTTCCCCGTTAATTCAGGTTAAAAACGTTTTTATAAGTAAAGGCCACGCCTATCGTAAAATTGCTCCCCGCGACGTCCGCGCTGCGGGAATGGGCGCGGCGGTAAGACAGAAACGGCCCCAAAGACATGGAACCGTTCAAGGACGCGTCCATGCGGGCATTTACGCTCAGGTCGTAGCGCAGATCTTCGGGAACGTACTGACTGTACGACAAATAACGGCGGTAGTAGCCGTCGGTCGAAAAAGTCAGATTGTCTTCGGGCTTATATTCAATCGCCCATCCCGCTTCCGCGGCCAGCTTGCTGACGTGATCGGAATAGGTAACGTCATATTCTCCGACCGCCGCCAAATACAGCCCTTTAACAACCGCACCGTCAAAAATCGTCAATCCCGTTTTTCCGCGATAGACCCTTGTTCTGGGCGAATCGCCGTTTCGCGTAAATTCAGTTTGATATTCAACGTTTGCCATAGGGCCGAAAGAGGCCGAATAAAAATCGAACGCCTTATGCGCGAATGAAGAATAAATCAAAATTTTATCCGCCGTTTCGTTCGTTTCCGAAGGCTCGTTATAAGGTTCCAGACGCGTTTTGCCGTATTCCGCCGTAATCCCGAACGCTCCCGACGTATCCGCGCGCGTATATTCCAAAGCGAAATCAAACACGCCCTTCACGACCGCCTGACCGTCGGCGCTCAGCTGAGAAATCGTCGAATCCTGATATTTATCGGCATGCGATACGTTCGTTGACGACAATTCAAGCCCGATACGGCGGAAATTTGCCTTCCATGACGCCTCCTCATCCGTGTTTCCTTCGGAAGCCGCGCGGGCGACGCCGGTTAAAAGCAGAATGAACAAGCAGCAAAAAAACGAAAAGCGTTTCATACATCTCTCCATCGGAGAACCGAAGGTAGCACTCGAATGATAAAAGCTCAACAAACAAAAAACCGTCACGCGCGACTTTTGAAAAATTCGGCGGCAGACCGCCCCGCCGCCCTCAAGGCCGCGGGAGTATCGCGCATCAGTACGGCGCGCGGCAAAGGCTCCTTAAACAGCGCCATAATGCGGGAAACGCCGAAATCGCTCAGCTTTTCGCATCCCGCCCCCGCCCTGCCGCAGACCAGACAAACGGGAACGCCGCATTTTCGCGCCGCAAGCGCCGCCTTGACGGGCAGCTTTCCGAACGATGTTTGCAGGTCGGCGCATCCCTCGCCCGTAATCACGCCGTCAATTCCCGCACGCAACAGTTCATCAAAACGGGCGTTTTCCAAAACGACGTCCGCTCCCGAAACGATCCGCGTTCCGTTAAATATGCTTAATCCCGCCCCTAAACCGCCCGCCGCGCCGCCGCCCGACAGGGAAAGCAGGTCTTTTCCGAGCGCTTCTTTTACGGCCGCCGCGAAACGAAGCGATCCTTCTTCAAGCATTGCCGCCGCCTCGGCATCCGCCCCTTTTTGAGGGGAAAACACCCGTGCGGCGCCGTTCGCCCCCGTCAGGGGATTTTTAACGTCCGCCGCCAAAACAAACGATGCTTCCCCGATTTTTGTCGGCACGTTCGAAAAATCCGCGCGCACGATCTTTAAAAGTTCCGCGCCGCCCGCGCCTTCGGGAATTAAAGCGCCGCCGCCGTCAAAAAACCTTGCGCCCAACGCTTGCAAGGCTCCGATCCCGCAATCGTGCGTTCCCGTTCCGCCCAAACCTATAACGAATTTGTCGCACCCGCTTTCCGCTGCGGCCAAAATCTGGCCTCCCAATCCGAAAGTCGTCGTTTTCAAGGGATTTTTTTCATCTTCCGCCAGATTGGCCAAACCGCAAGTCAATGCGGCTTCGATATACGCGGTTTTGCCGTCGCGCAGGAAAACGCTTCGGCACGCGCGTCCCAGCAAATCCGAACCGTCGTGATTGCAGCGAACAAAAGATTTGGAGGCGGCCAAAGCGTCCAAAAACCCTTCTCCGCCGTCGGAAGCGGGAATGATGCGAACCCGCGCGGAAGAATCCTTATCAATCACGCCTTCCTTTAAAAAACGGGAAACGTCAACGGAAGAAAACGTCCCTTTAAAAGAATCCGAAACGATCAGGAGGTTCATTCTCTGCCCGCGTTTTTTTCGACGCGGGGCGCGCTCAGCGACGCCAAATATCCCGACAGCGTATTTTTTTCCGTAATCAGGTAACCGCCCATGCCGATAGATTTCGCGGCCTTTATATTCGCGGGCGTATCATCGACCAAAACGCACTCGGCAGGTTTTTTCCCGATTCTTTCGGCAAAAATCGCCAATCCCGAATCCGACTGCTTCGGATGGAACATGCCGTCCCGTTCCGTCGATCGGATGTCATAGCACGGGATCCCCATCGTTTCCGACGTTTCCCCGAAACGGGCGTTCAGCACTTTTTCCAAATGAGCCGAATGATTATTTGTCAGAATGACGACATCGTTCGTTTTCCGCGCCTCCAGCAGCCGTTTTTTCAAAACGTCGTCGCGCGTGATCTTCGTATAATCCACGCGGCCGAACATTTCCGTACAAAACGCGTCGAATTCCTTTTTATCGCCGTGCGCCATTTCCAAAATGAAATTAAACATCCCTTTGGCGTTCTTTGCCAAAGACGCCTCCGAAGCGCGGTTATATTCTTCCGCCGAAACGCCGCGCGCTTCGGCCGTCCGCTTCATGGCGGAAACGAAATCGCGTAATGAAATCTGCGTCGTCGGGTACAACACGCCGTCGCAATCCAAGATCAGCGTTTTCCTCATAGGTCGGCTCCGAGTATTTTTTTCGAAAGACTAAAATACCCCAAAAACGCCGTACGTTCAATAATTCCCTTTAAAAATGTCATAAAATTGACAAAATTTTTTGTCAAAAATCTATAGAAGGAACGTGCGTTTTCGGATATAATTTTTTTAACGTTGATATTATTCGGGAGTTCGCGACATGGTGGGATTTTTACAAAATCTTTTTTCGGGAAAGAGCACGGCGGAAAACGAAACGCCGATGAAAAGCCAAACGCCGCTTGACATGGCGCGTACGGTCAACAAAATCGCCTTCCGCGCGTCCAAATCAAACCAATCGGAAACGTATTACAAGCCGACCCGCGAAGAAGCGGAAGCCGCCAAACGCGTTACCGAAGCGGCGATGCGTTCGCTGAAGGAACAGGGGATCGACCGCCGTTCGGTCAAGGCAAAGGACGCTTATGCCAAAGCCGTCGCCGCTTACGCGCGAACGACGGAAGGGCGAAATGATCTTGCCTTATTACAAAACGCGGAAAGCAGAGCCGTTGCCTTTGAAAAGCCCGCCGAGAAATCGGCGGCTCCGAAAACCGCACCGCAAAATGCGGCGGAAAAAACGGAAAACGTCGTTTCGGAACAAACGGCGGAACAGGTTGCTCAACAGCAACGGGGAGAGGCGCTCCGTCAACCTCAGGAAGAGGTCGTCCGACAGGCTCAGTCTCAACCCGCTCCGAAACCGAAACTGAACGACGTTCTGAGCAAAGGACAGGAAGCGGAAGACGCCTTGCATCCGCAGGAATTGTTGCCTAAACGCGAAGTCACGTACCGTAAAAATCCCGACGTTGAAAACGGATACATTC
>CALXYE010000165.1 GCA_944392845.1 uncultured Alphaproteobacteria bacterium
CTTCCCTTGAGCAGGCAAGAAGAGCGGCGGCGGCTTCCTTATCCGAAGCCTCTCTTTTCAGGAAAATCATATCGTATTTCGGCTCGAATTCGGCGCTTTTGCCTTCCGTCATTTCGGAAGTAAAACAGATGAACGTTTTTTTATCGGCCAAATCTCTCAGGACATCCCGTCCGCCGGGTTCGGAACAGCAAGCATCAATCAGCGATGCAAGGCGGCCGCGTTCCTCTTCGTTATCGCACCACGAACGGTCACACAAGCGCAGACGGGCATACCCGTCCCCGATCTCCTTACCGCCGCGCGCCAAAGCGTCCGCCATTTCGTCAAGCGATGCATTCGTATTTATAACAAAACGCTTTTGTTCGTGTAAAAAGCGGGAAGGCTTTCCCCGCATTTCTTCAAACGCGATCTTATATCCCGAATTCAGCCATGCATCGGCGACTTCGCGCGCATCGGAACGATTTTCTAAAATGCCGATAACTTTTTCCGCCGTTACGCGGGCGGACGGCTCTCTCCGTTCCGTCACCTTCAGCAAGCGCTCCGCACCCGTCATACGTTCCTCCGAAAAAAAACGTTCGCTCTTTTAAGAATACCAAAAATTAAATTTTTGTCTATTGTTTTTGTACAGACGCATATCTTCTCAGCGCCCGCCGAATCGGGTGATTTTGCCGCGGATTTTTTTCCAAAAATCGATGTTTTTTTTAAGATCGCGTCCGTCTTGCACGGGAACGGCGGGAGGCGCCGCCGTTTCTTTCGAAGATTTGACAAACGCGACTTCCCGCGCCTTATGTTCGGCAACGCGCTTGTTTTCCCCCGTCGGATCTTCGCGCGAAAACATCCTTTCGACAGACCTGTCGCATGACAAGCGTCCGACAAGCAAAGCATAGCGCCGCGTAATCCCCAGTATTTCTTCCTTATCCGCATCGGGAACGGAAAAAGCCCGCGGCGTTTCCAAAAATTCGGGTTCAACGTAAGGCTTTTCCCGATACAGGCAAAGAGCCGCAACTTTTTCCGAAGAAATCTGCGTCATGAAATAGCCGTTATAATCCTTTTTCAAACCGTGTTCGGCAATCGTCCTGACGTCTTCCTTATGCCAACGGTCATAGGCTTTTTGATACGGCGGATAATCGTACCAGCTTTTGAACGCGGCGTTCATTGCCGCACGAAAATCCCCCGTTTCCTCCGCGACCCGCTCATACGTTTCAAGCATCGGCATGCCGCGTTTCAAAGCATCTTCGCGCACTTCGGGGCAAAAGGCTTTGGCCTCGCAAATAAAAGCGCATTCGTGGGCACAGGCATCCGCCTCAATCGCCCGATGATATTTCATCTGATCCGCCACGCAAAACAAAGACGGATACTTAGGCCCCCGTTCCGCCTGAAGGGCATGGCAAGCTTCGTGAACCAGCGTTGACAGCTGCGCCCCGAAAGAACACTTGGGATTCAAAACAATCGCCTTTAAAGCCGAATCGCACGCTCCGCTTTGAGAATTGGCGTCCAAGCCCTCTTCAAAAGCAACGGAATAACCTGCTCCGACGGCGCCTTCCAACATTCCGCGCCCCGTCGGCGTCCGTAAGGCCGCATCAAACAATGCGGATAAAGCGGCGCGCTCTTCTCCCGTCCCCTTCAGAGCCCGCACGAAAAAAGCTTCCGTTTCGGCGCCGACGGCCCCGCCATCCTTTGCAAAACGTTCGTCAAGCGTCATGACAATCCTCCGATATGCCCGCGGTGAAACATAACATATCCCGCATAAAAAAAACACCGCCCCGTTCAGAGCGGCGTCATTTTTTTCAAAGGAGAGCGTCAAACGGCGCCCGTCTTCATTTCGATTTCTTCTTTCAGTTTCAGCTTCTGACGTTTCAAATTCGCCAGAACAGCCTCATCGGGAAGCGGTCGGGCAAGTTCCTCGTTAATCGCGACATCCAAAGCGGCGTGTTTTGCCTTCAAAGCCTGGATATGATTGTTTTCACTGCTCGTCATATCGAATCCTCCTAATTAGACGCATCCCATTACATTTATAGATTATAGCCTTTTTAAAACGGATTTAAAAGGCCTCTTTGCAATAAAAAAAACGGAAAGAATCGCTTCTTTCCGTTTTTAAATCAAATATTTAATTATTCGCCGATATACATGCCCAAGCCGCGCGCGGTCTTGACCAGCATACCGTTCGGATCAACGGGAGCCGAACCGACCGCAACGACTTCGTCCAAGCCGACGTCGGTAATCGTTCCGTCTTTCCAGGCAACCATACGGTCCGTCTTTCCGGCCGCCAACACGTCAACGGCATGAACGCCGAAAGCAGAAGCCGCCAAACGGTCGTGAGCCGCGGGAACGCCGCCGCGTTGGACATGTCCCAGAACCGTCACGCGGGTCGAGAAATGCGGATCGACTTCGTTCAGCTTGACGCTCAGGTAATGGCCGATACCGCCGTAACGCGTTCCGTCCACCTGATCAACGGTGATGTTGTTGCCGTCGGGAGTCTTGACGCCTTCGGCAACGACGACCAGCGCGTGATCGCGCCCCTGTTCGCGAACCAGATGCAATTTGCGGACAACGCCTTCCAGCGTATAGGGGACTTCGGGGATCAGACAAACGTCAGCGCCGCCCGCGATCGCGGAATGCAACGCGATATGTCCCGCATCGCGCCCCATAACTTCCAAAATCATGACGCGGTGGTGACTCGCCGCCGTTCCGTCCAAACGGTCCAAGGCTTCGACGCAAACGTCGCGCGCCGTAGAAAAGCCGACGGAATGTTCGGTGATCGGCGTATCGTTATCAATCGTTTTGGGAATGCCGACCATCGGGATTCCCGCACCGCGGCACAGTCTGCTGACGATAGACATGGAACCGTCGCCGCCGATGACCGCCAAAGCGTCAAGCCCCAGCTCGCGGCACCCCGCGCCGAAATCTTCGGTCAGGTCTTTTGTGGTTCCGTCCGGCATCGGATAGGCAAAGGGGCTGCCCTTATTGATCGTGCCGAGCATCGTCCCGCCCAATCGGGCATAAGGCGTATAGAAATCCGCGATCGACATCTTGCGATAACGCAACGGGCGGAACGTCAGACCGTCGGTCCCGTCCAAAATGCCGTACACTTCCCAACCATACGTCCAGATAGCGCGATGAACGACGGCACGAATAACGGCATTCAGGCCCGCGCAGTCGCCTCCGCTTGTTAAAACACCAATACGCTTGATTTGCGCCATTGTCGAAACTCCTTATGAATTTTTTTCACTGAAATCCATACATTTTTTAATTCGTTTCTGCTAGTCTAAAATGACATTCGGAACATTTTTTTATTCTAACGGCTCGAAAACACTATGGAATCTCTTAATCGGCAAAAGATTGAGGCTAAGCTGAAATCGTTAAAAGAAGAGCATCGGGAACTGGATTCGGAAATTGCCGCCCTGATCGCGCAGCCGGGATTCGACCAGATTCGCGTTCAACGCCTGAAAAAACGTAAATTGGCCGTCAAAGACGAAATCGCCGTTCTGGAAAACAGCCTGCTTCCCGACATTATTGCTTAAACGCAAGGCCGACAAGAATAAGTTTGTAATAGTCGCCCGACCGAAAGCCCGCGGGGCTCTGAACTGTTTAATAATTCAAAGTGCCCGAGGGGTGCCTGAAAGGTGCCTGAAAGGCACTTGCTCCTTAAAAAGATTAAAGTGTCTTTCAGACACACCCCTTGAAAAGTTAAAGTGTGCCCGACGGGCACCCTTCGGGTAACTTTTCAAAAAGTCAACGTGCTGTTCAAGCACCCTTCCAGGCGCTCAAGGCGATAAAAACTGCGGCCGTGAAAGACTCAAAAAATTAAAGTGCCTTTCAGGCACCCTTTGGGCACTTCCCCTTGAAAAGTCAAAGTGCCTTTCAGGCACTTGAAAAACGATTCGAAATGTGCGATGATGATTATCTAAGGTTGATGATAAACATTTAATTTTAGGAGACGCGCCATGAACAAACGTTATTTTATTGCTTTGGCGGCGG
>CALXYE010000166.1 GCA_944392845.1 uncultured Alphaproteobacteria bacterium
CATAATCAATCCGAACCTGGATCCCCAGGAGGCTCTGTTTGATTGCATCTGCTTCGTCCGATAAATTTAAAACCGAAAGGATTGTAAAAGAATCTTCCCGTTTTTCAATTAAAATATTTAAAGAGCGGTTTCTTTACTTTCCCGATGCAGGAACAAACTCAGTTCAATCATTTTCTTCAGCGCTTCCGTGCTTTGCGCGCCGAAAATCATCGTTTCGCGGTCAAAGATCAGGCACGGTACGGCGCGGATGCCTGATTTTTTCCAATGCGGCGGCAGGGTCGCGTTGAAATTCGTCCGCCCTTTCGCCGTATTTTCTTCCGTTTCCGCCGCATTCATACCGTTGCGTTCGGCAATGTTTTTTAATATGGCCGCGTCGGAAATGTCGCGGGCTTCGCAAAAATAGGCGTGAAAGACGTCTTCCATGACTTCGTTTCCTTTATCTTGGCGGAACGCTTCCCGAATCAGCAGGTGCGAAGGCGCGGAATCCGTGACGGGGGGCAGGTCGTCAAAAGCAATCTTAATGCCTTCCCGTTCTGCGATCTTTTCGATTTTTGGGCGTAAGGCTCTTGTTTTGTCCGCCGCGTTCGGTACGGCTTCGGGCGGCAGGGGAAAACCGAAAAACGGAGAAGGAAGAATCAAAAACGGGCGCGCGGCAAAAGATACGTTAAGTTTCGGAAACGCTTTCAGCGCCAAATCCAATCGCCGTTTCGCGATATAAGACCAAATGCAAACGGTGTCGAAGATGAAATCAATACGCATTTTTATTGCCGGTCAAAATCTATTTTCTATACATTAGCGTCCTTTTATGTATAAATTCCTAACATTGCGGATAAATATCGAAAACGGAAGCGAAATGGCCGGCGTTCAGGAAAAATTGCGGAATTTTATGACGAAGCTTTCGCATGCGGAGGAAAAGCGGCGTCATTTTCCTTCTTCCGAAAGCGTTTCCGAATCTTCCGAACGCGATATCGCCGAAGAGCAAAAACGCCTCGCGCTGTCCCGCTTGGGGAACAGGACGATCTCCCGTCCCGAAAAAAAAGATGCCGATCTTCTGAAAAGCGACGGCAGGTACGTTAAGCCGGACGAATTGAAAACCGCTCCGGCGGAGGGAAACGAACTTAAAAAGCCCGTCGATAAAGGTTTGGCGGCGCTGATCAAAAAATTGCGCGGCGTGAGAAAACGAAAAAAAGAAACCTTCTCCTCAAAAGCCGTTGCGGAAAACGGTTTCAAAGACGTTGAAAGCGGATCGTCCGGGGCAAAGGCGGACGAAGGCGCTTCCGGAGAGGCCGTCGCCACGGCTTTGTCCGTTGCCGTCGGCATTGTTTATTGGGACGAACGGGACAGGCTTGCGGATCGCATCATAACCGTGCGCAGGCTGTTCAAACGGGGCGAAGATATTTTAATTGACGCTTTTTGCCATGATTTGCAAGTACCGCGGATGATTCTTTTTTCGCGGGTCGTGCGCCTGTACGATATCCGCTCGCTCAAACCGTATCCGAATTCCGAAAGTTTTTTGCTGAGCGGTTTGGCGGGAATTTCGGCGGACGGGCGAAAAAATTCGTCATGCCTGATCGAAGTGTTGTCCGTCGTCAGATATGAATTGGCCGTTTTAGCCTTTGTCGCGCGGGCGGGGAGCGAAAAAAGCGATTATGAAAACGGGTTGATTTTAAACTACGTTCGGGAACGATGCGCGGATATTCCGTTTGATACGGACGAAATCTTGAATTATATTGCTTTATTATACCCTGACGAACAAAGCTTTTATGAAGCCGTGGACGTTGTGGTAAAACAGCCCCGGCACGTTCTTCAGCCGTTTGTTGAAACGTTTTTGCAACTGATTACGGCTGACGGCGTTATCCATGACAATGAACGGGAGTTGCTGGCGGAATTGCTGTATATCTTAAGGTCGGAAGGCATAGAGCTGAACATATTGGGGCTGAGATGAAAGGAGAGGGGAACATGCGGATCTTTATTTCAACGTTTGTCGGAGCGTTCGTTCTGATCGGCGCGGCGATGCCCGCCGTTGCGCGGGATACGACGTTCGAAATGTCTTTGCGCGATGAATATAAAGTTAAAAAGGATAAGATACAGCAGCTGTTCAACGACAAAATCGAAAAGATCGGCGAACGTTCCGCCATTCCCGAAGATCTTCGCCAAATGCTGATTCAACAGGCCGACGAGGTCAAGGAATTTGATATGAAAACGCTTGATCTGAAGCTTGATCTGAAATTAAAACATGCCAGACAACGCAGCCTGATCAAGGATCGCCTGAAAGAAGACGCGATGAACCGCGTCCAGTGGATATTGAACAACGAGCGCGAATTTGAGGAAAAGAAAAAACAGCGCGAAGACCTCGCCAAAAAAGTAGGAAAAGATGCCGAAGCGCCTCAAAAAGCCGAAGAGCCCAAGCCCGAAGCTCAGCCCGTCGAAATAAAGAACGAACCCGTCAAGCCTGAAGCGGTCGCTTTGCCCGAGGCACAACCCGCGACGCCGTCCGCGCCTGAAACGGCAAAACCTGCCGAACCTTCGGTCCCCGCGAACGGGGAAAGCGTTTCTCCCGCGGCGGAAAACGCCAAGCCCGAAGAAGAGCAGAAGCCCGAAAAAGCCGTTGCGCCCGAGGAAGAAAAGGCCGATCCCGTGAAGATTAACGTGTCCGATCAGGATTTGGCGGAAATTGAAGCCGTCGAAAGAGGTTTCTTGGACGAGTTGAGATACTTGGGCGCCAATGACGAAGAAGTGAACAGGGCTTTTTCGGAAAATTCCGCCCGTATTCAGGAAATGAAAAATTCCGGCGCGACGAAAGAGGATATCGTTAAGGCGTTGGAAACGAGCCGTGAACGGATCGTTGAAACGGTGAAAGCCAGATTGTCCGAAGAAGGCGGCGAGCAGTAAAAGCCCGATAAAGACGCGGCTTTTGCCAAGGGAACGGAAAAGACATGTATGATTTTCTATCGAAGTTTAAGCTGAGCACCCGTGTTTGCACGGGATTCGCCCTGTTGGGGGCTTTTGCCGCGCTGCTCAGCTTCGCGGGAATGTTTTCCGTCGGCGCCGTCCATCGGGAATATATGTCGGCGAACAATACGATAGAAAGCGTCAGGCGCTTGTCCGCTTTAGAAACCTCTTTGTTTTCCCTGAACCGCTCTTTGTTTTATTTTTCGGATAAAACGGGCGGAGACGACCTTCGGGGCATTCAGGATGCTTTGGCCGATTATGAACTCAAGGTTTCCGAGATCGAACCGTATTTGGAAGACAAAGATGTCAGGGAAAAGTATTCGGCCCCCCTGAAAGCTTCCGTCGGAACGTACCGCACCGATCTGGACGAAATGCTTGCTCTTCGCGACAAAAGCGTCGGAGAGGCTGAAAAAGCGCGCCTTTTCGCGGGGCAGGCCTCGGAACGCCTGTCGGCGATGATTGAGGAAGCAACGCTGCCTTCCGCAACGTTCGCCCTGAACGCTCTGCAGGAACAGCTGGATACGCTGACGGGAACGTTTGAGGCGGCCGCTTCCGATAAGGACGAGGCGGAACGCCAAAAGCAGGTGAGCGAAGAGCTTGATGCCCTTAAAAAAGCGGCGAATGCGGCAAAACAGGCGGAAATGGTCAATTCCAAGCAGCTGAAGGTCGTTTTAACCGCTATCGGAAATTTGGAAGAGGAAGTCCGCGGCAAAATGAAAACGGACAAGGCTTTGGCCGAAAAGGTTGCCGCCGTCGCGCGGACGGGAAAAACAAATGCAGCTCTTTTAAAAGAGCTGATTGACGTTTTGGTAATGAATTCCGCTCATTTGATGACGGATGCCGAATCCTATAAGCTTTTGTTTCAAAAACTGTTTGTTTTGGCGGCGGGATTCGCGGGGATTCTGACGGTTGTTTTGGCTTTCCTGTCGTTGTGGGGCATTCGCTATCCCTTGTCCCGCTTGATTGAGAATTTGCAGGAAATCGCGCGCGGCGACCGTTCCGTTTATATTAACTTTACAGACCGCTCCGACGAAATCGGCGCTTTGGCGCAGGCGATGGCGGCTTTGTTGTCGAATTTAAGGGGGCAGAGCGCCGCCTTTAATGCCGTACCGTCGGCTTACGTTCCTCTCGGCGCGGCGACCGCTCCGTCCGATGGTGAAAACGAGGACAAGGACGTCGGAGAGGGCGACGGCGAATTCGCGTATTTCGGAGAAGGGGCGGGCGATGCCGAAAGCCAGCTTTGCCGAATGTTGGCGTTGGTCAAGCATATCCATACGGCGGCGGAAACCATGTCCGTCGAAACGGACGTGCATTTTTCGGAATACCGGAAGCATTTGGAAACGCTGACGGGATTGCTGACCCGTTTGTTGCAGGAAACGGAAAGCCTGTTTGAACACGCGGGACGCTCCGTTCCTCAAGAGTTCGCATCTCTGACGGAAAAAGCCGCCGAAATGACGGAAACGTACGGGCAGAACGCTCAGCTTTTGGCGACCCGAGCCGAGAAGGGATCCGAAGCCTCCGAAGCCGTTTTGAAGCAGGTTGATGCGATCAAAGTATTTTCATCGGGCTTGATCAACTGGGCGCACATTATGGCGGAGCTGTCCGATTCCGTCCAAAAAATGGCATCCCGGACGAAGATATTGGCTTTGAACGCTTCCATCGAGGCGGCGAAGACGGGCGAAAAGGCAAAATCTTTCGGAAATTCCGTCGCCGAAATCAGAAACCAGGCTCAGCAAACGGCAGGAACGGCAGAGCAGTTGTTGGCTAATTTGCGGGATATGCAGAACGAAACGTATGCGTTCGCGCAAACCGTTGACGAAACGGTGAACGACGTCCGCTCCGTATATGCTTTGTCCGCTGACGTCGCTTCCATCTCTTCGGCTCAGAACGGCCGTTTCGCCGAACAGGCCGAGTTACTGAAAACCGTCGGAGACCGCGCTTCTTTGACCGTCGAGTATTGTACGGGGCTGGAGAACGCTTTGGGAGGAATAGCGGACGCCGTGCGCAAGGCCGGGATCGTATTGCCCGACATAAAGGCCGAAACGGACGCCGTGCGAAAGAATCTGTCCGAATTTATTTCGGAATTGCCGACATACGAGGAATAACGCGGATCAGGGGCCGTTCCTTCTTTGCTCGAAACGGCCGATATTGCCGATGAATTGTTCAATCAGGGAAACGGAATGTCCCGATGTTTTGGTCTGTTCTTCGGAAACGGCGACGGGGATTCCGTCGGCCATGTCTTTTTCTTCGATTCCCTGCAGGATACCGTTTTCGTCGAATTTGAGCACGGTAATGCGGCGTGCCGTTTCGCGAGGTTGAAAGAATGCCGTACGTTCCTGAACGGAGCTGATGTAGAGCCAATATTCCTTATCGAATACGGTCTTTGCGGACGGCGTTCCCAAAACGGCCCGTACCTGAGTATAGGGCGTTTCTCCGATTTTGAGCAGGGCCAGCTTTTCGGGGTCGGGAGAATCTCCGTGAGAATCGATCATCGGCGTACAGGCACCCAACCCGCAAATAAGGGCGAATATCTTGGTTTTTAAAGACGCGTTCATATTAAAACCGTATTTGAAAATCGTTTGAACGCGTGTAGAATACAGCGAAAACGAAATAAAGGGAACCCTTCAAATGATTCAGGAAAAAAACGAATTTTCTTATCCCGTTGAGGTCGCGCGCATTCCGACGACCGCGATGAAAATGGAATTGGAAGCATCGGAAAAGGAACGGGCGGCATTGGCGAAACGCTTCGGCATCCCTTCCGTTAATTCTTTGAAGGCTTCCGTTGTTTTAAAGGCTCTGGGCGGCGGACGGGTTCGAGTTACGGGGAGTTTTGACGCGGACGTTACCGAGCTTTGCGTCGTTTCTCTGGATCCCTTTGACGAACGCGTTCGGGATTCTTTTTCCGTCCTGTATTCGACGGGAAACGAAGAACTTTCCCTGAAAACGAACGAGATTGATTTTGATGCGGATGAAAAAGAGGAAAAGGACGTCATTGAAAACGGCAGAATTGACGTCGGCGAACTGGTCGCGGAATATCTGTCCTTGGCATTAGACCCGTTTCCGAAGCGTCCGGGCGTTGAATTTTCGGCTTATTTTGAAGAGGATAAGGCGGAAAATCCCTTTTCCATTTTGGAAAAACTGAAAACGAAGTGAATTTGCTTGCAGTTTCGGAATTTTTTTTATATAGCATAGGTCTTGGTTTCGTATCTCCGTTCTTCGGGGTACGGAAAATTGCGCTAATTCTTTGAAGAAAGAGACAGAACAATGGCTACACCTCGTAGTAAAGAATCTAAATCCCGCCGTGATATGCGCCGCTCTCATCTGGCGTTGGGCACGAATGCGGTCATGGAATGCCCGAATTGCGGAGAAATCAAGCGTCCGCATAACGTTTGCTCGAGCTGCGGATATTATGACGGCAAGGAAGTCGTCAAGCAGAAAACCGAAGAAGACGCGGTTTCCGAAGCCTAACTTTGTTTGACCAAGGGGGCGATTGTGGATACAAATCAGCCGCTTGTCCTTGCTCTTGACGCTATGGGCGGAGACAAGGCACCCGACAGCGTTATCGGCGGTTTGAAATCGGCGATTCAGAAATATCCCGACGTACGGTTTTTGGTCTTCGGCGACGAAGCCAAGGTCATGCCGTTTATGGAAAAATACGACGTTGACCCGAAGCGTTACCGTTTCGTCCATACGCCGGATTACGTCCGTTCGGATGAAAAACCTTCCTCCGCCGTCAGGACGGGACGCAAGTCCAGCCTGTGGATGGCAATCGAATCCGTCAGAAACGGAGAGGCCGCCGCCGTCGTCAGCGCCGGAAACACGGGGGCTCTGATGGCGTTTTCCAAGCTGATTCTGGGAACGATGCCCGGTATCCACCGTCCGGCGATCGTAACGGTTTTGCCGACGCGCACCAGCAGTTGCGTCATGTTGGATTTGGGGGCGAACGCGGAATGTGACGCCCGTAATCTGGTTGAGTTCGCCATTATGGGCGAAGTTTACTGTCGCGCGGTGTTGAAGCGCGACCGCCCGACCGTAGGTCTGTTGAACATCGGTTCCGAAGAGACCAAGGGTCGCGACGAGATTCGCGAAGCCGCTCAGATACTCAGAAATGCTTCTTTCTGCCATGATTTTAAGGGGTTCGTCGAATCTGACGACATCGCCAAAGGAACGGTTGACGTCTTTGTTACGGACGGTTTTTCGGGAAATATCGCCCTTAAAGCCATCGAAGGCAGCGTAAAGCTGATGCTCGGTTTGTTGAAGGATGCGGCAAACAGCAGTATTTTTTCAAAGCTGGGGTTTTTGTTTGCCCTGCCGTCTCTTCGCAAGATCAAAAAAAGCATGGATCCGCGCCTGTATAACGGAGCGATGCTGATCGGGCTGAAGGGGATTTCGATCAAAAGCCACGGAAACACGGATGCTTTCGGCTTTTTGAACGCCATCGGCGTCGCCATTGATACGGCCCGCCACGATCTGGTGGGAAGCATCGCGAAACAGCTTCCTTCTGTTGATTTGTTTGATAAGGAAAAAACGGAATGACGATCTTGCGCTCACGGATCATCGGATTGGGATCTTTTTTGCCCGAACGCGTCAGTACGAATGACGATATGGCAAAAATCGTCGAAACCAGCGACGAATGGATCGTTACCAGGACGGGGATCCGTCAGCGCCATTTCGCGGCGGAAGGCGTCAGTTCTTCCGACATGGCCGTTAAGGCCGCCGAAGAAGCTTTGAAAGCGGCAGGCGTTAAGGGCGAAGATTTGGATCTGATCGTTTTGGCAACCGTTACTCCCGATAAAACGTTTCCCGCGACGGCCGTATATGTTCAGGCCGCTTTGGGGATGACGCACGGGTGCGCTTTTGATGTGGTCGCCGCCTGTTCGGGCTTCTTATACGCTCTGCGCGCCGCAGACAACATGATTCGTTTGGGGCAGGTAAAAACGGCTTTGGTTATCGGCGTTGAAACGTTGTCCCGCATTACCGACTTTACGGACAGAAATACCTGCGTTTTGTTCGGTGACGGCGCAGGGTGTGCGGTTTTGCGCGCCGAAGAATGCGACGGGTCGCTTGCCGATCGCGGCGTGATTGATACGTTGATTTATTCAGACGGCCGTTATGCTCCCGAACTGTGTTCTACGGGCGGCCCTTCTACGAATCATGAAGTCGGCTACATTACGATGAACGGCCGTGAAGTGTTCCGTCATGCCGCCGTCAATATGGCCGACGTTTCGGAAGAAATATTGGCGAAAAACGGTGTGTCTATGGAACAAGTTGACTGGCTGGTTCCCCATCAGGCCAACATTCGCATTTTAGAGGCGACGGCCAAGCGTTTGGGTATCCCGATGGAAAAGGTTATTTCGACGGTCGGCGATCACGCCAATACGTCCGCGGCTTCTATTCCTCTGGCGTTGGCGGAAAGCTATAAAAGCGGAAAAATCAAGGAAGGTCAGCTTCTTCTTTTGCCGGGAATGGGAGCGGGCTTCACTTGGGGAGCGGGGCTGATCCGCCTGTAACCAAGACGGGAAATCTAAGCCTTTTGCTATTTTTTTGTGATGTAATATCTTGAAAAAGATGGCATTTTCCCTTACGCTATAAGATGAGGGCTGGTAAGGGAAGGATACATTCATGGCTGAAACAAGTACAAAAAATGTAACGCGGGCAGAATTATCTGAAGCCATTTATCATGAAATCGGCTTATCGAGCAGCGAATCCGCTCATCTGTTGGATCAGGTGCTGGAAGAAATCTCTAAAGCGCTGGAAAAGGGCGAAACGGTCAAGTTGTCGTCATTCGGAACTTTTTCCGTTCGTCAGAAAAAAATGCGAGTCGGCAGAAATCCGAAAACGGGTGTGGAAGTACCGATTTCTCCGCGAAAGATATTGTCTTTTCGTCCTTCGCAGATGTTAAAAAAACGCGTTAATCCCGAAAAGTAGCGCATAAACGGACATGAATACGGACGCGGAAACGGAAGACAAAAAAGCGGCGCGCGCTTTTCGCACGATTGCCGAAGTGTCGGAGGAACTGGGCGTTCCTCAGCACGTTTTGCGCTTTTGGGAAAAAAAATTTGAAGAAGTGGCTCCCGTTCAAAGAGGCGGCGGCCGCCGTTATTATCGCCCCGAAGACATCGCTTTGCTTAAAAAAATTGAGTATCTGCTATATAAAGAGGGGTATACGATCAAGGGAGTGCAAAAGCTGATTAAGGAAGGGCGTCTTAATGCCGCGGCCGAAGGCGAAGGGCAGGCGGGTGCAAGCGATGCCGAAGAAGGAAAGAAGGACGCTTTGCGTACGGTGAACGCGGCGGCGTTGGATGCTTTGATCTCAGAGCTGGAAGAGATTGATGCTCTGCTGAAAAAAGCGGTTTAAAAATACAAAAAAATAGGCTTGCAATTCAAAAAACGGCGTATTATATTGCCCTTACTTTGACGGAGCGTGGCGCAGTCTGGTAGCGCACTTGTATGGGGTGCAAGGGGTCGGAGGTTC
>CALXYE010000167.1 GCA_944392845.1 uncultured Alphaproteobacteria bacterium
AGCGGATATCTTCGCCGCGTTCGCCTTCATAACGCGGAGAACGGCGCCCCGCCGCTCCCATAAATTCGCCGAAAATGTCTTCAAAGATGTTGCCGAAACCGCCCGCGCCGCCAAAATCGAAGTTAAAGCCGCCGAAGCCCGCCCCCGCGCCGGCGCCTTGGGCAAATGCCGCATGGCCGTAACGGTCGTACGCCGCGCGTTTTTGGCCGTCTTTCAGAACCTCGTACGCTTCGGTTACCTCGCGGAATTTTATTTCAGCCTCCTTGTTCCCGGGATTGCGGTCGGGATGATACTTCATCGCCATCATCCGATACGCTTTTTTTATTTCCGCATCGGAAGCGCCCTTCGAAACTCCCAAAAGATCGTAATAATCCTGTTTATCCATCTTTGAATATCCCAAGAAAAAAAACCGTTCGGAGCTATCGTTATACTCCGAACGGTTATATTTTAGCAAGGATCAGTCTTTTTTGACTTCCTCAAAATCGGCGTCAACGACATCATCCTGCGGTTTCGGCTGTTCTTCCGTTCCCGCGGACGAATCCGTTGAAGAAGGCTGTTCGGCCGAGGCCTGCTGAGCTTTATACAACGCTTCGCCGATCTTCATCGCAGACTGCATCAGGGCTTCGGATTTTTCCTTAATCTTGTCGGGATCGTTCGATTCAAGAACATCCTGAAGCGCTTTGATGTCGGCTTCGACTTTTTCCTTGTCCGCCGGAGCCACCTTGTCGCCTAATTCCTTCATATTCTTTTCGGTTTCATGAATAAGGGATTCGGCACGGTTTTTGGCTTCGACGCCTTCTTTTTTCTTTTTGTCTTCCGCCGCGTGGGCTTCCGCGTCCTTGACCATCTTGTCAATGTCGGCTTCGCTCAAACCGCCCGAAGACTGGATACGGATGGTCTGCTCCTTGCCCGTCGCCTTGTCTTTCGCGGACACGTTGACAATACCGTTCGCGTCAATGTCGAACGTGACTTCGATTTGAGGCATGCCGCGCGGAGCGGGAGGAATGCCGACCAAGTCAAACTGACCTAACAGCTTGTTGTCCGCCGTCATTTCGCGTTCGCCCTGGAAAACGCGAATCGTTACGGCCGTCTGACCGTCTTCCGCCGTCGAGAAAACCTGGCTCTTGCGCGTCGGAATCGTCGTGTTGCGGTCAATCAGGCGCGTAAATACGCCGCCCAGCGTTTCAATACCCAAAGACAACGGCGTAACGTCCAAAAGCAAGACGTCCTTGACGTCGCCTTTCAAAACGCCGCCTTGAATCGCCGCGCCCAAAGCGACGACTTCATCGGGGTTGACGCCTTTGTGCGGATCGCGTCCGAAGAACTCTTTAACGATTTCCTGTACTTTGGGCATACGGGTCATGCCGCCGACCAAAATCACTTCGTCAACGTCGCTTGCCTTGATTCCCGCATCTTTCATTGCGGCTTTGCAGGGCTCGATCGTGCGGGCGAGCAGGTCTTCAACCAAAGACTCCATTTTAGCGCGGGTCAGTTTGACGTTCAGATGCTTCGGCCCGCTGGCGTCCGCCGTAATGAACGGCAGATTGATTTCCGTCTGCTGGGCACTGGACAGCTCGATCTTGGCTTTTTCGGCCGCTTCCTTTAAGCGCTGCAACGCCAACTTGTCGTTGCGCAAATCAATTCCCTGCTCTTTCTGGAATTCGTCGGCCAGATAATTGATAATGCGCGCGTCAAAGTCTTCGCCGCCCAAGAAAGTATCGCCGTTCGTCGCCTTGACTTCGAACACGCCGTCGCCGATTTCCAGAACGGAAACGTCAAACGTACCGCCGCCCAAGTCGTACACGACAATCGTACCCGTGTTCTTTTTATCCAATCCGTACGCCAAAGCCGCCGCCGTCGGTTCGTTGATGATGCGCAGAACTTCCAATCCCGCGATCTTGCCGGCATCTTTGGTCGCCTGACGCTGAGAATCGTCAAAGTAAGCGGGAACCGTAATGACGGCCTGCGTTACGGGTTCGCCCAAAAAGGCTTCGGCGTCTTCTTTCAGTTTTTGTAAAATAAATGCGGAAACCTGGCTGGGGGCGTACTTTTTATCGTATGCTTCAACCCAAGCGTCTCCGTTTTCGCCGGCAATGATGTGATACGGCACCAGCGTTTTTGCTTTTTCGACCTGCTTATCCGTAAAGCGGCGCCCGATCAAACGCTTAATGGCGAAAAACGTCCCCTCGGGGTTCGTAACCGCCTGACGCTTCGCAGGTTGACCGACCAGGCGTTCCCCGCCCTGAGTAAACGCAACCATGGACGGCGTCGTGCGCGTCCCTTCGGCGTTTTCGATGACGCGGGCGTCCTTGCCGTCCATGATGGCAAAGCACGAATTCGTCGTACCCAGATCGATACCTATAACTTTTCCCATAGAAAACCTCGTTTTCGTTTTGTAAAACAACCACAACAGAACTTGATGTACCGGTATATAAGAGCGGCATTTCGGTTTTGCAATCGTTCAAACGGGATTTTTTCAAAAATTTTACACATACGGATGACTTTTTTGATCGCCGCCTGTATGATGACGAAAGAGTTTCCCGCACCGCAACGGATATAACATGAAAGAATTTTTTAAAAAGCTCAAAGATTTCGCCCTTCTTTTTCTTTTAAAAATAAAAGGCGCCGCCGCCCCCGTCTTTGAAAAAACGGTACGGGCGTTTTCCGCCGTATGGAAAAGCGTCAAAATCTATCTGAAGACCTCACCCGGCTTCACGCCGCCGACAAAGGACAAAATGGTTTCGTTCGTTTTGAAGTGGTGGCATTGGCTGTTGGGCGGGATTTTTGCCTTTTTGGTTCTCTATTATCCGGCGGGCGCGATTTTGACGCATCAGATTGACGACGATCCGTCCTTTGCCGCGAAAAACGAAAAAACGGAAACGCCGAAAGAAATCGCGACGCTTTATGCCCTGATCGACAGAGAGGTCAACAAGCACGTTTGGACGCCGAACCTGCCGTTCTTTTTCCCTTCCGCCGTTTTAGACAACATGCCGTCGTTCCAACTGGGGTTGATAAACGCCGTTCACAAAACGGTTCTGACCCTGCGGGAGCAAAACCCCGAAGCGCCCGAGCTGAAAAGCGCGGCGGATTTATTGGCTTATCCGGGGACGAAGTGGTATCTGTCGGGATGGAAACCGTCCGTTTCCGCAAACGGGCAATATCAAAAGGCCAGAATCGACCTGATGAAATACGAAAGCCTTTTGGAGGAAGGAAAACGGACGTTCAACGCGGACAGGGAAGCCCTTTCCGCCGTCTTGTCCGCTCAGGCGTCCCTGCTGAAAGAAAACGCCGAAAAAATCAGGAAACAGGTTGCGAAATATGAAAAGCGCCCGATTGACCTGCGCGGCGACAACGTATTTTATCGGGCAAAGGGCACGGCATACGTTGTCTATCTGATGCTCCGCGACGTCGAAGAAGATTTCAGCGGCGAGTTTGAAAATGAAAACGTCCGTCTTTTGTGGCTTGACGCGAAGGATTCTCTGGAACGGGCTTTAAATATCCGTCCCTTCCTGATCGTCAACGGAGGCCCCGAAACGCAGTTTCTGCCAAATCATTTGCTGAACGCAGGTTTTTACATGACGGTTGCGGAAGCGGACATCCGCAGGATGATATACCTGATCAATAAACGGGAGTCGCGGGATGACGTACCTTCGGCACGGGATTAAGATACTTGTCGCGTTGGGATTGATCGCAGCGGGTGTTTTGCTGTTGCAAAAGGGTGAAGACGTCCCTTTGACGGTTGAAGAAAACGCGTTGGTTCTTCCGCCGATGAGAACGGCTCAAATGAAGCGGGAATTCGCGGATCTTCATTTTAACGCGGCGGCCGCCGCCGAAAGCGGACGTTCCGTACCGCGCGTTTTCGTCCGTTCCGTTCCGTCCGACTTTAACCGTTCGCGCTTTGACGCCGACCGCAAGGATCTTTTTATTAATATGTTGCTGCCCGCCGTTTTGCGCGTGAATGCCGAAGTTGAACAAGAGCGGGCCCGCCTTTTGTCCTTTGAACGGGAGTACGCCCGAACGGGCAAGTTACCCGAAGCCTACGTCGAAGAAGCCCGCCGCATTGCCCGCAAATACGAAACGGAAAACGAAGACCTGCCGACGCTGTTCGCCCGAACGAAATTAAGGGTCGATTCCGTCCCGCCGTCCCTTTTATTGGCAATATCGGCCGAAATGACGGGATGGGGCACGAACGCCCACGCCCGAAAGTACAATGCCCTGTTTATGGAAAAAAGCTGGGACGGAACGGGCGTTCCCGCCGAAGAAGAACAAAAGGACGGGCCGCGTTATAAAATAAAGGCTTTCCCGACGATTTACGACGCCGTTAAAAGCTTTGTTTTCTATCTGAACACGGGAAGCTATTTCCATCCCTTCCGCATCAGCCGGGACGTTTTCCGCAGAGAAGGCGACCAAATCCGGGGATACGCGGCCGCTTCTCAGCTGATGAATTTCCCTTACAAGCCTTTGGAATATCCCGACATCCTCAAGCATCTGATGGAAACGAACGAAATGATGCCGCTTGACCGCGCCGAACTTGACGCGGATTTCCCCGTTCCGCCGCAAAAAGCGCCGTGATTCCCCGTCGGGCGGCGCGTCGTTTTCGACTCTTGCTTTTTCCCGAGCGTTTTATATAATTCCTCATCTTTCGGCGACCAAATACAGAGGTTATTTATGATCTTCAGCTCTTTTACCTTTTTGTGGTGCTTTCTCCCCCCTCTTTTGATTCTGTACTTTTCCGTAAAAAACCCGTTGTTCAGAAACGTACTGCTTCTGGTCGCCAGCATCCTTTTTTACGCATGGGGCGAACCGCTGTACGTTTTTTTGATGATGGCCTCCGTCATTCTTAATTATTGCTTCGGCCGTCTGATTGACGGCGCGGCATCGCAAAAAAGAAAAAAAGCATTTATGCTGATCGGAACGGCCGCGAACGTCCTGATTTTGATGCATTTCAAATACACGGACTTCATCATCGAAAACATGAACCTGTTGCTGTCGCTACAGATCGACGCTAAAGAAATTCCTCTGCCGATCGGTATTTCGTTCTATACGTTTCAGGCGATTTCCTATTTGATCGACATTTACCGCGGCGATGCCCGCGCTCAAAAAAGCCTTTTGAAAATGGGGCTGTACATCGCGTTCTTCCCCCAGCTGGTCGCCGGACCTATCGTCAAATATCATGACATTGAGCCGCAGTTGGACAAACGAACCGTAACGCCCGAAATGTTCAATTACGGCGTTTCCCGTTTTATCTTCGGTTTCGCGAAAAAGATTCTGCTGGCCAACATCGCGGGCAAGGCCGCCGATACGCTGTTCGGTCTGGAAGCCGCGGATCTGTCAACGCCTGCGGCATGGGTCGGAGCGATTGCCTATTCCCTTCAGATCTATTACGATTTTTCGGGATATTCGGATATGGCCATCGGCTTGGGCAAAATGTTCGGCTTCACGTTCCAGGAAAACTTCAATTATCCCTACGTTTCTTCTTCTATCCGCGAATTTTGGCAAAGATGGCACATTTCTTTGGCGACGTGGTTCAAACAGTACGTTTATATCCCGTTGGGCGGCAGCCGCGAAGGGTCTTTCAAAACGTACCGCAACACGCTGATCGTCTTTTTCCTGACGGGATTGTGGCACGGCGCCGCGTGGAATTTCGTCGTATGGGGTTTGTGGAACGGCGTATTCCTGATGTTTGAACGCGCGATTCAATTCGATAAAAGGGTTACCTGGCGCGTCGTCCGCCATATTTACACGCTACTGGTCGTCGTCGTCGGCATGGTCATTTTCCGCACGAATTCGATCGGCGAAGCGCTGGCCTATCTGTCGCACATGTTCAGCTTTGAAAACATGGACGTATCCTACCTGAACATTTTGGTTACGAACGAACCGCGTCTGGCGATCGTCGCCGCGATTCTTTGTTCGGGACCCTTCGTTATGCTGTGGCGGAAGTACAAGGAAAAACTGCTTTCTTACGTTCCCGCGCAGGTGCAAGGGTCGTGGCCAGCGGAAACGGCGAAAATATTCCTGTTCATTCTGTCTATCCTGGCTTTGGCGGGAAATTCTTATAACCCGTTCATTTATTTCAGGTTTTAAGCCATGATGAAAAGACTGAACGCCTCCGCTTATGTGTTCCTGACGGTCATCCTGCTTTGCTTTGTCGTGAACTTCATTCCCCGCGAAGACGACGACAATTCCGAAAATCGCAGGAAAGCCGCCTTTCCGACGGAAATATCGCAAAAATTTCCAAATCAATTCGACGCTTATTACGAAGACCACTTTCCGTTCCGTTCCTTCCTGATAAAAAAGTTTTATACGGTCAGGAAAAGCATCAAGGACAATCCGAAAGTCATCATCGGCAAAAACGATTGGATATTTTTGAATTCGTCGCCTTTTAACACATATGCGAAAACGGACAATTCTTTGGGCGATTTTACGGGAAAAACGTTGTTGAGCGACGAAGAAGCGGCGGAATATGAAAAGAAAATCAAAGCTCAAAAGGACTATTTCGACGAAAAGGGCATCCGCTTTTTAATCATGATCCCGCCGAACAAAATGTCGGTTTATTCCGAATACGCCCCTAAAGCATACAGAAAGCTCCGCGCCGAAAGGTCCCGCTACGAACAAACCGAGGAAGCCATCCGCAACGCCGGCGTGCCCTTCATCAATCTGAAAAAGCTGTTTGAAAAGGAAAAAGGGGAGTATCCCCTGTATTATCGGACGGACACGCATTGGAACGATTTAGGGGCTTACACGGCGTTCACCCATTTGATGAACGTGTTGCACAAGGATGTCCCCGAAATCGAACGGATCGAAACGCGGGAAAGCGAATGCGGCGACAATTACCGTATGTCGGGTTTGTCCGACGCCTGCGCCGACACGCATTACACGCCCGTCCTGAGCTTTAAAAACGGTCCGGGAAATTGCGTTTCGGAAAGGGATTCGGGTTACATCGTCTGCACGAACGAAGAAGCTCCTTACAAAGAGCACATCCTGGTCGGCAGAGATTCTTTTGCCGAACGTCTGATTCCTTACTTTGCGCGGATGTTCAAAAAAACAACCTTCGTTTGGTCGGGAAAGCTGTCCAGCGAAGAAATGTTCGCCGTCATCAATCGGGAAACTCCGGACATCGTGCTTTACACCTTTGCGGAAAGGAACCTGTCTCAAACGGCGAAAGAGGTTCCCGCCCGGCAGGAGGCCAGGGATAAAAAATGAAAAAACTATCGGCATCTTCCCTTATCTTTCTTGCCGTCGTTTTGGTCTTCGGCGCATTCAGCTACCTGAGCTTCGGCGAATTGATCCTCTACAGGCACAGCGGCCGCGAAGGAACGGCGCCGTTCTTTTCTTTTGCTTCGAACACCGATACGGAAAACAGGGCGAAAGCCGCGTTGCCGACAAAGCTGAACCTGTCGTTCCCCTCAAAATTCGACGCTTTTTACAACGATTCTTTTCCTCTGCGTTCTTATTTGATCAGGCGTTTCCACAAGCTGAAAAAAAAGATCAAGGACGATCCGAAAGTCATCGCGGGATTGGAAAACTGGATGTTTTTCAATTCCTCGCCCGAATCCGTGTACGCGAAGACGGGAAACATATTGGGCGATTTCACGGGAAAAACCCTGTTGAACAATGCGGACAAAGAAACGTTTACCCGCCACATGGCCTGTCAAAAGGAATATTTCAAAAAGCGGGGAATCCGCCTGATCGTCATGGTGCCGCCGAACAGAATGCCGCTTTATTCCGAATATCTGCCCGAAGCCTACAGAAAGCAAGGCGTCGCATACGGCCGTTATGAACAGGTTAAAGACATTCTGAACGATCTGGGCATTGAATTTATCGACCTGAAGGATTTGTTCCGAAAGAACAAGGACAAAGGCCAGCTGTTCTTTAAAACGGACACTCACTGGACTCAGCTGGGGGCTTATTACGGTTTTGACGCGCTGACGCGCGCGATGGGCTACAAAATGCCGAAGCCGTTGAAGGTTGAGAGAAAAATATTGGATTGCGGCGACGTTTATAAAGTTTCCGCAACGGTAACGAAAAGCTGCTTTGACATCAACGACGTCCCCGAATTGCCCGAAGCGAAATTCGCGGGAAAATGCGAACACGGAGAACGCGACCAAAAAATCGTCTGTACGAACGACGGAGCGCCGATTCAAAAGAACGTCCTGATCGTTCGGGATTCCATGTTCAGTAGCCTGTATGACAGCGTTGCCCGCAGTTTCAAAAAAGCGACTCTTCTGTGGCGTTCCATGCATACGGAACAAGAGCTGTTTGACGAAATCGAAGCCTCGGACGCCGACGTCGTCGTGTACGAACAGGGAGAGCGCTTTTTATTGGAAATGCAGAACGAAGCGATATGTCCCGACGCCGTTGTTAAGATTGACCGTTTAGACCAACGTCCGAAAACTTTGGATGAAGAATAACGAAACGCCCCCGTTTCGGGGGCGTTTGCTTATTTGCGCTTCTCCGTCCTTTTTTTGCGCGACGCGGAAACGGAACGGCCGCTGTCGGAGAAACGGAGCGTTTTAGGATTTTTTTCATTCGTTTTTTTGAAACGGCGCGGTTTTTCGCGCTTTTGTTCAAAGTAACGCCCGACTTTTTGCCCGAAACGCGCCGCTTTGTCGCGTTTTTCATCTTCGGACGTATGCTTTTCGGCCGCGCGTTCTTTTTTGATGCGCTCTTCTTTGCGTTTTTCCTTGATTTCCGCGATACGGCGTTTTCTCGTCTTCTTTTTGACGACGGAAAAACCGAATGTCCCCAACTCGGCGCCGACGGCGTAATATCTGCCGTGGCAAAATGCCGCCAAATGCGCTTTTTCCAGCCGTAACCGCCCGCTTTCGTCCAACAGTTCTTCGTCAACGTCAACGGCGACGATTTCCGCCAGGAACATATCGTGCGACCCCAACGGCTTCACTTCTTTGACCCGACATTCCAAACAAAGAGGCGATTCCGAAAGAAGCGGTGCGGAAACGGCGGATGCCGCTTCGGCCGTTAATCCGGTTTCAGCGAATTTATCGACCTCCCTTCCCGACTTCACGCCGCAAAAATCAGCCGTTTTAACCAGATTCGCCGTCGTCAGATTGATGACAAATTCTCCGGTTTCTTTGATCAAACCGTAAGAATAACGCTCGGGACGGACGGAAACGTACGTCATCGGAGGTTCCGAATTGACGATTCCCGTCCACGCGACCGTAAATACGTTGGGCTTTTCCGACGTTCCGCAGGTCACCATGACGGGCGGCGCGGGATACAGCATCGTTCCCGCTTTCCAAACTTTTTTAGACATTTCGGTTTTCTCCCTTATTTTTCGTTTTCAGACGACAAAGCGGGGGCTTCGGCCTTTTCGGGATAAACGCGCGTCCGAGCGCTTTCGTCCCAAAATCCCCCCGGGGCGCACGGTTCGTATTCCGCGGCAAGAAACCGCATCAAAACGAAACTGCCCGCCGCCAAAAGCGCCGTCAGCGCAATGATGATCCTTCCCGCTTTTCCCGTTTTTTTTCATTCCGCATTTCCTTTTCGCATAAGGCGCGTATTCCTTAAAAAACGAAATCGTTCGTTTGCCTCTCTTTACTTTTTACGATATTATTTTTTTGTTTTCATCCTCTTAAAGGGCCGTCCGTTGAAAATATTCCGTTTTATTCTTCTGTTTGCTCTGAACGCTTGCGTTTCCGCGCCCTTAACGACGGCAAGAGCGCCCCGTCCCGCATGGCTTGAAACGCCGAAAGCAGGATGTTCTTCCGATGAATTATGCGCCGTCGGCGCGGGAAACAGCTTAAACGCCGCCCGAATCGACGCGCGGACGGAAATATCAAAGATCCTTGAAACGAAAATCGACGCGTCTTCGTCAACATCGGAAACGCTTTACGGCGCGATATTGAACGAACGGATTTCGGAAAAAACGAACGTTCTGCTGAACGCCGCGGAAATAAAGGAAACGTTCGAGGACGGCGGTTCCGTTTACGCTCTGGCGGCTTTGGACAAGCCGATTGCCGCCGCCGTATTGAAAAAAGAGATTCAGAAACTTGACGACGAAACGGAAAGCGCCCTTAAAGAAGGCAGCCTGCCCGCCGTTGTCCGCGCGGAACGGCTGTTCGCCGAAAGGAACGTCCTGAATGCCCGGCGCGCCGTTCTGACGGGAAGTCTGATACCCGACGCGGTTTCGTTTGCCGAGATTGCCTCGCGCAAAAAAGAAGCGGCGGAAATGCAAAAGCTGTTTATTGAAGCCGCCGCTCCGCTCTTGGAACAAAGCGTCCGCGAAGCGTTGAGCGCGGCGGGATACGTCATCGCTTCCGAAAAAAGCGGCGCGGATCTGATCGTTGCCGTTTCCTTTGTTTCGCAACGGCAACACCTGAACGTTGAGGGTTTCGTCCGTTACCGATTTGATTTCAAGTTGGAAGTATCGGACAAAAGCGGTTCCAAAGAAGACAAAGCCGCCGCCTCTTTTTCCGAAACGGGACGGACGTATAATCAGGCTTTTGAAAACGCCGCCGATTCTTACAAAAAACTGCTTTCGGATAATATCCCATCCTTTTAATTGCCTTAAGGACTTGAATCATGAAAAAACTGTCTCTTTTGATTTTTTCCTGCGTTTTGGCAACGTCGTGCACGTCGTTCCGAGCCGAACGCGTTTCCGCCGAACGCTCTGACGAGCTGGCTTTGGAGATCACCGACCAATGGGTCGCCAAGGATACCGAGATCTCCGTCGGAGAAATCCTGAACCAGATACAGAAACATCGCGGTTTTCAGAACTATCTGTCAAAACTCGGGCGTCCGCCCAAACTGTTTATCGGAGAAGTCCAAAACCTGACTTCCGAAGCGTATTTCCCGATCGGAGATCTGAATGACGAGCTTCTAACGGAATTTTCGGCGTCGGGAGAATACGTCCTGATTGACGAACAGGCGCGCGAACGCCTGTTGAAAGAAATCCGCTATCAAAACGACGGCATGGTCGATCCGAAAGACGTCAAAAGGATCGGGAAAATGACGGGCGCCGACCTGATCATCTTCGGCGCCGTCCGCATGAAGCCCGAAACGCGCGACGGCAGAACGATCAAGGAATATTCCGTCAACATGCGGATGACCGACATCGAAACGGGCGTAGAAGTTCTGCGCACCCGCAACAAAATCAACAAATATTCGGAACAGTCCTCTTTCGGATGGTAACCGCGGATGAAACGCCTGTTCTTCGCTGTTTTTGTTTTCCTGACGGGATGCGCCGCCTCCGAATACGTCCTGCAGGAAAACATCCGCGCCGACCTTGGCCGCGGCGAAACGCAAAAAGCGCTTGAAACGGCGAAATCTCCGGATTTTTACGAAGATGAAGAATCTTTTATCGTCAAAAATTTGGAGCTGGGGCATCTGCATTACCTGAACGGCTCTTATTACCAGGCTTTGCAGCATTTCGACGCCGCGCAAAAAAAATCGCGCGAGCTTTATACCCGAAGCCTGTTAAACGCCGTTTCTTCCGCCGTTACGGGCGACAGAAGCGAAGATTACAGGGGCGAAACTTATGAAATGTCGCTTTTGCGGTTTTACCAGTCTTTGTGTCATTATCAGCTGTACCTGAAAGGCGTTTACGAATCCCGAACGGATGAAAACGGCGTGCTTATCCCCGAAAAAAAGCTGACCGAAGCCGAACGAAGAAAACATCTGCGCGCCGCCAGAGCCGTCATGCTGGATTGGGACAGCCTGTTGCAGGAATATAAAAGGGAATATGCGGGACAACGCGTGTTCAAACAGGATATGGCGGCAAAATTATGGGGCGGATACATCCACGAACAAAACCGATTGCCCGAAGACCGCCAAATCGCCCGCCAGCTGTATAAAGACGCTCCCGTCGTTTTGTTCAGAAATTACAATCTTTACCCGTCTTATAATGAAAAATTCGAAAGCTTTGCCGAAAATTTTGAAACGTTGCACACGCTTCCCGAACGGCAAACAAAAAAAGAATTCGTTTCAAAGACGGATACGGCGAAACGACTTGAAAAATACGCCGGAGACTCCTTGAAAAAGCTGACGGAACGCAAACGCGACAATGTCTTTGTCCTGATGAAAACGGGGCGTATCGGTCAAAAAAAAGCAGAAAAAGTCACTTATGTCGTCCCGTGGTTTTTGTTGTTGGGATCAAGCTCGGATCAGTCTTTCAAACGATTCGTGTCAACGGTATTGCCGGGACAGATTATTTCTTTTGAAATTCCTTACTTTGACATGCCTGCCGCTTCAGGAAGCTGTTCCGTTTCTTTCAAAAACAAAAAAGGCAAAACCGTCGCCGAAAAACAAGCCGTCCTGATCGAGCCCGTTTCCGAAATTTCCGCCGAAGACTTTAAAGCGCGACGCAGTCAAATTTATGCCGAAAAAGCCGCTTCTTTGGCGGCGAAACACGCGGCGGCTTTGGCGGCGGCATATTTGCTGTACGATAAAAACGACGAAGCGACCCTTTGGATCGCAAGGTTTTCTTATACGGTAGCCGCTTTGGCGATTTCCGCCTCCGAAGACGCCGACCTGAGATATTGGGGAACCTTGCCCGCGAATATATGGCTCCAGTCCTTTAACCTGAAACCCGCGACATATGAAATGGTCGTTTCGTGCGATAACGGCGCTTCTTTTTCCGAAAAAGTCAAAGTCCCGGCAAAGGGCAGCGTTTTTAAAGACCTGAACCTGAACTGACAAGAATATTTGACGCGTTCACGCCTCCGGACTACACTTTAAGCAAAGAAGGACAACGGAATAAATCGGCAGTGTCTTTACGAAACGTCTTTGAACGATTTTGCAAAAAACGCGAAGAAATCCGCGAATACAATATTCGCGGCATAACGGTATGCGCGACGCCCGAAGATAAAAAAAACGCCGAAGAACTCTTTAATGCCCTGGCTTCCGTTCCGAGCGGACGGGAAGCGTTGCACGATATGGCAAGGCACAAGGCTTCCCTTTATTTTGAGAACCTTTCGGAATCAACCGCCGCTTGCCTGCGTCCCGAAACCGACAGTATCGTTTTGCGCAAGTCTTCGGATGTTCCCTCCATGTGTTTCAACCTCGTCCACGAAGCGCGCCATCTGCGCCAATGGCACGGGGGACGCAAAAAAATCGAAATGCAAAACCTGGATCTGGCATCGCGTTTAATGGTCGTCCGCGCAACCGAAGCCGATGCTCAAACCCAAGCGTTGCAAGCTTGTTTGGAATGGAAGGCGCAAGGGAACGCCGCGCCGATGGAACGGTTCGAAAAACGCTATCAGCCGATCGTCAACGGTTTTAACAAAAACCGTTCCCTATCCGACGCATTCAAGGGATGGTACGACGACGAGCTGAACGGAGCGATTTATGAACACAATCTCTGTACGGCTCCCGGCTTGTCGAATTTGACGGACGATCCCGAAAAAGAGCCTTTCGTTTCTTTGCGTGCCTCCGACATTGCCGAATTTTGCGGCGGCGACCGCATCAACGGTTTTGAAGAGTTTTTAAACGGCCCGAAAGCCCGTCAAATTCATTTGATGACCAAAACGGCCGCCGAAATCCGCGACGACGTTTCGGCATCGAAAGGAGCGCCGCGCGACCCGTCTTTGGGAAACCTTCCCCTTCGCGATTTAAAAAGCAACCGTTTTGCCCGAATGGCGGCAGATCTCCTTATCCTGAAGGCACAAGAGGCTTTTTCGCCCGCAAGGACAAAAGACCCCGTAAAAAAGGCCGTTTTAAAAGCCCTCACCTTTACCGTTGATGCCGTCGAAAGGCTTAATCGGGCGGAAATCAGGGGCATGACGGATACCAAAGCCGCGGCCGATTTGCAAAACGGCAAAAAACGGGTTCAAACCGCCGCCGCTCAAAAACCGATCAAGGCGTTCTTTTCCGCGTATTTTTCCCTTCGAAACAGATAAGGCCTTAACGTCGCCGACTGCATGAAAAACGGCCGATACCGCCGCGGGACTCGGGAAGAAACGGTTTTATGACGAAGAAAGAAACATATTGACGCGATATTTTCCCTTTTTTCCGCTTCATAAGACGGAACGCTCCGAAAGCCTGTTTAAACAAAGAAACGGGAGAAACAAGCGCTTTTCCTTTTTTGACGCATCGGACGTTGAAGCATACGAATAAAACGAAAGCCCCGTTTTTCAACGGGGCTTTCGTTTTATGGCGCGCCCAAGAAGATTCGAACTCCTAGCCTTCTGATCCGTAGTCAGATGCTCTATCCAGTTGAGCTATGGGCGCGTAACAAGAAACCATATACGCCCGACGCCGTCTTTATGCAAGACTTTTTTTAAAAAAAATGAAACAAAGTATATAAAAAGTCATACAAACCTTATTTTTTGATAAAATTTCTTGCAAATACGAGATTTCTCGCTACATTCTAAGACAGTATTATCAGAATGGAAAAGTTCTGGTAATATAGAAAATTGCGCAGTTTTCTTAAACTTTTTTAAGGTATTCAAAAATGTTCGTTTCAAAGCGTATTGTTTCCGTTGCCGCCGTTTTGGCGCTGTTCGGATGTTCCACGGCTCAGGAACCGTATTCGTCAGACGAATACTTTGCCGAAGAGTTTTCGGCATCCGCTCCGTCCGATGCGGAGCAGGCCGCTCCGTCGCAGGCCGCCGAAGAAAAAGCCGAGCCCGTCACCGCTGAAGAAATCCAACCCTCGGCGCCGTCGGCTTCGCCCTCCGAAATATCGGCAAAGTATGCGGGAAAACCGACCGTTATCGGCCAAAAAGTCGCTACGATCGGCCGTGAATTGAAACAGTTGCAGGAAAAGGTCGGTAAAAACACTCAGACCTTCCGCGCTCTGAAAGAAAAGAACGCCGCCGAATCCAAGGCCTATTACGAATATATCGCCCATATTAACGCCCGCCTGCAGATCGGAACGACGCCCGGCAATCCCGAATTGACCGAAATGTGGAAACAAGCCAGCATGAAGGTCAACCAGCTGGATCAGAATATTTCGACGATGGCGCGTTTAGCGACCCAGGTCAGCACGGATTCCGCAATGATTACCTACTTGCTGGATACCATCCGCGCAACGTTTGCCATTTCGGGCGCTCGCGAAGAAGAACATGAACAGTTGCGCCGCATGGAAGACGAAACGAATCAAACGGCCGTCCTGTTGGAACGTTTGGTCAGCGAAATCAATACGCAGGTCGCCCGTCAGCAGCAGTATGTCCTGAACGAACGCCGCAATATCTCTACGCTGGCTTTGGGCATCCGCACGGGTCAGCTGTTCGGCGCGAACCTGGCCGATCCGACGACGATTCCGACGGCTTCCGTTACGCAAACGCCCGTCGCTTCGGCGACTTTGCCGACGGCGAACATCGGCGGACGCCGTCCGTTGATGGTCATCCGTTTCGACCGTCGCAACGTCGCTTACGAACAACCGCTGTATCAGGCGATCAAGACCGCTTTGGAAAAGCGTCCGTCCACTTCGTTTGAAGTCGTGGCCGTCAGTCCCGCGGGCGTCGCTTCGGGCAATTACGAAGCGACAAAGAACGCCGAAGCCGTTCACGGATCGCTGATCGCGATGGGTTTGCCCGCAGGACGCATCAGCATGTCAAAGATGCAAAGCGGCACCATCAGAACGACGGAAGTTCATATCTACCTGAAATAATGCCGATTCGAAAAAGATCCGGGGTTACGCCCGGATCTTTTTTGTACTCGGAAAACTCAATGCTGGACACCGAATCGGATAGATTTTATCATATGCGGTGTCGGTATTTTTTATTTTAACGGGACGCTGATTTGGTTACGGGAAAACAAAACGGAGAACAGCAGCTTCTGGACATGCTTTACCGCATTGAAGGAATGAGGAGCGACGCTCAGGTCGTCCATTTCAAGCTGTCCGCATTAAAGCCCGCCAACCGTACCGCCAAGCAGATGCACGTCATGATGTCCATGCTGGAGGAATTGCTGACCCGTTCCAGATCGCGCCTGTTTTTGCTGTCGGACGGAGATTTGTTCGTTGTCGGGCGCAATATTCCGCATCCCGTCCTGCAAAAGACGATTTCGTCAATCCGCCAGCTGTATCAGGCGGATCCCGTCGTTTCCATGTCCCCCGAAATAAATTTCTGCGAAGTTTACGATTTGGGATACGAATTCGACAGCGTCGTCAAACTGGCGCAAAGAAAAAACGACATCGCCAAAAGTTCGCGAAAAAGAAAAGAACAGCATCAGGATCTGGTTCCTTTGGCGCCGGAGCATTTGGACGCCATTCTGCGGAACATTCAGGGCTTTAACATTTTAAAAGTCATTCGCAGGCAGGAAGCCATTCAGATCACGCGAAGCGGCAAATATTGTTCGCTGTTTCAGGAATATTTCACTTCTATGGCCGATTTGAAGGCGGCGATCGCTCCCGATGTTGACGTTCTGTCGAACAGATGGCTCTTTCAGCATTTAAGCGAAACGCTGGACAAGCGGATGTTGTCGATCCATAAGGATCTTCTTGCTCATACGCCGGGAGGAATCAGCCTGAACCTGAATATCTCGACGATTTTCACAAAGCCGTTTGAAGAATTCCTGAACAATATGCCCGAATCGAAGTTCGTCGTCGTTGAAGTCCAA
Organism: uncultured Alphaproteobacteria bacterium; assembly: GCA_944392845.1. GTDB lineage: Bacteria > Pseudomonadota > Alphaproteobacteria > CAAGCB01 > CAG-977 > CAG-977. Next base: position 16,522 of record CALXYE010000167.1, read on the forward strand.
CTGATGGACATCATCCAAAACACCCGCAATTTCATCATGGCGAAAGACCTGTTGCACGAAGCGGGGCATAAGATCCTGATTGACGGGTTGCACCCGATCTCTTTCCGTTTTTTGGATCTGAACCTGCTCAATCCCGACTTGGTAAAGCTGAACTGGTCTCCCGCGATTCTGGAAAACACGGGAAATCCCCCCTTGGAAGAAACGATCAAAGAGATCGATTCTCAAAAAATCATTTTGATGCGCTGCGAGGATGAAGAATCGATAAAATGGGGGCTGACAAACGGCATTTCCCGTTTTCAGGGGTATTTCATCGACGCTTTGTCAGGCGCGGGAATCAAGCGCAAATGCAAAAGGGGCGGCGTCTGTTCCCTGCAGGAATGCATTTCCAGAAAATCCTGCATTGCCGGCCCCGTCCGTTCCCAATGCCTGTATCAGGACTCCCTTGATTCCCCGATAGAAGAAAATCTGTAGAAAGGAGACGGCATGATACAAAATCAGGAAGAAATCCTCCGTTCCTATCTGCACGACGCCATCAAAGACGAAGTTCCCCTGACCGTATTGCAGCTGAAAATCTCCGAGTTGGATCCGGCGCTGAGGACGGAAAACACGCTGAACACGATCGTCGAAAGCTTTCGGGAACCGCTGTATCCCTATGGGCGCGCTTTTTATATGTCGAACGACGACATTTTCATCGCATATTCGACAAAAACGAAGGAAAATGAAATCAAAGCCCTGCTCATCAAGGCATGGATGTGGTTTTCCGCCGACCCGAAAGCGACGTCGCAACAGGACAAGCTGGAACGCCGCTTTCACCTGCCGAAGGAAAAGACCTCTCTGATGGAAGAGTTGCGGCGCATCTCGACTTCGGCGGAGGCAAGGCCTTTTTTTCAACCGGCATCGGGGCTTCGTAAAAAATTCGTTCTTCCCAAGTCGGGCGACAAGAATCAAAAACTTCTGACGCCCGAAATGTTGTCAAAAATCGAAAAAGCGCTGACGGGAACGGATTTCGCCAATATGATCCGCCGTCAATCGGTTTGCGTCGTGTTGGACGACATTGAGCCGCAACCCATGTTCGAAGAAGTCTTTGTATCCATTGCGGACTTGGGCGATACGATCCTGCCCGACGTGTCGCTGACGGCAACGCCGTGGTTGTTCCAAGACCTGACGGAAACGCTTGACCGCCGCGTTTTATCCAGCATTTCGCGCCATGACGACGGAACGCTGACTCATGATTTCAGCCTGAATTTAAACGTTTCCTCCATCCTTTCGGACGATTTCAGAAATTTTGACGACAACATCCGCTCGGGCGTAAAGTCTTCCATTGTTTTAGAACTTCAGCCCGTCGATATTTTCAGCGACCTGTCATCCTACCTGTTGGCGCGCGATTATGCTCAAAATCTGGGTTATAAAATCTGTATCGACGGCGTTACGGAAAAAAGCCTGCGTTTCATTGACCGCGACCGCTTGGGCGCCGACCTTGTAAAGCTGATTTGGACACCGTCCCTGCCCGAATCGATACAAAACGACGCCTTTTTGCAGGAACGCCTGAAAACCGTCGGCGCGAACAGAGCCGTTTTGTGCCGCGTTGACGACGAAGACGCCCTGAAATTCGGAAAATCTTACGAAATATCGCTGTTTCAGGGACGCTATATTCAAAACCTGCTGGCAAACAACATCCGCCGGCGCCGCGTCGGAACAACTTTGCTAAGGAAATAAACAATGTGGTACTGCTCTTACGGCGATGAAGAATTCGGACCGTTTTCAAAAGAATTGGCTCGCCTGTTTATCAAAGACCATCCCGGTTGTCTTGTTTGGCGCGAAGGAATGGCGGAATGGGTTTCCCCCGAAAATGCGGGATTCGGCGAATCGGCCGCCGCCCGAACGGACGGCCCCAAGGGCGTTTTGCATTCCGACCTGAGCTTTGCGATCGAAGGCGACGACATGCAATACGTCGAATTCGACTTAAAGCCCGGCCAAACGGTCATTGCCGAACCCGGCGCCATGGTTTACAAGCAATACGGCGTCGAATTCGAAGCGATGCTCGGCAACGGCGGAAACGGCGGCTTTTTCGGAAAGCTTTGGGGCGCGGGCAAACGGGCTCTGAGCGGAGAAAGCATGTTCGTCGCTGCTTTCACGAACAAAAAGGAAAGAAATCAAAAGGTCGCGTTCTCCGCGCCTTATCCCGGAAAGATCATTCCCGTTTCGCTCAAGGATTTCGGCGGAGAAATCGTTTGTCAAAGAGACAGCTTCCTGTGCGCCGAAAAAGGAACGGAAATCGGCGTCTTTTTCCAAAAAAAGATACTGACCGCCATGTTCGGCGGCGGCGGTTTCGTGATGCAAAGGCTGAGCGGGGACGGAGTCGTTTTCATCCATGCGGGCGGAACGATTCGGGAATATAACCTGAACTATGACGAATCGATGCAAATTGACGCGGGATGCCTTGTCGCGTTCGAAACGTCGGTAACGTTTGACGTAACGAATGCGGGTACTTTAAAGGCACAGATCTTCGGCGGCGCGGGACTGTTTTTCGCCGAAGTCCGCGGTCCCGGACGCGTATGGGTGCAATCCCTGCCGTTTTCGCGTTTCGCCCGCCGCCTGTTTTCAACGGATGAAGCATCAAAGATGCTGAAGGCGCGTTCCCGATAAAAATTCGCCGAAACCCTTATAATCCTGTTGACAAACGGGAAAATATGCGGCTATAAAAGGCTTCCTTGCAAGTGGAGAGAGGCTCTGCTTGATTTATTGAATTTCGGATGGTGAAGAAATGTTCGCAGTCATCAAGACAGGCGGCAAGCAGTACAAGGTCGCGAAAGACGATGTCATTATCGTTGAAAAGCTCAACGCAGAAGTCGGCTCCGCTGTAACATTTGACGAAGTGCTTGCTGTCGATGAAAAAATCGGTGCTCCCGTAGTTGCCGGCGCAAAGGTTTCCGGCACGGTCGTAAAGCAAACCCGCGACGATACGGTTTTGGTATTCAAGAAAAAACGCCGTCAGGGCTATCGCCGTAAAAACGGCCACCGTCAGCATATCTCGATCGTTAAGATCACGGATATCGCCGGTTAATCAACAAACAGGTTTGTCAGGAGATTAAGCCATGGCACATAAAAAAGCAGGCGGCAGCACAAGAAACGGACGCGACTCCGAGGGTCGTCGTTTGGGCGTAAAGAAATCCGGCGGTCAGGCTGTCATCCCCGGAAACATCATTATCCGCCAGCGCGGCACCAAGTATCGCGCCGGAGCGAATGTCGGCATCGGCCGCGACCATACGTTATTTGCGAAGGTTGAAGGGCGCGTCGAATTCACCCGCAAGGCTGACGACCGCGTTTACGTTTCCGTCGTCGCTTAATATTTTTTCGGATAATTTTGAATTCATAAGGGGGACGGCTTGCCGTTCCCCTTTATGTTGTCTGTGCGAACGCCGCTTCTTAACAAAAACGGAACTGACATGAAATTTCTTGACCAAGCGAAGATCTATTTGAAATCGGGCGACGGCGGCAACGGGTGTTGCGCCTTCCGCCGCGAAAAATACATCGAATTCGGCGGCCCGAACGGCGGCAACGGCGGCAAGGGCGGCGACGTAATATTCGAAGCCCTGCCGAATCTGAATACTTTAATTGATTTCCGCTACCGCCAGCACTTCAAAGCCCCCAAAGGCCAAAACGGTTCGGGGCGCGACTGTACGGGCGCCAAGGGCGAAGATCTGATCATCAAAGTCCCCGTCGGAACGGAAATCGTCGCCGACGACGGCGAAACGGTCATCAAAGACATGACGACGCCTTACGAGCGCTTTACGATTGCTAAGGGCGGCGACGGCGGCTTCGGTAACGCCATGTACAAAACGTCAACGAATCAGGCGCCGCGGCGCGCCGATCCCGGTTGGCCGGGACAGGAAATGTGGGTTTGGCTACGTTTAAAAATTATTGCGGACGTCGGGCTGTTAGGTTTTCCCAATGCCGGAAAATCGACGTTTTTATCTTCGGTCACCGCAGCGCGTCCGAAAATCGCCGATTATCCCTTCACGACCCTTCATCCGAATTTGGGTATCGCCCGCATTGACGATGACGAAATGCTGATCGCCGATATTCCGGGCATTATCGAAGGCGCGCACGAAGGCATCGGTCTGGGCGACAAATTCCTGCGCCACGTTGAACGTTGCGCCGTCCTGTTACACTTAATTGACGGAACGGAAGAAGACCCCGCCGCCCGTTACAAAGCGATCCGTAAAGAGCTGAAACTTTACAGCCAAAAGCTCAAAGACAAACCCGAAATCGTCGTTTTAAACAAAATCGACGCCCTGACGGAAGAGGAACGCGAAGAAAAAGCCGAGGCTCTCCGAAAAGCTTGCCGCAAAAAGCCTCTTTTGATGTCGGGCGTATCGGGCGAAGGCACAAAAGCCGTTTTACGCAAACTGTTGCCTTATGTCTTGGAAATGCGGGAAAAACAAAAGGAACGTACGTCAAGCGGAACATTCGACGATGACGGAGAATAAGGATTTTTTGAACAAGGCGGAGCGAATCGTCCTCAAAATCGGCTCGTCTTTGCTGGTCGATGAAGAAACGGGGCAAGTCAGGAATACTTGGCTGAACTCTTTGGCGGACGACGCGGCGAAAGCCAAAAAGGACGGACACGACGTCATCATCGTTACTTCGGGCGCCGTCGCCGTCGGCAGACGGGCTCTGGGATTGCCGCAGGGAAAGCTGTCTCTGCCTCAAAAACAGGCCGCCGCCGCCGTCGGACAGATCAGGCTGGCGCATTATTATCAGGAAGTCTTGGCGGAACGCGGGCTGAAAGTCGCCCAAGTTCTGCTGACCCTTGACGATTCGGAAGACAGAAAACGCTACCTGAACGCCAGAAATACGTTGAACACCCTGTTAAACATCGGCGCCGTCCCCGTCATCAACGAAAACGATACCGTCGCCGCGGCGGAAATCAAGGTCGGCGATAACGACCGCCTGGCCGCCCGAGTCGCTCAAATGATCGGCGCGAACGCTTTGGTTATTTTTTCGGACATCGACGGACTTTATACCGCCGACCCGCGCAAAGACCCCGCCGCGCGCCTGATTCCCGTCGTAACGAAGCTGACCCCGGAGATTGAAGCCATGGGGGGAGGATCGGGAAGCGCCGTCGGCACGGGCGGAATGGCAACAAAGCTGATGGCGGCGCGTATATGTATGGAAGCGGGTTGCGATATGCTGATCGCTTCGGGCAAAGGGCTTCATCCCCTCTCCCGCGCGGCGGAAACGGGGCGTTATACCCGATTCGTCGCCGATAAAACGCCCGTTTCGGCACGCAAGGCCTGGATCGGCGGATCAATCAAGCCGCGCGGCTCGCTGATTTTGGACGGCGGCGCCGCGGAAGCGCTGAAAAAGGGAAAAAGCCTGCTTCCCGCAGGCGTAAAAGCCGTTGAAGGAAATTTCGGACGCGGCGACGCCGTGCTTTTAAAAGACGAAAACGGTACGACGCTCGGAAAAGGGCTGACGGCGTACAATGCTCGCGACGCGCGCCTGATTGCGGGGCGGCACAGCGACGAAATCGAAGCCCTGCTCGGTTATCACGGACAGGAAGAAATCGTCCATCGCGACGATATGGTTACGGAAAAAAGGGGCTGAAAAATGAAAGAATTGATGCGCTCTTTGGGAAAAAAGGCCCGCGAAGCCGCCCGTTTTCTGGCAACGGCGCCGACGGAAGCGAAAAACAAAGCGCTCGGGGAATCGGCGCGTCTGATGCGCGAGGAAGCCGATGCCTTGCTGGAGGCCAACAAAAAAGACATGGACGCTTTGTCCCCCGATACGTCAAAAGCGATGCGCGACCGCTTGCTGCTGACACCCGAACGAATCGAAGCGATCGCCAAGGGATTGGAAGACGTCGCCGCTTTGCCCGATCCCGTCGGGCGCGTGCTGGCTTCTTGGGAAAGGCCGAACGGCTTGAAAATATCGCGCGTCGCCGTACCGTTGGGCGTTATCGGCGTCATTTACGAAAGCCGACCGAACGTTACCGCCGACGCGGGAGCTTTGTGTTTTAAATCGGGAAACGCCGTCATCCTGCGCGGCGGATCGGACAGTTTCCGTTCTTCGGCAAAAATAACCGAAATCATGCACGGAGGGCTTCGCGCCGCGGGGTTGCCCGAAACGTGCATTCAATCCGTTCCGACGACCGACCGCGCCGCCGTCGGAGAAATGCTGAAGCTGGACGAATATATCGACGTCATCGTCCCGCGCGGCGGAAAATCACTGATTCAGCGCATCACGGAAGAAAGCCGCATCCCTTTGTTCAAACATCTGAACGGCATCTGCCATACTTACGTCCATTCGGCGGCGAATCCCGAAAAAGCGAAAAGAATTGTCCTGAACGCTAAAATGCGCCGCACGGGAACGTGCAACTCGACGGAAACGCTTTTGATCGACGAAGATGCCGTTTCTTCAATCCTGCCCGGAATATTGAACGCCCTTTTTGCCGCGGGATGCGAAATCAGGGGCGACGAACGGATATGCGCTTCGGACGGCCGCGTCATTCCCGCCGTTGAAGAGGACTGGGACACGGAATATTTGGATTCGGTTCTTTCGGTCAAAACGGTTAAAAACCTTGACGAAGCCGTCGCCCATATTGCGGCGCACGGTTCGCACCACACGGAATCGATCATCACGGAAGACAAAAGCGCGGCGGAGCGTTTTTTAAACGAAGTCGACAGCGCGGTCGTCATGCACAATGCTTCGACGCAGTTCTGCGACGGCGGCGAGTTCGGCATGGGAGCCGAAATCGGCATCGCGACGGGTCGCCTGCATGCCAGAGGGCCCATCGGTTTGGAACAGCTGACCATTTTTAAATATCAGGTGCGCGGTGACGGTCAAATACGCCCGTAAAACGGTCGGACTGTTGGGCGGATCGTTCAACCCCGCCCACGACGGCCACAGATACGTAAGTCTTCAGGCGCTTCGGCTTCTAAAACTGGACGAAGTGTGGTGGCTGGTATCGCCTTTAAACCCTTTGAAAGAAGGACGCGGCGACATGGCGTCTTTCGACCGGCGGCTGGAATCCGCCCGAAAAACGGCGAACCATCCGAAAATAAAGGTAAGCTGCGCCGAAACGCAAATGCAAACCCGATATACGATAGACACGCTGAAAAAGCTTAAAGAGCTTTATCCCGACACGAATTTCGTATGGCTGATGGGCGCGGACAACCTGGCCGATTTTCACAGATGGCGAAACTGGCGGGAAATCATGCATACCGTTCCCGTTGCGGTCTTTGCCAGAAATCATTATGCTTTAAAGGCTCTTTACGGAAAAGCGGGACGAACGTTCCGCCTTTACCGCATTGACGCCCGTTTCGCCTCCCGTTTGGCTCGGATGAGGCCGCCCGCGTGGGCGTTCCTGCCGATTCGCGAACATCCCGCGTCTTCGACGGAAATTCGTGCCAAAGGGTTATTTTAAACAGGAGAAGAAAATGCCCGCAGAAAAAAAACCGGCCGAAAAAAAGACCGTTTCAAAAGTTGAAAAAAAAGTCGAAAAAGCGACCAAAAAAGAAATCAAAAAAACGGTAAAAAAGACCGTTAAAAAGATTTTAAAGG
>CALXYE010000168.1 GCA_944392845.1 uncultured Alphaproteobacteria bacterium
CCCAAAGTTCCGACGCTCGCCGCTTTTTTTCCCAGGAAATCCCATATCTGTCGGGCGAAGTTGGCCGTAGAGGTTTTGCCGTTCGTGCCCGTAACGGCGACGACGGTTTCGGGCTGTTCGGCATAGAATGCGGCGGCAATCAAGGCCAGGGAACGGCGGACGTCCCCGCATCGGACGCAGACCATGTCCGTTTCGGGAACTTCGGCGTTTTCGGGAATCAGCGCGGCGGCCGCGCCGTTATCCGCGGCATCCTGCAAAAAAGCCGCTCCGTCGGCTTTCACGCCGGGCAAAGCGGCGAAAAGAAAGCCCGGTGAGGCTTTTCTGGAATCGGGCGTTATTCCCGTGATCTCGACGTTTTCCGAAACGGGAGCAAGCCCCGCGGCTTTCAGCAGATCGTTCAACAGCATCGACGTTTCTCCGAAAAAGGATTATTTGGCTTTCAGCGCGGCTTTGACGTACGGAGCGGGCTGCGTCGGTTCGAACGGGCGCGGCGCGATGCCCAGCTGAGGGGCAACCGCCGAAATGATGCGTTCCGCCGTCGGCACGGCGTTCCATGCGGCGGTGTTGAAATTGAACGTTTCCTTTATTCTTTGCGGCGCTTCCATCATGACCATCAAAACGTACTGCGGGTTATCCATGGGAAACGCGGAAACGAACGACGTGCGCAAGCTGTTTTTGACATATTTGCCTTTGGCTATTTTTTGCGCGGAGCCTGTTTTTCCGCCGACCTCGTAACCCGAAACATTGGCGCGTCGTCCCGACCCTTCGATGACGACAAGGCGCATGATAGCACGCATGATGTCGGATGTCTTTTCAGAAATGACCCTTTCCCCGATAATTTCGTTTGCGTTGCGTTTGAACAACAGGCTGGGGGCATGATAAACCCCTCCGTTGACCAGAGCGGAGGTCGCGGCCGCAATATGCAGAGGCGTTACCGCCACGCCGTATCCGTATGCCGCCGTCGCCGTATTCAGCTCGCGCCATTTCGACGGAAAGAGCGGATGTCCGCGTTCGGGCAGTTCAACGGACGCGGGCGTGAAAAATCCGAAACGTTTCAGATATTCGCGCTGTTTTTCCGTGCCGACGCTCAGAGCGATCCGCGCGGCTCCGACGTTTGAGGAATGAATCAATATTTCGGGAATGCTTAAAACGCGGCGCAGCTTGGGAACGTCCTGAATCTTGTAATTCGCCAGCACGACGGGATCGGACGCGTCAACCGAGGCCGATATTTTGATCTTTTTTGTTTCCAGCCCGATAGCCGTGCTGAACAGCTTCATGATGGATCCGACTTCGTACACGCCCAGCGTCGCCGCGTTGAACAGGCTTTTCCTTTTTGCATTTTTTAAGTTGTTCGGATCGAAATCGGGCAAAGACACCATGGCGACGACTTCGCCCGTTTTGGCGTTCATCAAAACGGCGGCGGCGCCTTCGGCGTTAAATTTGTCGACGCTTTCTTTCAACGCCAAACGGACGGTGTCCTGTATGCCCGCGTCCAAAGACAGGCGGACGGGCTCTCCCCGCGTCGAAAGGCGTTCGTTAAAGGCTTTTTCCGCTCCGGCGATTCCGTTGCCGTCAATGTCCGTCGCGCCGACGATGTGAGCGAACAGCTCTCCTTGGGGATAAACGCGGCTTTCGACGTGTCGGAAATTCAGCGCGGGAAAGCCCAGACGGTTGACTTCGTATTGTTCCTTGGGTGTCAGGGCGCGCTTGACGTATACGAAGTTCCGCCCGCTCTTGAGCTTTTTCAGCAAAGGCTTATATTTCAGGTCGGGCAACGTTTGAACCAAAGCGGCGGCGACCGTTTCGGGATTTTTGATTTTGTCCGCTTCGGCGTACAGGTCGGCGGAGGGCAGGCTGGTCGCCAAAATGACGCCGTTCCGGTCCGTGATGTCGGCGCGTTTCATCCTGATGTTCAGGGCGTGAATGCCGACGGGATCGCGGCGCGCTTCTTCAATGACGCTCCCTCTGAGGGCGACATTGAACAAACGCACGCAGATCAGGCTGAAGGAAAGCAAAAAAACGCCCGCCGTGAAGAGCAGGCGGTTTTTTCCCGCCTCCAGGCTGGCGGAGCTTTTTTTGTCGGCGATCGTCATCATCTCGGGCAGGGGGATTTCCTGCCCCGGGTAGTAGAAGGCTCCGCTTTTTTTCAGGAAACGGAACATGGCGCTTATTCCCGGGAATTGGCGGGCGCGTAAGACACGCGGATAAATCCGCCGCGGGAAACGGGAGCCGATCCTTCTTTGAACGGGACGGCGGCAAAGGAAATGATTCGTCCGCCGTCAATCGGCTTCATGCCGGCGTGCCGCGTGCTTAAATCGCGGATGCGCGCGGGGTCGTTCAGGTACGTCCATTCCGCTTTTAAAACGTGAAGGGCTTTTTGATCTTCGGTAATCTTCGCGTTGATTCCCGCCAGTTCGTTTTCCAAATCAATGACGCGATTTTTGATAATGAACATGCCCGTTGCCATGAAGGCAAATAAAATAATCAGTGAAAATCTGGCCATCTTACCCCCCGATGCGTTCTGCAAGCCGTAATCGTGCGGAACGGGATCGGACGTTTTTGAAGACCTCTTCTTCAGTCGGCAGAATCGGTTTTTTGTTCAGTGGCTTCAGGGTTGCGGGGGAAATCGCCGCGTCCGGCAGGTATTTTGACGGACGGGCGGCCTTGCCGCTTTTTTCCTGAATAAAGGCTTTGACGATTCTGTCTTCTAAAGAATGGAAGGATACGACCGCCATTCTTCCGCCTGTTTTAAGGAGCGCTTCGGCTCCGTTCAAACCGGAACGCAACTGTTCCAGTTCGTCGTTTACATAAATTCTTAAAGCTTGGAAGGTCCGCGTCGCGGGATCAATGCCTTCGTTTCCGCGCGGCAGAACCGAACGCACGACGGCGGCCAAATCCAAAGTCCTTTCAAACGGTTTTTCCCCGCGCCGCGAAACGATTGCCGAAGCGATGCGGCGGGAAAAGCGTTCTTCGCCGTACAAATAAATAATGTCGGCGATTTGTTTTTCCGAAAACGTATTGACGACGTCGGCCGCGCTCAATCCTTCCCGGCTCATGCGCATGTCGAGCGCGCCGTCTTTTTTGAATGAAAATCCGCGTTCCGCCTGATCGATTTGCATGGACGAAACGCCGATGTCCAGCATGACGCCGTCAACGGCTTCGACGCCCGTCGCGCGAACCGCCGAATACATGTCGCCGAATTCCCCGTGAATCAAACTCAGGCGTCCGTCGTATTTTTCACACAGCTTTTGTCCGCTTTCCACTGCGTCGGGATCGCGGTCAATGCCGATGACCCGGCAGTCCGCCGCGTCAAGGACGGCGCGCGAATAACCGCCCGCTCCGAACGTGCCGTCAACGTAAATGCCGCCGTCTTTCGGCGCGATGCCTTCGACGACTTCTTTCAGCAAAACGGGGATATGAGGGGCGTCATTCATCGTTTTCGGCGCCTCCCGTCTTAATGCTCAAGCGTTTTTGCAATGCTCTGGCGCGGATTTTTTCTTCTTCTTCGGCATAAGAGTCGGGGTTCCAGATCTGAAACGTTCTTCCTTTGCCGACGAAAGCCGCTTTGTCCGTGATGCCCGCATGTTTCAACAGTTTTTCCGTCAGGACGATACGTCCCGTGCTGTCGAACGGAAATTCCTTCGCATCCGCATAGATCAGGCTGGTCAGATCGTCCTGTTCGGACGAAAAGGTATTGAATGAACGGTCGATGTCGCTTGCCAAACGATCCATCATTTCGGACGTGCAGCATTCAATACAGGGAGAATTGAAAGAACGAAAGGCGACGAGTTCCGTTTCCTGCTGTTCCAACAGGGCGCGATAGTCGGCAGGGATGGAAACGCGTCCCTTTGCGTCGACCTTATTCACGATGGTGTCCAGGAAGAGATTCTTCTTCCGCGGCGTCCGCCCCATGTCCTGTTTCTCCGTTCCAGATCCGTGCCTTTGAAGCCCTTTCGGACAACCAGGCAAAATTTTCCTATGGACTCTTATGGGATAGCATGGGAATTCATGGGGGTCAATGGGTAGAATATGGGGTAACGAGGTGTAAATATGGGAAGGGAAAAACGTGAAGCACAATATGTTGTGCTTTTTTTGACGGTTTTAAGCTATTTATGGATGAAGCGGGCTCTCATTTACCGAAAAGCAAAAAAGCGGATAAAAAGAAGGATCGTAAAAACGACTCCTGTTCGTACTTTTTTTGTTCTGGGGTTCGGAAGGAAAACGGAAAGAATCGGAAAGAGCCGTTAAAAAACGAACGGCTTGTTTTTTTAGGATTTAGGGAAACGAATCGATTGATTGCCAGACAGTCTGTAAGCCGGGTTCTGTAATCGATGACCATTCTTCTGCGGCGGCCGTTACCGAACGCCTCTAGCGACCTTCCTCTGGCGAAGGACGGGAACGCCCTTTTATACGCGATGCGCACGCCTAACTTGGTCTTGCTTCCGATAGGGTTTTCCGTGCCTTTTCCGTTACCGAAAAAGCGGTGCGCTCTTACCGCACCCTTTCACCCTTACCCCTTCGAACGAAGGTCGGCGGTTTGCTTTCTGCTGCACTTTCCCTGGGGTCGCCCCCGCCGGACGTTATCCGGTATCGTGTTCCCGTGAAGCCCGGACTTTCCTCAGACGGCAAAAAACCGCCCGCGGCCATCCGACTGTCTGACGCGGGAAAAGCTACGTTGTTTTCCGGGATTCGTCAACCGTTAAACGTCAAAGACGCGCTTTAAAATTTTAGCCGTCCCGTCGTTGTCGTTCGTGTCGGCGATTTCGTCGGCCGAAGATTTAACGTCGTCCGGGGCATTGCCCATTGCAACGCCCGTTCCCGCGAACTCCAGCAGATCCGCGTCATTGTAATTGTCGCCGAACGCCAGGACTTCTTCGCGGCGAATGCCGAGCTTTTCGCATAACAGTTCGGCCGCAGCGGATTTGCAGGCATCCTTTGACATGACTTCCAGATAGCGGGGCTGGGACTTATAAATTCTGCATTCGGGGAATTGAGGAATCAGGTCAAGCCTTAAAGCGTCCAACCGTTCGGGATCCCCGATGCACAGCAGTTTATGCACGGTGTCTTCGGGCGAAAGCAGTTCGCTCGGTTTTCCCTTTTCAGGGTCTTTTTTGATGATCTTTCGTTCCGCATTGACCGCCGGGGTCGTATCGTCGTCCGTGATCCACCTGTCTTCGGAGTATGTACAACATTCAATATCGGGATAGAAACGCTCGGCGTACCGCTTGATTTTCAACGCCGTTTCCCTGTTCAGACCGATGCTGCCCAAAGTTTTGCCGTCCGCGTCCGAGGTCAAAGCGCCGCTGTATGAAATAAAGGGAGCCTTAAAGCCCGCTTCGTTCTGAATCAGGCGAATCGCGGAAGGCATGCGCCCCGATACCAGAATCACGGGGACGCCTTTGGCGATAACTTTGCGGGCGGCGTCCTTTACGGCTTCGGAAACGCTGTGGTCGGACTTGAGAAAGGTTCCGTCAATATCGCTGAAAACAATCTTAAAGGGAGACATTCTTTTCTTCCTTTTCAAATAAGGCCGTAACGGCGGCAAGGCGTTTTTTCGTACGCTCCAAGTCGGCATCGTTCAGCGCTTCGGGCAAAAAGTGCCGTTGAAAGGCCGTAACGGCGGCGGGCAGGTCGGAAACGTCATAGCCGATCGTTTCCAACATTTCCGCTTCCGTTCTTTCGGAATCCGAGAAAGCGTCCGTCCAGATCCCCGATCCCTGTTCCGCCAGGCGTTTCCATGGGAAAAGCTCTCCGGGGTCGGCTTTTCGCGCGGGGGCGACGTCGGAATGCCCCAAAATGAATCCGGGGCGGATGTTATGCCTGTCCGCGATTTCCCGAACCAGCTCCGCGGCGGCGGCAAATTGCGCTTCGGGGAACGGTTTGTACCCGAATTCGTGTCCCGGGTTGACA
>CALXYE010000169.1 GCA_944392845.1 uncultured Alphaproteobacteria bacterium
ACGTACAGCCGTAACACGTAAACCCGTGATTGCCGTTTGTCGTACACAGCTTGCTTTGCGAAGAGCAGTTATTGCCCGAACACGCATCAACGCAAACGTTGCCGCTGCATTTCTGATTGCCCGAACAATGGCCGTCGTCCAAACAGGCGACGCAGGAATAGGAATGGTTGCCTTCGTCAAGGCAGTACCCCGAGGAGCAGGGGTTGGGATCGCACACGTTGACGCACGCATTGTCCTTACATTTTTCGCTGTCCGTGCAGTCTGCGTCGGATTCGCACAAAACCCCCTTTGAAACGCCGCCTTTAGAGGGCTTCGACATTTCGCCCATTGCAGCGCCGAGCTTCATGGAAGAGGCGATTTGAAAGGAAGCCGAATCGTTTAAAGGGGGGTAAGCCGCTTCGGCGGCAAGGCATGCGTCCGGTAAAAGCCAAAAGCATGCCAAAAACGTAAGTATTTTTCTCATGGCGCAACTCTCCTGATGACAAGGGGAATACTCACGCTTTTAAAGTATCATAAGGCATTCAAAAAATCACGCGTAATCAATGGAATAAAGCAATGTTTTAATTTATTCTAGTTAAAATTTAAAAAAGCCCTCCGTTCGGAAGGCTTTTTGGAAAATAAAAGTTGCGACTCAGGAACCCGTATTGATTCTTGTCCGATATTTTTCATAAATGGGTAAGGTTTCGCCGATGTCGTTTTCGAATTCGTCTTTCGGCAAAAGCGTTATTATAACGTACAGGGCATTAAAAGCTGACGGTTACGCAGGCTTGTGCCGCGATGCCTTCCTTTCGTCCCGTAAAACCCAGTTTTTCCGTTGTTGTGGCCTTGACGCTGATTCGGGACGCCGAAACGTTTAACAGTTCCGACAGGCGTTCCGTCATTTGCAGGCGGTAAGCGCCGATTTTCGGGCGTTCGCAGATCAGGGTAACGTCGGCATTCAAAACTTTGCCGCCCAATCCGCGGATCAAAGACATCGCGTATTCGACGAAACGGGCGGAATCCGCGCCTTTCCATTTGTCGTCCGAAGGCGGGAAGTGCGATCCGATATCGCCCGAACCTATCGTTCCGAGCAAGGCGTCCGTTAAGGCGTGAAGCGCGACGTCGGCGTCGGAATGCCCGTTCAGCCCTTTGTCGTGAGGCACTTTGACGTTGCAGAGCGTAACGAAGGAGCCTTCTTCGAATTTGTGGACGTCAAAACCCGTCGCCGTGCGTACGTCGTGCGTTTCGGACGCGAAACGTTCTTCGGCGCGCTCCAAGTCTTCCGCCGTCGTGATTTTGACGTTTTCTTCCGCGCCTTTGACCAAAATGACGGGCAGCCCTGCCTCTTCGGCGACGGCGGCGTCATCGGTCAGTTCGCGTCCCTTCGCTTGTTGATGGGCTTTGAAAAGGGCTTCGTAGGGAAATCCCTGGGGCGTTTGGACGCGCCACAAAGCCGAACGGTCGACGGTTTTTTCGATTTTTAAGGTGCCGTCCGCCGTTTTGACGGCCGTTTTGACCGTATCCGTAACGGGAAGGGCGGGGACGGCTCCGACGCCGTTCGAAGCGGCGGCGATAACGCGGCTGATGACGCCGAAGTCGACAAACGGCCGCGCGCCGTCGTGGATCAAAACGATGTCGGGAGCTTCTTCCTTTAAACTTTCAAGTCCGAGGCGCACGGAATCCTGCCGCGTTTCTCCGCCGTGAACGGGGGGAAGGAGGGGCAGACCTTCGGCGGCGGCTTTATACAGCGCTTCGTCGTCGGGATGGATGACGGCTCTGACCGCCGTTACGGACGGGTGGGCGCAAAAAATGCCCAGAGTGCGGCGCAATACGGCTTGTCCGCCCAAGATACGGTATTGCTTCGGAATTTCTCCCCCGAACCTGTGTCCCCGTCCCGCCGCAACAATGATGACCGCGCACTTGACCATCGGCTTTCCTCCCTATAAAAAAACAAGTACGGACAGACTAGAATACTTTTCGTTTTTATGAAAGCGCGTTTTCAATGGACGGGAACGTTTTAAAAATAGGAAATAAAACATACTTTTCCCCCGTGGTCGGAGCGCCGATGGCGGGCGTGACGGACGCGCCGTTTCGCGCGGTCGCCAGAATGTTCGGGAACGAGCTTCTTTTTTCCGAAATGGTGCTGGCGGATTCTTTGGCGCGCAATCATAAAAGGACGGAAAAAATGGCAAGGGTTTCTACGGCGGATTCTCCCGTCGCCGTCCAGCTGGTCGGCCGTAAGCCCGAAGTCTTTGCCGCCGCCGCCGAAAAGGTGGAAGAAAGCGGCATTGCCGACTTTATCGACGTGAACATGGGTTGCCCCGTTCCGAAAATCGTCAAAACGGGAGCGGGGGCGGCGTTGTCGGACGATGAAGAGGCCGCCGAACGGATCGTAAAGGCTTTGGTCGCGGCGGTATCTCTGCCGATTACCGTAAAGTTTCGCTTGGGGCGCGATTCGGCGCATAAGAACTTTATTGATTTCGGCAAAAGAATGCGGGATGCGGGAGCTTCTGCCCTGACGCTTCATGCCCGCACGCGCGAGATGATGTATTCGGGCAGGGCGGATCTTGACGCCGTGCGATTGTTGAAAGAAAGTCTGGATATTCCCGTTATTGCCAACGGAGACGTCCGCACGCCCGAAGATGCGGCGAGAGTCCTGAAGGAAACGGGGGCGGACGGCGTGATGATCGGGCGCGGCGCTTTGGGGCGGCCTTGGATATTTTCCGACTGTACGGCGCGCCTGAAGGGAACGGTTGCGGAAAAACATCCGCCTTTATTGACGATTGTGCTTGAGCATTTGAGGCTTTTAGAGGCATATTACGGCAGGCAAAAAGCTGTTTTCGTCGCCAGAAAGCATCTGGCGTGGTATTCTTCCGGTATAGAGGGGGGCGCGGCGTTTCGGTCGCGGATCAACGGGATCTCGGATTCCGAAAAGGCGAAAGAAGCCGTCCGCCGTTTTTTTGAAGGAAAATTTGTTTAATGGTTATTCAGGAAGAAGGATTGGGAAACGCCGTCGAAAAGTATTTACGGCGATTTTATTCGGCTTCCCGCGCGGTTGAGGCGGAAACGAATCTGTACGCTTCCGTCGTCGGGGAAGTGGAACGTCGCCTGATTTCGGTTACGGTCGAGGCCGTCGGCGGCAACCGCCTGAAGGCGGCTCGTATCTTGGGAATCAACAGGAACACGCTGTTGCGCAAGATGCGACAATTCGGATTGGACGGGCAAAAAGAGGCCGAAACGGCCGTAAAAAGGAAGCGTAAGACCTTATGAAAGTTATCGTATGCGGCGCCGGGCGCGTCGGATCAACCATCGCGCAATATCTGTCCGAAGACGGAAACGAAGTCGTGCTGATCGACTCCGATCAGGAGGTATTGGGAGAGCTGACCGATTCGATGGATGTTCAACCCGTTTCCGGCTTCGCGTCTCATCCGTCCGTTTTAGAGCGGGCGGGCGCGCGCGACGCCGATATGCTGATTGCCGTTACGTCTTCCGACGAAGTCAACATGGTTACCTGTCAGGCGGCGAATTCTTTGTTCAACGTGCCGACAAAGATTGCCCGCCTGCGTTCCAAAGAATACACGAATCCGAAGTGGCGCAAATCCTATCCCCGCGACGCCATGCCCATAGACGTCATCATTTCTCCCGAAGAAGAGATCGCCCGGTCAATACGCCGAAGCATCACCTTTCCGGGGGCGTTTGACGTAATTCCTTTGGCTTCCGACAAGGTTCGGCTGATCGGCGTGCATTGCGATGAGGTCTGCCCGATGCTGAACACGCCGTTGCGCCAGCTGACGGCTTTGTTTCCCGACGTGGACGCCGTTATCGTCGCTTTGATTCGCAACGGAAAGGTCGTTATTGCAAACGGCGATACGCGTTTGGCGCCGGGCGACGACGTTTATCTGGTGGCGGATACCGACGACGTCAGCCGTATTCTCGGGTTGTTCGGCCATGAGCGCGAAGCCGCCCGCAGCGTTTTGATTTTAGGCGGCGGCGATATCAGTCTGGATTTGGCGCGCCGTTTGGAAAAGGAAGGGGAGTTGCGCGTTTCCCTGATTGAACAGGACGAGGCCAGAGCCAGATTTTTGGCCGAAACCCTGACGGATACGACGGTTATTTGCGGCGATTTTCTGGATACCGATATTTTGGAAGAAGCCGACATTGACGTCGTAGAAACGGTAATCGCCCTGTCTTCTAACGACGAAAGCAATATTTTGGCGTCCCTGATGGCGAAAAAATACGGTGCAGAGCAGACCTTGGCCTTGGTTGACAAGCCTTTGTACGCTCAGCTTGTCGTCAATTTGGGGATAGATATCGTCATTGATCCGAAGGACATCATGGTGTCCACGATCCTTCAACATGTTCGCCGCGGCAAGATTTATGCCGCCTATTCCGTGCGGTCGGGGCTGTGCGAGGTGTTGGAAGCGGACGCTTTTGACTCGTTCGGGTATTTGGGGACGCCTTTGCGTGAAACGCGCCTGCCTCAGGGAGTCACGATCGGAGCGATCGTTCGCGACGGCGTGAACGTGCCTTTGCGCGGCGATACCGTGATTGAGGCCGGAGACCGTTTGGTCATTTTCGCGGCGGCCGATGCCGTTAAGCAGGTTGAAAAAATGTTTTCCGTCGGGCTGGAGTTCTTTTAAATGACGAACAAACCTATGTACCCGTTTCCGAAAGCCGTTCTGTTCGATTGGGACAACACCCTGATCGACAGTTTCCCGACTATTTATAAAGCGATGTCGGAAATGCTGTCCCATTACGGGATGCCCGTTCCTTCGTATGAGGAATATACGGGGCATTTGGGATTGTCTTTGCGCGACACGTTTCCCGCATTGTTCGGGGATAAATGGGAGGAAGCCCGCGATATTTATCTGGGAGCCTTTCAAAAATACCATCTGGAAACGCTGTCGCCGTTTGACGGTGCTTTGGAGCTGTTGGAGTTCGTGCGTAACAACGTCGGTATTTCGGGCGTCGTCAGCAACAAAACGGGCTTTATCCTGCGCAAAGAGGTCGAGTATTTAAAATGGGGCGGTTTGTTTGACGCCGTATTCGGCGCGACCGACCTGCCGCATGACAAGCCTGCGCCCGACGCCGTGTTCGCCTGTTTGGAAAAGGCGGGGATCGCGGTTGAAAACGGAAAGCCCGCCGTCCCCGTATGGTTCGTCGGCGACGGCGACGCCGATATTTTGTGCGCGCGCAATTCGGGATGTTTGCCCGTCAGGATTGCTTCCGAAAACAAGGACGGAGAGGATGTCCTGACGTTGAAAAACTGCAGGGAGGTTCTTTCGGAGCTTTACTCTTGCCGTCAAACGCGGTAAAACTTTGGAGCAACAATAAAAACAAGAGCCGAAGGAGTCTTAATTATGGCCGATAAAAATCAAAACGTGCAGGATGTTTTCCTGAATCATATTCGCAAGGAAAAGATCCCCGTGACCGTATACCTGATGTGCGGGGTAAAGTTGCAGGGGATTATCACTTGGTTTGACAGCTTTTCGATGCTGTTGCGCCGCGACGGCCATTCTCAGCTGGTTTACAAACATTCCGTATCGACGATTATGCCCGCGACGCCCGTCAATTTGTTTGACGGGGCTGACGAAGCCGCCGAATAAGGGATCTTACGCGTGTCCGAACGTACTTTCGTTTTTTGTCCCGTATTGAAAAACGGTGCCGAAGGGCGTTCGGTTGAAGCAAGGCTTGAAGAGGCTAAAAATCTGGCGGCCGCGATTGATCTTGACGTCGTCGCGGCCGAACCCGCGTTTTTGGGGACGGTGCGTCCCGCAACCTTTATCGGCAAGGGAACGGTCGAAACGATCAAAGAAGCCTTGGAAAAAAACAAGGTCGGTCTGGTCGTGGCGGATTGCGCTTTGTCACCCGTGCAACAGCGTAACCTTGAAAAGGCGTGGCAGTGCAAGGTTATTGACCGCACCGCGCTGATTTTGGAAATATTCGGCGAGCGGGCGCGCACGCGCGAAGGCGTGCTTCAGGTCGAACTGGCGCATTTGAATTATCAGAAAAGCCGCTTGGTCAGAAGCTGGACGCACTTGGAGCGCCAAAAAGGCGGACGCGGCTTTTTGGGCGGTCCCGGCGAAACGCAGATTGAGCTTGACCGCCGCGTTATTACCGAAACGATCGTCAAGTTAAAAAAAGAACTGGAAGAGGTTAAGCGGACGCGCCATTTGCATCGCCGGGCGCGGCAAAGGGTTCCGTATCCCGTTGTGGCTTTGGTCGGCTATACGAACGCGGGAAAATCGACGCTGTTCAACCGATTGACGAATGCGGGCGTTTTGGCGAAGGATCAGCTTTTCGCGACGTTGGATCCGACGATGCGCCTGATACGGTTACCGTCGGGGCGAAGGGTCATTCTGTCCGATACCGTGGGGTTCGTTTCGAACCTGCCGACGGAACTGGTCGCGGCGTTTCGCGCGACTCTGGAAGAGGTGCTTGAGGCGTCCCTGATCGTTCATGTGCGCGATTCGGCGCACGAAGACTCCGCGGCTCAAAAGCGCGACGTTGAAAATGTTTTGCGGGAGCTGGGACTGGAGGCTAAAATAGAAGAAGGCTTGCTGGAAGCGATGAACAAAATTGACCTGCTGGACGAACAGGAGCGCTCGGCACTGTCAAACGTCGCTTCCCGTAAAAGTCTGGTGATGCCGGTTTCCGCTTTGACCGGCTACGGCGTGCCCGAACTGTTGCAGGCAATAGAGGACGCTTTGTCGGTCGGACGGCGGGAAATCGCATTGTCTTTGCCCGTATCGGACGGGGCGGCGCTGGCTTATTTGTACAGGAACGCAGAAGTCCTGAAACGTGCCGACGACGAAGCGTATTGCCGTCTGCTTGTCCGCATGGACGATGCCGGGCTGGCCAGACTTCAATCTCATTACCCCGAGGTGAGCTATGAAGATTCCCGACCTGAACCTTGTTAGCGATATCATTACTGCCGTTTCCGAAACGGAGATTATGCCCCGTTTCAACCATTTGTCCGTTTCGGACGTCGGAACGAAGGAATCTCCCGAAGATTTGGTAACCGTCGCCGATACGGAAACGGAAAAAAAGCTGACCCTTCGGCTGAAAGAGTTGCTGCCTTCTTCCGCCGTTGTCGGAGAAGAAGCCGCTTTTCGCGATCCGTCCGTTTTGGAGGCGCTGAAGGAAGACGCGCCCGTTTGGATTATTGATCCCATAGACGGCACGTCGAATTTTGCTTACGGCAGACCCGAAATCGGCGTTGTCGTTGCTTTGGTCGTTAAGGGCGAAACCGTTGCGGGATGGCTGTATCATCCCGTTAAAAAGATCATGGTCATGGGGGAAAAAGGCGCGGGCGTGCGTATGCGGGATAAAATATTGAGCGTCGCGCAGGTCAAGGACGTGAACCGTATGAACGGCGTTGTCGGACGCAACGTTTCCTTTCGCGATCCGTTGATGCCGAAACCCGTTTGTTGGGGAAGCGCCGCGTACGGCTATATCCTTCTGACTACGGGGTGCGTTCATTTTTCGGCCTATCGGACGGGGGTGATAAAACCGTGGGACCATGCGGCAGGCGTTATGCTTCATGCCGAAGCGGGCGGTTACACGGCCTTTGCCGACGGCGAACCCTATACGCCCTTTATGAATAAAAAACACCTGATTTCCGCGCCGAACAAAGATGCTTGGGAATATTTGGCGCAGAACATGCAAGCGGCGCGCGCGGCCTAATTTTCCATGCGGGCTTTGACGGGGAAGCCGTACGGGGTTCCGCGGACGAACGGAAAAGCCTCGCGTTTAAGGTTCAATGCGGGATACGCCGCCGTCCACGGGCGGAATCCCGTTTCTTCGGCAATGCTTCTGACGTTAAGATTTCCGTTTTCGATGAGTACGGCATTCGTGCCGCTTTTTAGGGAATCCGTCCTGTTGACGACGGGGAAATGCGGACATTCGGCGCGAAAGCGGGGAATGCCTGCGAACATAATGCTTATTTCTTTGCCGTTTTCCGAGCAAGCCCGTTTAAAAGCGCGCTTTCCTTTCGTCCAAGCGATTGTTTTTCCGCCTTTTCGCAACAGGCACAGTCCCTTTTCGCAACCGAAGGCGACCGTCGGATCGTTGTAGCCACGCCCTTTGAAACATTCAAAGCATCCTTCGGCGTTTTCCGCGGCTTGCCCGTTTTTCTCCAACCAGACGCGGCGGGCGAGGGCGTCCGCCTTTCCCGTCGGCAGCATCAATTGTCCGTCCGCCGTTTTAAAGGCGATAATTGAAGCTCCGGGAGAGATCAAAAGGTCGGGAGACTTATAAAAAACGGGGCTGAACAATCCGAGGACGAACAGGATGCCCCCTTTGTAGCGGATTTTCGTTTTCCATAAACACATCCACAATCCGCCGAACACGCAACACATCAGCCCCCAAAAAGGCATGGCGGGCGTTCGGATAACGGCGGCGGGCAGGTCGGCGACTTTTTCGGCGGCGAAGTTAATGAAGGCGATTCCGTATCCCGCGATCTTGTAGGGCAAGCATTCTAAACCGAACGGGATTAAGAGGGTTCCCGCCGCCAAAAACGGCATGACGATAAAGCCCGTAACGGCGGAGCTTGCCAAATTTCCCAACAGGCTGTAGAGCGGATAGCGTCCGAAATAGTACAAAGCGAACGGAGCGGTTGCCGTTCCCGCGATAATATCCGTTGCGACAAGGGCGATCAGGCAGGACAAAAGGAAAAAGGGCAGGCCTTCTTTCGCGGCAAGCCGTCTTCTGAAACCGTCTATGCCCGCTTCATAGGCGGCGACCAGAGCGATGACGGCGGCGAAAGAGAGCTGAAAGCTGACGGACAAAAGGCTTTCGGGGCGAAACAACAGGATGAAAAAGGCCGCCCAAGCCGCCGCAACCAATGAAAGCGCCCGTCTGTCAAAAAAAACGGCGGTAAAAGCAAAGGCGATCATGATAAAGGAACGTCTGGCGGGAACGGCGTTTCCCGATATGAACAAATAGACGAATGCGGCGGCCAGAGCGGCGGCGGAAGCTGCTTTTTTCGTGCTGTAGCGCAGGGCGAAGGCGGGAAAGCAGGCCAAAAACAACCGAATGACGCCGAAAACGCCTCCCGCGATCAGACTCATGTGCAG
>CALXYE010000170.1 GCA_944392845.1 uncultured Alphaproteobacteria bacterium
ATTTATCAGGACATTCCGCTGTTCGTGTCGGAAACCTGCCCTCGGGCGGCGGCGCACGGAAAATGTCAAAATTGCGGCGGAAATTATCGGGAATACGTTTCTTCGCGTTACGGCAAGTTCCTGTCCGTCGCCAAAAACTGCCGCCAATACCTGCTGAGCGAAAAGCCGCGCGTCAAAAAGGCCGAAGCCGTAAAAGCGGGAGCAAAGCTGCTGCGCTTGGATTTTCTGTACAGAAAAACGGCGCCCGAAGACGCCGCTTCGATTTTCAGACGTTTATCGGAAGAGACACCGTAACGCGGTTTCCGCCGCCCGCCTTCGATTTCATAACGGCGTTTTCCGCCCGCTTGATCAGATCGTCAACGGGCAAAGGTTTTTCAGGCTCGTAAACCGCGGCGCCGATACTGACGGTCACGCGCAATTCTTGATCTCCGAAAAACACGGAAGACCTTTCGCAAGCCATTCTCAAACGCTCGGCCGCCGCCAAAAGCGCTACCCTGTCCGTTTCGGGCAGCAGAGCGACGAACTCTTCGCCGCCGATACGGGCGAAACCGTCCGTCGGGCGCAGAGATCTGCGGCACAACGCGGCGAAAGACTTCAAAACGGCGTCCCCCGCTTCGCGGCCGTATGCGCCGTTGATGTCGCTCAGCTTGTCCGGATCAAACATCAAAATGCCGAAAGGCGTTTTCTTCCTTTGGGCGCGGGCAACCTCCCGTTCGGAAAATTCCGCCAGAGCGGCTTTGTTCATCGCCCCCGTCAAAGGATCCGCCGCCGCCGCGTTCCGCAAGCGTTCCTCCAAAGCCTTGCGCTTTGACACGTCAACGAAATCGAACAGCAGGCAGGGTTCGTCCCCGTACTGCATTCTGACGCCCGAAAACAGCGCCCAGAACGGCTCTCCGTTCCTGACGCGCGCTTTGACCTCAATATCCTTGACCTGTCCGTTAAGCATAACTTCGGAAAAAACGCGTTCCCTGTCCTTTTGATCGGGAAAATCAATATAATCGCGCCGCCCCAAAACCTTTTCGAACGGTTCGCCGTACGTTTCGGCGCCTTTTCGGTTGACGAAAACGACTTCGCCGCCGCAAACCCTGATCACGACCGTCGGCGTCAGAGAGGCATCCATAATTGATTGCAGCAGCTGTTCCTTTCTCCTCAGCTCTTCCGTTTTTTCATGAACGATCTTTTCCAGATTTTCGTTCAGATGTCTGTATTCCAGACTTTGAAATTCCAAATTAAACAACAGGGAAAACGTCCGAAGCGACGATAAAACGATCGAAAACAAGCGCGTCGCCGTCAGCTCTGTTTTTGAACGGTAATCGTTGATGTCGTACTTTTCGATGATTTCGCGTTCGGGAGCGGCATCGGGCAACCCCGTGCGCAAAACCAAACGAATCAGATGATTTCCCAATTTCTCGCGAATCGTTTTGACCAACTCCAGCCCGCTGGTTCTGTTTTCCATCACGACGTCAATCAGCGCCAGCGCCGTATCGGGATTTTCGACAAGAATCTTTTCCGCTTCGGCCGCGCCGTACGCGCTCAGAAAACGGACGGGTCTTCCCTGAAACGTCATTTGAGACAAAGCCAGCTTCGTCACCTGATGGATTTCGGGCTGATCGTCGGCAATCAGTATTTTCCAAGCGGGGGCAAAAGGCCGTTTTTCAGAGTCTTCTTCGGCAAAACCGATCTTTTCGTCAATCATTTCGTTTTCCATCGCTTGCGCATCCCGAAAGTCTTTTTTGTTTGAGGTTCATTTCTTCTTAGTTTATGATTAATCTTTGTCAGGCAGTATAGCCTGATCGAAGCCATTAAGAAAGAAATTAGAATATGATAAAATGTCCCGTCAACCCTAACGACGTTTTTCAGAAAACGAGCGGCCTGCCGTCAAAGTGGGTCGTCGAAAGAATCATCGAATTTCCCGACATTCCCCTTCACGTCCGCCTGAACGAACAGGGCGGCAACGAACGGACGGTTACCGTCGCGCTGGCGACGCTTCTGGATCCGAAGCAGTGGCGAGTCATAAAGTCATCCGCAAACATTTCGGAATGACGGATAAAAAAGGCGCCCGCGGGCGCCTTTCGTTTTACCAGCCCGGCAATCCCGGCTGACGTTCCGAATGAGATTCTCCCTTCCCCAGTTTTTTGGGAATAAACGGCGCCCTTAAACGGTACGCGTCGGGCATTCCCGATCCCAGCAACGGGCGAAGATACATCCTGAACGCGTCCGTGACGTCGTTTCCGTCCGCCGTAATGAATTCGTCGGGCATAATGCGCGTTTTCGCGGCGACATCTTCCAACGCGACCAGATCGTAATCGCAGGAATAAAATCCCGTCCGCCTGATGACGACCGAACCGTCCCTGCCGCCCCACATGGCGAACTGTACGGCCTTTTCTCCGACCTCGCGCGCTTCGCGCTGATCGACGTCGGACACACACCCGACGAAGGAACGCTGCATATACCCCAGCGTATCCGCACGGACGCGGGAAATGCCGATCTTTTCCTTCAAATAAGCCGCCAAACTGTCGCCCAAAGCTCCGGAACCCGACAATTGAATATTGCCGTGCGCGTCCCGTTCGCGGCAGTTCGTCAAACGCGTGATAATCGGTTCGCCCGATTCGTCATGAATGCCTTCGCTGACGGCGATAACGCACCTGTCGTAACGTTCGTACACGCGCCTGACGTCTTCGCCGAAGCGTTCAAGATCAAACACGCGTTCAGGCATATAAATTAAGTGCGGGCCGTCATCGGGAAATTTCTTTCCCATCGCCGCGGCGCCCGTTAAAAAGCCCGCATGCCTACCCATGACAACGGCAATCACCGTTCCGCCCAAAGCCCAACTGTCGCGGTTCAAGCCGATAAACGCCTGAGAAACGTACCGCGCCGCCGACGGATAACCGGGGCAGTGATCGTTGCAGGTAAGATCATTGTCGATCGTTTTCGGAATATGTATGCAACGAAGCTTATAATTCGCTTTTCGCGCTTCTTCGCTGACGATGCGGACGGTATCGGCAGAATCGTTACCGCCGATATAAAGGAAATAGCGGATGTCGTGCGCCTGCATGACTTTCAGCATTTCCCGGCAGTACTTCAAATCGGGTTTGTCCCGCGTCGTTCCCAAAGCCGAAGACGGCGTATTCCCGACCATTTCCAGATTATGGGACGTTTCACCGGACAAATTGACCAGATCTTCGTTCACGATGCCGCGCACGCCGTGAACCGCGCCGTAGACCAGATCGACGCGGTTGAATTTTCGGGCTTCCAAGACGACGCCGACCAACGACTGGTTAATGACCGCCGTCGGCCCGCCGCCCTGCGCGACAAGCAATTTTCCCTTTATTTTTTCACAAATCATAGAAAATTCTCCGTTTTCTTATATTGTCCCATATACGCGGACGCGCGTCAAACGGGACGCTCGAAAGCCCGAATCGTTAGCTATTTATGAACCTTTTTCGTTTATTCTGTTAACGTTCGAATACGGAGAAACTTTATGAAAGCAGTCATTTTTGCCTTTTTGTTTTGTTTGTCCTTTTCTTTCCCTGCAAGCGCGCAGGAAGGCGGACAAAGCGACGCGGAACAGCTGGGATCCGTGGCGGGAGCCGCCCAAGCCTGCAAAGCGTATAAAGAAGTCTTTACCTATGAAGAAATCGCCAGCCGCCTGATTTCGTCCATGGCCGCCAACGAAAGCGTCGAAAAAGCCATGATGA
The DNA here is from genome assembly GCA_944392845.1 of uncultured Alphaproteobacteria bacterium. Lineage (GTDB taxonomy): Bacteria > Pseudomonadota > Alphaproteobacteria > CAAGCB01 > CAG-977 > CAG-977. Next base: position 3,699 of record CALXYE010000170.1, read on the forward strand.
CCGAATACGTCAAGGCAAAGGCTCAAAGTTTCCGCCTTCAACGATTGCAAAACCGCATTCCGTGCAGCCAACTTATCAACGCTTTCATGAAAATGCCGATTTTTAAATTCGAACTGTATTCGGACGGCACGCTGAAAACGCCCGAAGGAAAGTTCCTGTACCCCAGAGGGCAAAAGGGGCTTCAGCCGGACGCCTTCAGAACGTACCCGTCCGCTTCCGCGCCCCGCGCGGCGGCCCAAAAGAGCGCGCCGCCCGTCCAAAAGCCGATATCGGCATTCAAAACGCCCGCCGGCGGCTTTTCCACCCCGCCGAAAGCGACCCGAACGTTTCGATAACGCCTTATTCCCCGCTTCTTTCGGGAATACCGACGACGTCCGCGCCCGACAACAGGGAAAACGGCGGATAAACGTTCAGTTTCGCCGCCGTTTCCATATTGACGACGAACAAGGGTCTTTGAGGGGGCTCTATCGGAATGTCATAGGCGGACAAACCTTCCCATAATATTTTAGCGGCCTTTTGCCCCGCAAGCTGTCCGACGTTGTAATAACGATGGACGAATGCGAACAGAGCGTCTCCCGACCGCACGGCGCTCTCGGAAGCCGAGAAAACGGGAATGCCCCGCGCGAACGCCGCCTCTGCCAGCAAACGGCGGTTAGCGTTCATAAAGGCGTCCGTCCCCAAATAGATTAAATCAACTTTTTGTTCCGCAAGTTCGTCAACCAGCTCCGCAATCGCCGAAGGATCGGGTTTGCCGTTCTTTAAAGGGATGCGGCGGTCGACAGTTTCAAAGCTCATCAGCGGCGCATAACTTTTAATCTGTTCGACCGTAACGGCGGCGTTCGTTTCCTCCGGATTATAAATGATCCCCAAACGCTTGAACGGAATGAACTGGCGCGCCAGCTGCAACTGTTCGGCAGCGGGAACCAGATGCAGGGCGCCCGTCATATTGCGCCCCTGCGTAACCAATCCCGATACCAAACCGCTTTCGACGGGTTGGGACACCACCATAAACACGGCGGGAACGGAACGCACATAACGGTCCGACAAACTCTCCCTTTCGGGCCCCAACATCTCCAGCGCCGTCAGAGTCCCCCATGTAACCAAAAGATCGGGAGGGGTTTTGCGAATCTCTTCGACGAATTCCCGCAGCTTTTCCTTATCCTTTCCCGCGTCGCGCACGGAAACTTCAACGGGCAGGCGGACGGCTTTCAAATAGTCCTGAAATCCGCGGCAAGCTTCCTCGCATCCGTTCCAGAAAACCATATAGACTTTTTTTAACGGCAGGGACAAATCTTCTTCCTGCGCCCGCAACGACGCGCCCGCGCCGAAAAAAACGAAAAAAGACAATAAAAAGCTAGAAAATCTTTTCACGGACAAACCTTTCCCTGACGCCGATCTGTACCCATCCTTCGGTTTTTCCGCCCGCAACAACGGGTTCCGCAGCGTTATAAAATCCGTCGCGCAAAGAAACTTTTCCCGTTGTCGCGTCGGATTCGAACGCCTGAACCGCCGATCCCGATTCGTAAAGGACGCGCCCCGATTTATCCGTCAGCAGAATGAACGAAATTTCCGGATGCTGGCGTCTGATTCCGTCTAAATACGGTTCGACGGATTGCAACGATTTAAACGGCAGGCCGCTTTCCGCCGCTTTCGATACCCGCGCGCGCACGATTTCCGCGACAACGCCCGCCTTGTTTGCTATGGCGCCTTTTAAAACGGCCTCGAACGACGAAAACACCGAAGTAACGGCCGCCGGCGTTGCCAAAAGCACGAAAAGCAATAAAATTCCGAAAGCCGAACGACGGTACAGCGGTCTGTTCAAAAAAGAAAAGCGCGGTTGCCGTTTAAAAAAGAACAAAAGCGCCAAAAGGCCGAAAAACAAAACGCCGACGGCGGAAAACGACGACGCCGAACGAAATGCCGCCGCCATCATGGCTTCGCGCCCCGTTTCATAAGAATCCGTTTTATATTCGACGACGGCACATCCCGATTTTTCCCCGAAGGAATTAACAATCGGCGTTCCCGCGACTTTTCCGTCTTTTTCCCCGTGAACGAAAATATCGTCCGTTACGCGGCATTTTTCATACCATTCAACGGGAACGCTCCCGCCGACACGGGAAGACCGCGTGCCGAACAGCGTCTTTCCCGTCGGAAAATCAAAGACAGATACGGCCGAAACGTCGGAATCCGCCGTTTTGTATCCCGAAAGCACGGCGGCCGCATTTTTTAAACGCGCCAGGCTTTCACCCTTGTCCAATTCGGTTTGAAACGTCCGCCGAAGTTCCGACAACTCTTCCCTGACGCGCGAGCGGTGCAACTCTGCCGCCGCTTCGTCATAGGCGACGAAGCATGTTCCCGTAAAGGCGAACGACGCCGCGCACCACAGGAAAACCGCCAAAACGGCATGGCTTAAACGCAGGTAACGCATCAATAAAAAATCCCGAAACGATAAAATGAAAGGCTATTATTTCCGTTTTTAACGAAAAGGTCAAAAGTTAAGAACGCGCGGAATGCGTATTTTAAACAAAGTCCCTTCGGGCTTGTTTTCCCAAACGACCGTTCCTTTCAAATGTTCGGTCACCATCCTTTTCACGGCGAACAACCCCAACCCCGATCCGTTTTCCGACGTAGAATAGAACGGGTCGAATATCCGCTCCGCCTTTGATTCGTCAATGCCCGTCCCGTCGTCCTCGTACGTCAAAAGGACGTCGTCCCCCTCGACCGCGGCGGAAATAAGGATATGCCCCCTGCTTCCGTTCGGGAACGCGTGAACCAAAGAATTGAACACCAAATTTATAACGACCAGGGACAACGCTCCCGGACAGCTGACCATCTCTATGCCGTCCGGGCAGAACAAAGAGAGCGTATGAGGCGTTTTTTTCAAACGGGGCGACAGGCTGAACACGATTTCGTTCAGATAATCTTTCAGCATGAAACGGCGGACGTCGCGGCGGGAACGATCGACGGCGACCTTTTTGAACGCCGAAACAAGGTCCGCCGTCTGTTTGAAATTGACGGACAATATTTTTGACGTTTCGGCAGCTTCGCCAAAAAAGCGTTCCAAATCCGACCGTTTCAACGTCCCGTTCTTCAGCCGCTCGGCCGTTTCGGCGACGCGCGTTTCCAAAACGGACGCCGCCGTTACCCCGATCCCCGTCAGATTATTGACTTCGTGCATAAAGCTTGCCGTCAAAGAACTGATAACGGAGTCATTCTGCCCGGCGGTGCTTAATTCTTCCAAGCGACGGACTTTTTTTCGCAGCTCCTCAATCTCTTTTTCCATCCTCATCCTTTCGGGTACAGGGGCGGAACGGGCGCTTCGTCGGCAAGGACGTCGGAACGGCGGTACTGCTTCGTCGACGCAAAAGCCTTCCAAAACGCAAAGCCGTTCCATTCCCGTTTTTCCTTAGCATACAGGGCTTCATTCAGATTTTCCATCTCAACGAAAAAGGCGTCGTCCGCGAACCTGCCCGCAATGTCGGAAAGCGTCAGAGGCGGATCATCCCGCCACAGTACGCGTGCCAAAGCCGTCAAAGCCTCTTTCGCCTTCGCAGGGTCGTTCGTCAGGCAGGCGTTTTTAAAATCCTTAACGGCCTTGCGTCGCGACGCCTCGTCGGCTTTGGAAATTTTCGCCTTTTTCTTGCGCGTCCCCGCCAAATGCGCGATCAGCCACAACAAACCGACGAAAGCGCCGCCGCCCGCCGCGCCGAGAGCCAGCAAGATTTCGGCGGAATAAGAAAGCGGCGAAACGGCGGGCGCCGTTTCGACACGGGTTTCCCCTGCGGAAGCGGGCGCATCCCCGGCGGGCTTCGGCGGCAAAGCCTCTGCGATAACGGGAGCCCGCGCGGAAGAAGGCTCTGATGCTGCGGCGGGTTCCCCTCCTTCCGCGGGCGTCACGACGACGGTGCGGGAGGGCAGTCTTGCCGTTTTCATCGTTTGAGACTTCGTATCAAACCAAGGCACCTCCATTTCGGGAAGAGTAAGTTCTCCCGCCCGCGTCGGCATAAACACGATCTGACGCGTCTTTACCCCGATGACGCCTTGAGAATCCGTTAATGTTTTGGCATCCGTTCTGCCGGGATACTGCTTATATCCCGCGCCGTCGGGAAATGTCGGATCGGGAATTTGGGAATCTCTGACGCCGCGCGCCATGACCGTTACCGTTCGGGTCAGGGCGTCGCCCATCGCCACCGTCGGTTTCGGCGGCGTTACGTCCTCGGACACGGAAACGTCCGAAGCGGGAAGCCAAACGGAGCCGTCGGCTTCGGCGGGACGCGGACGAACGTCAAGCCTGACCGTTTTCGAGCGCACGACCGTACTTGTCTGCGCAAACGGATCCGTCAGGGAAAAACCGCCGAATCCGCCGAAAAAATCGCCGCCGAAATCAAACGGATCGCGGGCGTTCGGATCGGCCACGGATCCCTGAAACGTCGTCGGAGGCAGAATGATCTCGCCGCTTTTTTGCGGAAAAACGAGGAATTTGCTTTCCAGAACCGAAAACGGTTCGCCGTTAATGACCGTTTGGGCGCGCGTCGGATCGCCGAAGGCTTCAAAAACGACGCCGTCGGTCGCGGGCGGCGTTACCGTTCCGCCCAAAACGGGAACGGAGGAATACAGGCGTACCGTATAAAGCGTTTGTTCCTGCACGAACGGGGTCGGATTTTCGACCTCGGCCCGCATAAACAGGCGTCTGCCCTGCCGTTCGCCCTGTTTTTGCGCATCGGCGGGCAAAGGTTTGTTTCCCGGCACGACGGTAATTTCTATCGGCTGTGTTTCCTCTTTCCCCGCTTTGATCGGCGGAACGGTTATCTTTCCCGTTTTCTTGGGATAAAGCGTCAGTATCGTTTCCGAAAAGTTTTCCGCCTTGCCGTTGATGTACGTCGATTTATAGCTGTTGCGCTGCCCCGCAACGATAAAATCGCGTTCAAGGACGGAAAAATCGGGCGTATCGCCCTTACCGTCCTGACGGATGTAAAGCTGGAACGCGTCGCCTTCCGACAACGTCGTCGGCGCGGCGTATCCGCTGAGCTGAGCGAAAGCCCCCGTCGGGGAAAACGCCGCAAAAAGCAGCGCCGAAAATAATCCGATCAAAGCCTTTTTCATTTTACCACATCCTCATTTTACGCGCGTTGCGCCGCCTGATCCGTTCGCGAAGCAATCCAGACGGATCGTCGTCAATGACGCTTAACCATTCCGTTTGCCGCCGTTTTTCTTCATCGTCGGGATCCGTCCCCGCCGCCCGCGCCCGTCCGTCGCTTTCCTTGTCACCGCGTTCGTCCTTGTCGGCGGCGGCAGCGCCGCGGGCTTGGTTTTCCCGTTTTTGACGCTCTTCCCTTTCTTCCGCGGCAGCCCGTTCGGCGGCGCGGCGTTCGGCTTCGCGCGCGGCGGAAGCGTCTTCGGAAGCGGCATCCCGATTTTCGGAAGCCTCTTTCCCGTTTTCGGCGGAATCAGCGCCGTTTTCATTTTTTTGTTCGGCGGAAGCGTCTTCGGAGCCTCCTCCCTGATTCGGCGAAGAGTTTTGTTCACGCCCTTCGTTGCCGGCGTCTTCCTGTCCTTCGGCGCTTTGTTCGTTTCGGTCGGAATTGCCGCCGCCCGATTGTTGCGCTTGATTTTGCTCTTGTTGCTGATTTTGCTGTTGCTGATTTTGTTGCTGCTGTTGATTTTGTTGCTGTTGCTTTTTCAGTTCTTCTTCCAAGTATTTCTTATTAAAAGCGGCATCCTCGTGCTTCGGATCGGCTTCCAAAGCGCGGCGGTACGAATCGATTGCTTCCTGAAAACGCCCCGAATGCGCCAAAGCGTTCCCGCGATTATACAAAGACTCCGCGTCGGCGGCGTTTGAAAGCGTTTGCGCCGCGTTCGGATATTGTCCCGCCTTGTATTGCGCCGCCGCGCGCCAAGCGGGATCTTTTCCGAACACTTCGGGATCGCGCGCGGGATTGCCCGCCCGAATGCTTTGCGCTTCCCGACGGTCGGGGCGTACAAAAGCGTCCGACCATGAAAACGCTTGCGCGGAAGGAGCCAGCGCGAAATACAGCACCGCCGCCCCCAGCCAGCCGCGCCTGAATCCCAAAGCCGCGAACGGCAAAATCAAAAGCGTCAGATAAACGCCCGCGTCTTTCCAAGCGTCGGCTTTTTGCATTTCTTCCTTCAGACGGCTGAAATCGGGGCGACCGTCGGAGCGCAGGGAAGACACGGCAAGAACGTCCGCATCGCCCAATTCCGCCCGACGATACAGTCCTCCCCCCGCCGCGGCGACCGATTTAAACGCCTTTTCGCTCAATTCCGACAAAAAAGGTTTGCCGCTGCCGTCGGACAGAAACGTCCCGTCGGGCATTTGAATCGGCGCTCCCCGTTCCGTCCCGATTCCCAGAACGGAAACGGAATAGCCTTCCTTTTTCAGCTTCGCGGCGGCCTTTTCGGCGGCCGCAACGTTTTTATCATCGACAAAAGCCCCCAAAACGACAACGTTGCCGTCGGGCGCTTTTGCCCCTTTCAGCAATTCTTCCGCTTTGTTCAGAGCCGCCGCCAAATTCGGAGTCCTTCCGCCCATCATGCCCGCCTGCACCGTCGGCAGGACGTTTTCGATGACCTTGGCGTCCGAAGTCAGCGGAACGGCGACGAAAGGTTCGTTATCATATAAAATCAGCGCATACTGTCCGCCGTCCGCGCGTTTCAGAAAATCGTACAGTTTGAAGCGCGCCCTGTCCGTCCGCGACGGTTTCAGGTCGGACACGTTCATAAAATGTGAAATATCCCATAAAAAGACCGTATCCGTTCCTTCCTTTAAAACGGGTTGCGGCAACTTTTCCCAAGCGGGGCCCGCCAAGGCTAAAACGGCCAAGCCCCACGAAACGCAGGACAAAAACAAAGGCAATCCCCGTCCGCGGCGCGCCGACCCCGCGACAAGCTGGCTGTCCAACAGGAAACGGTCGCACGCCGCGCGCCACAGCCCGCCCGCAGACCTGCTCCGCGCCGCTAAAAAAGGCAGCAGGAGAAAAACAAGAAAGCCCCACAGCCATTCGGGGCGCAAAAAATGAAATTCCGTCATGCCGCGCCCCTCCCCGCCAACATCAAAAACGCGCCCGCAACGCTCAACGCGAACGCCGCCGCCAGCGGATAATAAAACAATTCCCTGACGGGGCGGACGAATACGTCGTCGTTTTTCACGGGTTCCAAAGCGTCAATCCTGTCATAAATGCGTTGCAGCTGTTGCGTATCTTTTGCCCTGAAATATTCCCCGCCCGTTTTTTCGGCGATTTCCTTTAACGTTTTTTCGTCAATTTCGCCGTCGCGCGACATTTTGACCGCGCCGAACAGCCCCTGCACAAGCATTGAATCCGACCCTGCGCCGATCGTATAAACCTTTACGCCCGCCTTTTCGGCTATTGCGGCAGCCTCCAAGGGACGCATCTTTCCCGCATTCGCCGCGCCGTCGGACAACAAAACGACGACCTTGCTTTGCGCGGGCACGTCAATCATTGTTTTCAGCGCCAAGCCCAAAGCGTCTCCGATTGCCGTCTGAGTCCCCGCCATGCCGACGTCGGCCTCGTTCAACAGGGACGACACCGTTTTCAAATCAAACGTCAGCGGGACATATACATAAGCCCGCTCGCCGAACAAAATGACGCCGACGCGATCGCCTTCGCGTTTTTTGACAAAAGAATCCGCTACCGTACGAACGGCATCCCAGCGCGTTACGCGGCGGCCGTTCAGTTCGAAATCGGGTTCCCTCATCGACCCCGATATGTCCAAAACGACCATCAGGTTACGCCCTTCGGAGGGAATCTTTGACGGTTCTCCCGTCCATTGGGGGCGCGCCGCCGCGCAGACCAGCAAAGCCCAAACCAGCATGCCGAGAACGCGGCGCACCTTCGGTCCGCTTAAAGCGGACAGCCTGCGCGAAACGGGCAAAGCCGATACGTTATCGAAAAACGGAACCTTCAACGCTTCGACGCTTTTGTCGCCGACGCGGGGCAAAATCAACCTCATGATCAGCGGCAAAGGCAACAAAAGCAACATTACCGGCCAAACAAAATGCGTCATAAAACATGCCTCATCCATTTTCGCGCCGTTTGAATCAGACGTTCGGCATCCGCTTTGGCCGCCTCGTCGCGGCACGCGGGCGCATAAGCCTGCAAACGCAACAATTCTTCGTCCCGTTCGGACAGTTCGGCTCCTTTGGTTTTCAAAAAAGCCGTCCACGCTTCGCCCGACAGAGCCGCGGCGCTTTCGCGCCCGAAGCGCACAGATGCCGCCCGTTTCATCAACACGGATATTCCCGAAGCCAAAGCCGAAACGTCCGAATCTTTTCTAAAGCGTTCCTCCAGCGCGTCCAAAAGGGCAAACGCCTTTCTGCGGCGGCGGGCGACAGAGCCGTTCCGATAAAGAAAGACCGCAACGGCGAACGCCGACACCGACGCGATCATTATCTTCCATCCGACGGCCAAAGGAAACAATCCGTTCGGATACGGCGGCCGCAACAGGGCAAGCAACTCTTCCCTGCCGAGACCTTCGGGAATCGGGGGCATCCTTCTGCTCCTTCAAAGGAATTTAAGCGGTCAAAACGTCGGAATCAAGAAGGAGAGGCCGTTGTTTTTATGGACAAACGGTTCTTTTTGACCCAAACTGGATAAAAAGTATAACCGATATGAGGACGGGATGAAAGACATGATACCGCCGAAACGCGTCGCCGCTCCGGGAGAAAGACAGGAAATGCAAAAAAAGTTGCGGACGTTGGATGACGTTCCCGCGCGTTACCGTTCTTATCCCGGATTTGACGCTCTGGCCGTCGATCCCGCCCACGGAAAAACGCCCGAACCGAAAACCGTCCGAGAGGCCGTATCAGCCGTCGAAGCCGTTTTGAGCGGCGTGTTGAAACCGCCCGTCGTGCGCGGCGATGACGCTTACATCGATTTTTACGACGGAAACGGCCGTCCCGTAGACGTCAAGACACCCCTGTCCCCGTCCGAAGGCGACAAATGGCAATTTGACCCCCTGTCAAACGCGGAAACGATCCTGAAGCAGTTGGACGTCACGCATAAAAACCGCCTGACGGGAAAAGAAGAGCCCGTGACCGTACTGTTGGATTCAACGTACCTGTCGCGCGAGGATCACGCCGCGCTGTGGCACAAATTGCGCAAGCTGACGAAAAACGACCGTTCGCGCCTGAACGGCATCACCGAAATTTGCGCCCGTTTGCCGCAACGTCAAAAAGAAAAACCGCCTTTGACGGCGGCGACGTTGCTCAATAAGTTTCGAGGAAGATAACCATGAAATCCCTGTACTCCGCTTTATTCGTCTGCGTTTTAGCCTTGTCCGCCGGCGGTTGCGTGTTTCTTGACACGAGCATGATCTCTTACGGGCAAAAGGCCGACGGCTTTGAAGAAGGCGTCGTCGCCTTTAACACCAGCGATTATCAGGGCGCCGCGCGGATGCTGAAATCCCCCGCGGAAAACGGCAACGTTGACGCCCAATACCTGCTCGGACTGATTTATCTCAACGGTTTGACCGACGGGCGGCGCAACAGCTATATGGCGGAAAAATGGCTGGGTATGGCTGCGCAGGCGGGACATACCGCCGCGCAGGTTCAGCTGGCTTTTTTATATCAGGATTCAAGCGCGCCGATTTATAATCCGCTGGCCGCTTACCGATGGTTCGACATCCTGATCGCCGAACGGCCGCAATACCGGGAAACGCTGGACAGCCTGCACTGGTCCCTTTTGAATCAGGGAAAGCTGGCTCAGGCCGAAGCGCTTGACATCATCCCGCCGAAATACGTTTATTACCGCGGGTTGGATTATAACGACCTGTTCCCGCCGCGTTAAAACCTCAATTCCGCTTTTTCAAGCCGCCTGATTTCGTCCCGAAGTTTGGCGGCTTGTTCAAATTCAAGCTCTTCCGCCGCCTTGCGCATCAGTTTTTCCAGTTTGGCAATGCGGTCTTTCAATGCCTTGCCCGCTGTCAGAATTTCCTTTTCCGCATCGTTCAGATCAACGTCAACGTAATCTTTGTCACACAGGTTTTGCAGAATGTCGGTCACGCCGCGGGTGATTGTTTTCGGCGTAATGCCGTGCGCCGCGTTGAACTTTTCCTGTTTTTCGCGGCGGCGCGCCGTTTCGGACAAAGCGCGCTTCATCGAATCCGTTATTTTATCGGCATAAAGGATGACGCGCCCTTCCGCATTTCGCGCCGCGCGGCCGATTGTTTGAATCAAAGAACGGTCAGAACGCAAAAAGCCTTCCTTATCCGCATCCAAAATCGCGACCAAGGCGCATTCGGGAATATCAAGGCCTTCTCTTAACAGGTTGATGCCGACCAAAACGTCAAAAACGCCCAAGCGCAAATCGCGAATGATTTCGATGCGTTCCAGCGTGTCGATATCCGAATGCAAATAACGCACCCGCACGCCGTTTTCCGCCAGATAATCGGTCAGATCCTCCGCCATGCGCTTTGTCAGAGTCGTTACCAGGACGCGCTGCCCCTTTTCGGCGCACGCGCGACATTCCGCCATCAGGTCGTCCACCTGAGTCGCGACGGGACGGACTTCGCATTTCGGATCCAAAAGCCCGGTCGGGCGGATAATCTGTTCGACAAAGGCGCCGTGCGTCCGTTCCAGCTCCCAAGGGCCGGGCGTCGCCGAAACAAAGATCGTCTGCGGGCGCATTTTATCCCATTCCTCAAATTTTAACGGACGGTTGTCAATACAGCTGGGCAGGCGAAACCCGTAAGTCGCCAAGGTGCTTTTGCGATTAAAGTCGCCGCGGTACATCCCGCCGATCTGCGGTACGGAAACGTGGCTTTCGTCAACAAAAAGAATTGCGTCTTTCGGCAGATATTCAAACAGCGTCGGCGGCGGTTCTCCCGGCGCGCGCCCCGTCAAATGCCGCGAATAGTTTTCAATGCCTTTGCAATGCCCCGTCGCTTCCAGCATTTCCAGATCGAAGCGCGTCCGCTGTTCAATGCGTTCGGCTTCCAACGGCTGATTGTTGCAACGGTAAAAATCCAAACGTTCTTTCAGTTCCTCCCTGATCGTTTTCATCGCCTGGGACAGGGCGGGGCGCGGCGTAACGTAATGGCTGGCGGGATAAACGGTAATCTCTTTGAGCTCCAGCTTTTTTTCGCCCGTCAGCGGATCGAATTCGGCGATTGATTCCAGTTCGTCCCCGAAAAAGGACAGACGCCACGCCAGATCTTCGTAATGGCTGGGAAAAATGTCCAAGACGTCGCCTTTCAGCCTGAACGTTCCGCGGGAAAATCCCAAATCGTTGCGTTGGTATTGCAGCTCGGTCAAACGGCGCGCCAAATCCCTGATGTCCGTATTCATCCCCGGCTGAAGGGAAAAGGCCATGCCCGAATACGATTCGACGCTGCCCAAACCGTAGATGCACGACACCGAAGCGACGATGATTACGTCTCTGCGCTCTAAAATATTGCGCGTCGCGCCGTGGCGCATGCGGTCAATTTGTTCGTTGATTGCCGAATCCTTTTCTATGTAGGTGTCCGTCCGCGGAATATAAGCCTCGGGCTGGTAATAGTCGTAATAGGACACGAAATATTCGACGGCGTTTTCGGGAAAAAAGGACTTCATTTCTCCGTAAAGCTGCGCCGCCAGAATCTTGTTCGGCGCCATGATCAGGGCGGGTTTTTTCATTTCGCGGATGATCTGCGCCATCGTAAAGGTCTTTCCCGACCCCGTTACGCCCAAAAGCACCTGATCCCTTTCGCCGTTTTTCAACCCCGCGACCAAATCGCGGATCGCTTCGGGCTGGTCGCCCGCGGGTTCGTATTCGGAACACAGTCTGAAATCCGCATCTTCAAAGGATTCGGGCTTTTTATACAGGGGGAGAATCGTATCCATGCTCGGCGCCTTTTCATCAAATTTGTGTTTACGGCACCTTTCTATTTAGGTAATCTTTGTAGCGTTTTGCAACATAATATCAGGACAAAAACACATGAGCATCGTCGCCGATCGTCTTTTAGCCGTCAAACCTTCCCCCACCCTTGCCGTCACCCAAAAGGCAAAAGAGCTGAAAGCTCAGGGCGTTGACGTTATTGATCTGGGCGTCGGAGAACCCGACTTCCCGACTCCGAAGCATATTTGCGACGAAGCCAAAGCCGCCTTGGACAGGGGGGAAACGAAATACGTCCCCGTCCCCGGAACGCCCGCCTTTCGTAAAGCGATATGCGACAAACTCAAACGCGAAAACGGGCTGGATTACGCGCCCGATCAAATTACCGTCAACTGCGGCGGAAAAAGCACGCTGTTCAACGCATTCATGGCGACGGTCAACCCCGGCGACGAAGTCATCATCCCCGCGCCGTACTGGGTGTCTTATCCCGACATGGTAAGACTGGCGGAAGGAACGCCCGTCATTGTCGCCGGCAAGGAAGAAACGGGCTTCAAGCTCACTCCCGAAGCCTTGGAAGCCGCAATCACGCCGAAAACGAAATGGTTCGTCCTGAATTCGCCGTCCAATCCGTCGGGAGCGGCCTATAACGAAAAGGAACTCCGCGCGCTGGGCGAAGTCCTGATCCGGCATCCGAACGTTTACGTCATGAGCGACGAAATCTATGAACACATCGTCTATGACGGTTTTGTCTCCCGCAGCATCGCCGCCGTCGTTCCCGAAATCAAAGATCGCGTCCTGACGGTCAACGGCCTGTCCAAATCGTTTTCGATGACGGGCTGGCGCGTCGGATACGCCGCGGGCCCCGCCGAAATCATCAAGGCGATCAACAAAGTCCAATCGCAAAGCACTTCTCATGCCGTTTCGTTCTGCCAGGCGGCGGGCGTTATCGCATTAAATTCGCCGATGGACTTTTTAAAAGAGCGCAACGACATCTTTCGCGAACGCCGCGACGCGGTTGCGAAACGCCTGAATGAAATTGAAGGGATTTCCTGCCGCGTTCCCGAAGGGGCGTTCTACCTGTATCCTTCCGTCAAGGGGTGCATCGGCAAAAAGACCCCTGACGGCAAAGAAATCAAAACGGACGGCGATTTCGTGACGGCTCTGCTGGAAGCGGAAGGCGTCGCCGTCGTCCAGGGCGAAGCGTTTGGCCTGTCGCCGTATTTTCGCCTGTCTTACGCGACCTCGACGGAGCTGTTGCAAAAAGCGTGCGAACGCATCGCGCGTTTTTGCGCCTCTCTGAAAGGGTAATTGCAAACCCTTCTGAAAAGCGTTATTCTATAAAGAGATAGCAATTTTTCAGGGGGATCCGATGACAGCGAAGAACTCCGAAGTCCGCGTAGCGGCGATCGTCGGCCCCTTCGGGTCGGGGAAGACCAGTCTGCTGGAAAGCCTGTTATACGTTACGGGAGCCCTTGACCGCAAAGGAACGGCGGGCGATGCCGACCGCGTCGGCGACGCTTCCCCCGAATGTCGAAAGTATGCAATGAGTGTCGAGGCCGTCGTGTCCGGCACTCGTTTTTTAGGGGAAACGTGGGTTTTTCTGGACTGTCCCGGATCGCCCGAACTGGCGGGCGAAACAATCGGAGCCCTATCGGTCGCCGATACGGCGATCGTCGTTTGCGATCCCGATCCCGCCCGCGCCGTCACGGCCGCGCCCGTTCTGCGTTTCCTGCAGGACAATAACATTCCCTGTTTCATTTTTATCAACAAAGTCGAAAATTCAAAAGTACCCGTGCGCGAAGTCATCAACGCGCTTCAAGCCTATTCGAGGCTTCCCCTGATCCTGCGTGAAATCCCCATTCGAGAAAACGGCGAAATAACGGGTTTCGTCGATCTGATCAGCGAACGCGCCTACGCCTTCAAGGACGGCGAATACAAGGATAACGTCAGCGCTCACCTGTTAAAAGTCCCTGAAAACGTCGATGCGAAAAGCGACGACGCGCGGCAAAAAATACTGGAAAATCTGGCCGACCGCGACGACGCTCTTTTGGAAAAAATATTGGAAGACGCCGTTCCCGCAAAATCCGAGCTGTTTTCCTCCTTGGCACATGCCGTCAGGGATAACGCGCTGGTTCCCGTTTTCTTCGGCGCCGCCGAAAAGGATGCCGGCATTTTCAGGCTGTTGAAAGCCCTGCGCCACGATGTTGCCTGTCTGTCCGCAAACGCGCGGGACGTCCGAGACGCCGCCGTCGCCGTTCGCGTATTCAAAACGCGCTACGCGCACACGGGTAAACAGTCTTTTGCCAGAGTTTTAAAAGGCTCCGTAACCGACGGCATGTTTTTGGGCGGAGAACGCGTTAACGGCCTTTATATGATCCGCGGAGTCAACTCTTTCAAAGTCAACGAAGCGCCGAAGGGATCCCTGGTCGCGTTAGGCAGGATGGACGAAACGAAAACGGGAGATCTGCTGACGGACGGGAAAAAACAAGAGGCCGGGCGAACGTTTCCCCCTCCCTTTGCCGCATACGCCGTCGCTTTGGAACCCGACAAGCCGGGCGACGAGATTAAGCTGACCTCCGCGGCGGCAAAACTGGCGGAAGAAGATGATTCTTTAAGCATCGAATATGACAAAGACACGGAACAAATGTTGTTGTGGAGCCGCGGAAAACGACAAACCGAACTGTTCCTTTCCCGCCTGAAAACGCGCTTTAACGTCCGCGTCAAAACGGCGGCCGTCAAAACGCCGTTGAAAGAAACCGTTCTGAAAACCGTTCAAAAACAATGCGAAAAGCCGAACGGCCGACGCGGCGAACGTGCAAACATATGCTTAGAGGTTTCTCCCCTGCCGCGCGGATCGGGCGTTTCGGCGGCCTTTAACGCGAAGGAGCGCCTGAGCAATGCCTGCCGCGAAGCCGTCAAAACGGGCGTGTACGAAACGCTGTTGTCGGGAAGCGCGGGGCATCCCGTGACGGACGTTTCGGTCAGGGTGCTTTCCGCGACCGCTTGTAACGGCGCGCCGCCCGAAGCGTTTAAGGCGGCGGCTCAAAGCGCTTTAAACGACGCCCTAAAAGAAGCGGGAGCCCTTTTGCTTGAGCCCGTATGGAAAATCGAAATCCGCGTGCCCGCGCCGTTCACGACGAACGTACGCGGCGTTTTGACCCGCAAAAAGGCGGGAATATCGGAAATCGTTCCCGAAACGGATCATGACGGGTGGGACCTTTTGAAAGCGGATCTCCCATTTTCGGCGCTGGACGGTTTTTCCGAAGACGTCCGTTCGGCTTCCGCGGGAACGGCCGTTTTTATTAAAACTTCTTCATATCTCAAGGAAATCCCGCTAAAATGATACCGTTTTTTCGATTCTGCGGAGAACGGACATGTTGAAACGTTTTTTGTTTTTATCGCTCCTGTTGTTTTCCGGCGCGGCAAATGCTTCGGATTTGATTGAGGTTCGTCTGAAAGGCATGACGGGCGAAAGTTCTCAGACAATCATCCGTCAAGAGCTGGAAAAACTGCCCCAAACGGAAATGGCGGAAGTTGACGCGCTGACGGGGCGGGCGTTCGTCGCCGTAAAAAACGGCCAAACGCTTCCCGACGATACCGTAAAAAAAACGATTGAAGCCTTAGGTTTTCGCGTAACGGGCATCACCCGTTCCGGAACGGGCGCCGCCGTTCCGAAATAGCTTGTTTTTAAAAGCTGTCTTCGCTTATACTTTGTTTTAAGAACTTTCCAAACCAGCGGAAGATAAGAGTATGATATCGCCCAAAATCATTTCGGACGCGTCAAAAGCTATCGAAAAGGCTTCGTTTTTGGTCGTCGACGACGATCGTTTTTTTCGTTCATTGATAAAAACGACGTTGATGCAATTGGGCGGCTATCGCATCAAGGACGCCTCGTCCGCCGTTGAAGCCTTGGAACAACTGAAAGAAAACCCTTTCGACGTTTTGTTGCTGGATCATGAGATGCCGGGTGTTACGGGATTGGAGCTGGCGCGCCTGATCCGCAAGGGAAACGAAGGCGTGCTTGATCCGCAAATTCCCATCATCATCATCACGGGCAATACCGAAGAGCGTACCGTAAAAGAAGCAAAACTTTCAGGAATTAACGAATATCTTGTCAAGCCGATTTCTCCCGCCGCCTTGGAAAAACGATTGGCCAAAGTATTAAAATCGCGCGCCGTTGACTGATTTAGCGGGCATTATCATAACGTTTGTTGAACACGGATAAGGAAGTCTGCCGCCTTGAAGGGGAGCTTGGCGGCAGGAAAGGAAGCCGATTATCGGGATGATCCTTATGCGACGGCGCCGCCGTTTTCATTAAAGCGTTCAATTCCTCGGCCGTTTTTCGGTCAACGTTGATAAAATAAGCCGTTTCCAAAACCGACGGAGACAGCGTAAAATAGCACCCGCCGTTTTTTGAAAGGCAAAGGTCTTTGACGATTCGTTCCGCCGATTGGCTTTCGGCATAGGTATCTTCGATATTTCGACCGCTTTGTGCGCGGCGGCGCATCATTTCGACCTGATAAGACAAATCATACGCCGTTTTAATCGCGTCGTTTTCATACCATGCCGTAAACGCCGCCGTACGCGCCGCCCCCGTTTGCGAAGCGTCGTCTTCCAGATAGATCGCCTTGTGAAAGGCTTTGGCGATGTCGGGATTGGCACGAGAAAAAGCCCGAAGAGGCTTGAAATCGCCCGCTTCGGCGATCTCTGCCAAAGCTTGAGCCGCCGTTGCCTGCGCGTCGGCCTCAACGGCGCGCGTGCGCATGATCTGCGTTTTCAGCGTTTCTTTTCTCGGGCGGCGGTCATCGCTTGCGTCGTATTCGCCGCGAACGAACTGCCCCGCATGACGGGCTTCATGAATCAGGACGCCGACCAGCTCGTCATCCTTGGACAAGGGATTAAGGATAATCAGCTTTTTCTCTTTGCTGCATCCGCCGTTGCATCCCAAAACGAATTCCATACCGATCGCATACCCGGCCTTGCACGCCGTTTCCAAAACGTCGCGCCCCGTTTCGGATACGGCGGCGCGTTCAATCATTCGTTCTATCCTGGCACGCGCGCGCTCGTCGCCGATAATCTCAAAAGGAAGGGAAACCCGCGGGGAATCCGTCCCGGCAAAAGCTTTTTCCGCAGGTTTCCCCGTCATCATTTAGCTCCTTTTTTCTTTGCGTTTCTTAAATTTTTCGTGTAGTAGTCCGCGATTTCAAAGCCAAGCTTTCTGGCAAGGAAACGTTCGCTTTTCACAATATCGGGGTAAGAATCGCCGACGGGCTCGACCAGCACGGAACGGGTACGGTACAAAACGTTCCCTTCCGCGTCCGTAATCGTCCACCACGCGTCCAACATCGCCGCGCCGTCCATCTGAGCGTCAAAGCGCATGATCTCTATATACAGCCGGTACGAAAAAACGTCCCTGTTCAGCGTTGCGGGCTTTGCCAAGGGATACCCCGCCCGTTCCGAAACGGCGTCGCCGATCACGCGGGGCAAAACATCGCCCAAATGTTCCGCCCAACGGTGAAATTCGGCCATTTCAAGCGTTTCGTCCTCTTCGCTGCGCACGACAATCTGAGGACGGTCCAGATAAGTCGGAATCGAAACGTCTTCTACGCCGATGACGACCGTATCCGCGTTTTCCAAGGTGATGCTTCGGGTCGGCAGGGGCGAATCGTCCAACACATAAAACGTCGAAGACGGAGAATAGCCGCAGGCGCTTAAAACCAAGCATAAAGCAGAAACGGACAAAATACGGACAAACATTAACGGTTTCCTCCTTTTCCTCTGATCAGGGCTTCGGGATGACGTTCCAAATAATCCGCCCAGTTGCGGATTGATTGCGCCGCGTATCCGAAATCTTTGATCATCTTATTCAAATCTATCATTGTTCTGGAATTTTCCGAAAAAGAATCCATCGTCTTATCGGCTTTTTTTGAAGTTTTTGCCAAAGTTGTCGCCACTTCGCCCGCATCTTTAACAATACGGGGGGCTTCCTTATTCAAAAGCGCCATAAAACGGTCGAACTGTTCCAAAGAACTGTTGAAACGGGCGATCGTTTGGCGAATCGGCATATCCTGAAACGTTTTGGACAGCTCTTCAATCGTTGACGGCAAAGTCGGAATCTCGGGAAATTTTGTATTTCCGTGCAAAATGAGAGGAGAATTCGGATAAAAGCTCAGGTCAATCATCATCTGCCCCGTCAGGACGCTTTGAGTGATCAGTTTCGCCCTCAGCCCTTTTTGAATCAGCTTTTCCATCAGCTCCTCGCGGTTGCCGCTGCGGTGTCCGTCCTTATTCAAAACGATGAAGCTGTCCTCGTCGGCTTCGATATAGACGGGAATCCGGATATTCATATCCTGAATGTCGGTAACCAGAGAAATACCGATAACCCGCCCGACGGGAACGCCGTTGAACACAACGGGCGACCCGACGTTCAGACCTTTGACCGAACCGTCAAAATACAGGACGCTTTTACTGCTTTCCGAAAAAAATTTGTCCTTGTTAATCAACAGGAACGTTCCGATGAAAACGGCCAGGGCAGCAATGACGAACGTCCCGATTTGTCTTGGATTCGCTTTTTGACTCATTTCCTAATTTCCCTTTTCTCCGCGCGTAAGAAAGCGCTCCACCGTTTTGTTCGGAGGATTTTTCAACAACTCTTTGGGATCGCCGTGCGCGATCGCCGTGCGCGTTTCCACATCCAAATACACCGAATTCGTTCCGATCGCAAAAATAGACGCCAACTCGTGCGTAACCATGACGATCGTCGTGTTCAGACTTTCCCTGATTTCCAGAATCAAATCGTCCAGCAGGCGCGCGCTGACGGGATCAAGCCCCGCCGAAGGTTCGTCAAAAAACACGATGTCCGGATCCAAAGCCAGCGCTCGCGCCAACCCCGCCCGCTTTTTCATGCCGCCGCTGATTTCCGAGGGATAAAAATCCTCAAACCCCGCCAATCCGACCAGATCCAGCTTCAAAGAAACAACGTCTCTGATCTCCGCCGCCGTCAGGTTTGTGTACTGTTCCAACGGCAAGGCGATGTTTTCCGCCAAAGTCATTGACGTCCACAAAGCCCCGCTCTGATACAAAATGCCGGCCTTGCGCATGATTATGTCCCGATCTTCGCGCGTCCCCGCCCAAAAATCCCTGCCGTCAAAGATCAGCTTTCCCGCAGCGGGGGCTTTCAATCCGACCAAAACCTTCAACAGCGTGCTTTTTCCGCATCCGCTGCCGCCCATAATGATAAAAATGTCGCCGCGATTGATCGTAAAATCCAAATCGCGCATCAAAACAAAATCGCCGTAAGCGATCTTCAGTCCTTTTCCCGTGATGTGAGGCTGTTTATCCGCCATCGGCCTACACCTTGATCAGATCGCAAATAAACGTAATGACGGCGGTCGCCAAAATGATCCCGACGATTGACGTCACGACGGCGGCGGTCGTCGCCTCTCCGACGGAAGAAGCGCTGCGGCCGCACCGTATTCCCCTGTAACAGCCGCACAGGGCAATAATGACGCCGAAAACCGTTCCGTGGACAATGCCGACCAGAATATTGCGCATATTTAAAACGTTTACCGTCATGCGGAAATATTCCTGCGGCGACAGATCAAGCATGAAAATGCCGACAAACGCCCCGCCCAGTATGCCCGTCAGATCGGCATACACGGTCATCAGAGGCATCATCAGGGATAAAGCCAGCAAGCGCGGCAAAACCAAAAAGTCAAAAGAATGGATTCCCATTGTTTCCAAAGCGTCCACTTCTTCGTTGACCTGCATGGATCCCAAAACCGCCGCATATGAAGATCCCGTCCGCCCCGCCATGATAATTCCCGCCATGATCGCCCCCATGACGCGGGTCATCGCGATGGCGACCAGGCTGGCGACATAGATCTGAGCGCCGAAAACCTTCAGCTGTATCGCGCCGACGAAAGCAAAAATCAGCCCGACCATAAAACAAATCAGGGAAACGATGCCCAAAGCGTCAAAACTGACTTCTTGGAAGGCCGCCGCAAGATCGGCTTTCCTCAAAACGGCTTCCTTTCTGAAAAAACGCCCCAGAGAAGCAAGCGCCTCCAGGCAAAAATCCTTCGCATTAGAAACGGCGTTCCAGGCGGCGATCGTTTTTTCCCCGATGCGGTCAAGAAGCGGGACAAAGGAAGATTTACGCGCGGCGCCTTCGCGCGGCGGAACGGCGAAAGCCAGATCTATCAAACGCTGCGCCCCGTCGGGCATATGTTCGAAACGGCAGACGACGCCCTTTTTACGGCACATTTCCGTCAAACGGACCAAAAAAGCGATGAAACAGCTGTCCCAACCGCCGACGTCCCGCGCATCAAAAACGACTTTGTCAAAAGACGGCTCGCGGAAAGCGGCAATCACATCCGCCCTGTTTTCGGGCATTCCGCCGCTTATTTTCCACTCTCCGCCGAAACGGACAAGAGCCTCGCGCGGCGTCGGACATGTAAAAACGGCTTGCGGAGCCATGGGTTTTCCTTAAAAAATTCAGCGTTCCGCCGAATTGCGGCGCGAAACGACGCCTCTGCCCAATTCGCGGCTTCTTTCCTTTATACGCGACAAAACGTCCCGCTGCAAGTGAAGACCCAGATCCGACGGCGACGAAAAGACCGCTTTCGGCGCGCAAGTATCCTTCGGATTCGTGATTTCTTTGTCTTTGGACGAAGCGACCTGATAAATATCAACGCGCACGCCTTCTTTGAACGCCGTATCGCCGACGCTGCGATCCGTGCCGCCTTTGCGAAGTTCTCCGCCGTTTTCATCTTTGCCGACGACCTTGCCGAAGCTGTCGCCGTAAAATTTAATTCCGTCTTTCAACAACCCGAACGCCCGCAACGCATTTCCTTTAGACGCCGCGCTTCTGATTTCGAAAACGGGGGGAGAACCCGCCTGAGCCTCTTCCGCTTCCAGGGAAAACGCTTCCTCCGGCGCTTTTTTCAGCATTTCCTTCATAAACTTTTCGACCTCGGCATTCGCTTTGAACGCCTTATCCTTGTCCGTAACGGAATTGAAATTAACGGCAAAGGACGTCATTTTATATTCAACCGTCAGATACCCGTCCTTTCCCGCGCGTTCGGGGTCCGTAACCAAGCCGTACTTATCGCAAAGTTCGGAGACGAATTTCTTTCCGTCCTTGTGCATTTCGGAAACGAAGGCCTCCATTTGCGCCGTTTCTTCCGCCGTACGGGGAATAAACAGCTCGCCCGCCGCGTTCGGCGTCAACCCTTTGGCCGCCAATTCCGCCGCCAGCCCCTTGTCGCCTTCTCCGACGGTCAGAAGCTCTCCGTGATCGGTGATTCGCGTTTTTTTCGCCAGCGCGTCGGCCAAATTCGTCCCTGTCAAATAAAAATCAACCTTTTCGGCAATTCCCGGATAAGCGCGGGCCGCATCAGGGTTTTCCTCTAAAAAACGGCCGAAACGACGGCGCGAGGCGGCCAGCTTCGCCGCTCTGATCTCCGCCGAATTCGGCGCTTCTGCCACGTTTTCCCCCTTATTATAAAGAAGAGCGTTGAAATCCTCCTTCCCCCTGCCCGTCAGGAAGCGGAATTCATCGCCGCAAGCCAACTTTACGGCAAAAGCGAAAGCAACGTTTCCGTCCATATACGCAGCCCCGGGATTATTCACCAATCCCGCGCACGTTCCGTCAAAGTCGAAATATTCCATTTGCCCCTCCGCCGTCGCATTTCGTGTCTGCAAGCGGTTTTATTTTGACGAAAAACGCCTTCGTTGTCAATCGCTCCGCTTTAATATTTTTGTCTACTTTTTTGAAAAAATTGTCCCCGTCATATAAAGGCGCCGACTTCCGCCGGCGTTCCGTTCGTTTTTAAAATGATTTCGAATACCGCATTTTTTTTTAGGGGTTGTTTTAGCCGTTTTTTTTGTTATAATTTTAGACAAATAATTTTTGAACAGAGGTTTTCCATGAACGATAAAGTCAATATCTTCCACCTGACCAGCCGCGGCGGCATCAGCATCAGTGCGGACAACGGCGCTGCCGTTTAAAACCCGGGCGGCGGCGTCTACACGGCGATGTGCGACGCCAAACAGGCGGGCGACGATTCGATCGACGTCGTATGGGTCGGCAAAGAAAACGCCGTTTCCCCCGAAAAGGCCGCCAAATGGTCGGAAATCAACCCCGAATGGGCGAACGTTCCCGCCGAACAAAAAAGCGCCTTGAGCAAAGGGCGCGCCTTCCTGCCCGTCAGCGGAAAAATGGAAAACGGTCTGAGCGTCGAGGTTTTTTCCGTCCCGCAGGTTCTGCGCGACTTCGCGCGCCAGAACACGCTGGACTTCCTGTGGGGCCCCGGCGGACACGGCTTTAAAAACCTGTTCGACAAAAACAAAGCCCATGCCGTCGCGTCCTTAAAGGATCTGACGTTCAAAAAAAATGCGTTGCGCGACATTAACGCCGCCTATCAGAATAAAACAATCGATTTTAAGGAAGCCGCCGAGCTGTCAACCTTTGTCATGTTGGGGGACAAGACGACGGACGCCGCTTTGAAAAAGGCAAAGACGGATCTGAAAGTCCTGACGTGCGAAGACGACATCCGCATTTTCGGCGATTCGTCCTGTATGGCTCCCAACGTTAAAAAAGCCGTAACGACGGCAATGGCCAAAGACGGCTTCGCCGACGAATACGCCCCCGACTCCGCAACGTTGAAGGCGCGCTTGGACGGCATCGTCGACATGAAGCGCATTGAAAGCGAACAAGCAAAGGTTAACGAAACGATGGCTTTGGATCTGGGGTTCCGTTTCCAGATCGCCGAAGCCGCCCACTGCGCGAAAATGATGTCCGAAAGAATGGACGGCGTCGAAAACGCCATGTTCTTCAGCCAGGACTATGACAACGAAATGGTCCCCTACGCCATGCGTTCAAGCGGCGCGGACATGCCGATCGGCACTTTCCGCCACATTCCCGTTTTAAGCACGGAAGAAATGAACGGCATGACGATTGACGGCACGCCTCTGTTGCAACATCCCGGCATGAAGGAATACTTCATGCGCGCGATGTCCTCGGCGGACGTCATCGGATGCCAGACGGCGCGCGACGCGAAGCACATTCGCGAAATCATGGAACAGATCGCTCCCGACGGCTTTAAAAAGTCGACGGAAGGCGAAAACGTTTTCGATTTTTACGGCAAAAAGGTAAAAATCCAAGAATACCCGATCGGCATCAATCCCGAAGAGGTTCGGGCAAAAGCCAATAAAGACAACGACGGCGAAACGTTCAAAGCCGTTCAGGAATTTGCAAAAGGCAAACACCTGTGCTTCATCGGCGGTTGCCGCGCGGATTACACGAAGGGCGTTGACGAAGCCGTCGAGGCGGCCGATCTCTTCCTTGAAAAAGTCCAGAAATATGAAAAGATCGAAAAAGGCACTCCCGCCTATGACGCTTTGAAGCCCGAAGAA
>CALXYE010000171.1 GCA_944392845.1 uncultured Alphaproteobacteria bacterium
GAAAGGTCGTTGACGACGGCTCCGGCTGGAGTTGTCAGAAAGCCAGATATATCAACGGACAATGGGTCTTCTCTAATTGTTGATACCAATAAAAAAACGACAGCCCCCGATTTTCGGGGGCTGTTTGTTTAACTTTGATTTCGGGAAATGCCCTGACAATCAAAAGGGAAAAACGTTTTTTATCCGTTCGGGAACAAAACCGAAATAATGCGGAAAAGCGTTTCCCCCGTTTTTTTACCTTTTTATTTCTTCAAATAGTCCTTCAGCAAAACCTCGGCAATCTGAACGGCGTTCAAAGCGGCGCCTTTGCGCAGGTTATCCGCGACGCACCAAAAACTCAGGCCGTTTTCGACCGAAAAATCCTGACGGATGCGCGAAACGAACACGTCGTCCTCTCCCGCGATTTCCGCCTGAGTCGGATAACCGTCGGGTTCGCGAAGGTCGATCACTTCAACGCCCTTTGTGTGTTTCAAAAGTTTTGTCGCGGCTTCATCAGAGATTTCTTTTTCCGTTTCGATATTGACGTATTCCGCATGGCCGATAAAGACGGGAACGCGCGCGCAGTTCGCATGGACTTTGATCTTCGGATCGACAATCTTTTTCGTTTCGACCATCATTTTCCATTCTTCCTTGGTCGCGCCGTCATCCATAAAGACATCAATTTGCGGAATAACGTTGAACGCGATCTGTTTGGGAAACTTTTTCTGCGTTTCGTAAATCGGCTGGTTCATATAAATGCCGCGCGTCTGGTCAAACAGCTCGTCCATCGCTTCCTTGCCCGCCCCCGAAACGGACTGATACGTCGTAACGACGACGCGCTTGACGACGAATTCCTTATGCAAAGCCGCCAAAGGCACAACCATTTGAATCGTCGAACAGTTCGGGTTGGCAATAATGTTTTTCTTCGTATATCCCGCGATTGCTTCGGGATTGACTTCGGGAACGACCAAAGGCACGTCGGGATCCGTGCGCCACTGCGAAGAATTGTCAATCACGACACACCCTGCAGCCGCGATCTTGGGAGCGTATTTTTCCGATACGGAGGCGCCTGCGGACATCAGCGCGATATCGACGCCTTTAAAATCAAACGTTGCCAGATCCCTGACCTTCAAAACGTCGTCCTCGCCGTAGGACACTTCCTTGCCGACCGATTTCGAAGAAGCCAGAGCGAACACTTCATCGGCGGGAAACTCTCTTTGCGCCAACGTTTGGAGCATTTCGCGCCCGACGTTGCCCGTTGCCCCCACGACTGCTACCTTAACCATCCCAAACTCCTGAAAAAATATATACAGCAAAACCCCGACTGCCGTTTTCGGCATCGAGGAAAAAAATACCGAACCGATTGCTTCGGACGGCCGCCCCCTCAAAAGAAAGGGCGGCGTTTCCGAGCAAGAGGCTGTCGCCCCGAATTATTTCGCCGAGTCGTTGATTTCGGCGATACGGGCGGCTTTACCGCGCAAGTTGCGGAGGTAATACAACTTCGCGCGACGAACTTTACCGCGGCGGGTAACCTCGACTTTTGCGACGTTCGGAGAATAGACGGGGAATACGCGTTCAACGCCTTCGCCGAAGGAAATCTTGCGAACCGTGAACGTAGAGTTCAAACCGTCGTTTTTGCGGGCGATGCAAACGCCTTCATAGACCTGAATGCGTTCACGGTCGCCTTCGACGACTTTCGCATGGACGCGCAGGGTGTCGCCTGCCTTAAATTCGGGAAAATCGCCTTTGGCGGCCAATTTTTCCATTTGCTCTTTTTCGAGCGTATCAATCAAATTCATGAGTTTAATCCTCTCGCTTGTTCGCGGCTTCCAAATAAGCGTTCCACAAATCGGGACGCCGCATTTTTGTTAACTCTTCCGATTGGGCCTTGCGCCATTCGGCGACCCGCTCGTGATGCCCCGAAACCAGAATTTCGGGAACTTCGCGGCCGTTCCAGACCTGCGGCCGCGTATAATGGGGATACTCCAGCAAACCCTCGCTGAAACTTTCCTCATCCAAAGATTCCTTACGACCCATCACCCCCGGCAATAAACGCACGACGGCGTCCAACAATGCAAGAACCGCAGGCTCGCCGCCCGAAAGAACGAAGTCGCCCAAGCTGACCTCTTCAAACGGATAAGCGTCCAGCACGCGCTGGTCAACCCCTTCGAACCTGCCGCACAGGAAAGTCGCCTCGCCCGCCGCAGCCAGTTCTTCCGCCGTTTTTTGCGTCATCGTTTTGCCGCGCGGCGAAAGGTAGATCAGCCGCGTCCCCGGTTTGTACACGGCGTCAACGGCCCTGCCCAAAACATCGGGACGCATCACCATACCGGCTCCGCCGCCGAACGGGGTATCGTCCACCGTCCTGTGCCTGTCTTGGGCAAAGTCGCGAATGTTCGTTACGTTCATCCGCCACAGCCCTTCGTCCAGAGCTCTTCCCGCCAGCGACATTCCCAGAAAGCCCGGAAACATCTCGGGAAACAGAGTCAGTATGTTCGCCGTAAAATAAGGAATTTCCGCCATTTTACGGCCTCGGTTCTTCGGCGCCGCTCCGCAATTCGGAATCGGAACCGTCGGGTTTTACTTCGACGAAATCGGGCATCTCAACCGTTAATTCACGCGCCTTCAAATTAACCGCGGGAACCGTTTTATTCGTAAAGCCGACAAATTCCGTATCGGAATCGGGCTTTTCGATTTCAAGCATATCCCCCGCGCCAAAATTATAGATCGCTTTAACGACCCCCAAAACCGTACCGTCGGGCGATTTCGCCGTCATGCCGACCAGATCGGCATAATAGAATTCGCCTTCCGCCGTTTCGGGCAGTTGAGAACGCGAAACGAACAATTCCGTCCCGCGCAAAGCTTCGGCAGAGTTCCTGTCGTTGACGCCCCTGATCTTCACAAGGAAACAATCCTTGATCCGACCCGCGATTTCAACGCTCAGGCAACGCTTTCCCGAAGCGTCCCTTAAATCGCCGTACGCCGCGAAATCCTCGGCGTTGGCCGTGAAGCTTTTGACTTTGACGAAGCCCCGCACACCGTGCGCCGCAGTAATCACCCCGACGCAAACGTTTTCATTTTCCAAGGCAACCGTCATCGTCATCAGCCCTTAAAGGAATCAGCCTTCCGCGGGAGCGGCGGCAGCTTCGGCAACGGCGGCTTCTTTAGCGGCGGCGGCTTCGGCTTTGGCTTTCAGACGTTCCTGAGCTTTCGCTTTCGGAGCGGATTTCTTGGGTTTCACCGTAATGGCGGGAGCGTCGCACAAGCCCAGCTTGGACAGCATGCGGGCAACGCGTTCCGTCGGCTGAGCCCCGACGCCCAGCCAGTATTTGACGCGGTCGGCCTTGACGACGACGCGGTCGGCGTGGTCGGCGGGCAACAGCGGATTGTAGGATCCGACGCGTTCAATGAAACGACCGTCGCGGGGAGCGCGCTGGTCGGCGACGACGATCTTATGGAACGGAGCTCCTTTAGAACCGCCGCGGGCAAGTCTGATACGAACTGACATTTTTTTCTTTACCTCACTTTAAAAACATCTGCATTAAGACGGAAATCCGCCGAACGGAGGCATGCCGCCCCCGAAACCGCCGATCCCGCCGCCGAAGCCGCCGGGCAGACCGCCGAACAGGCCCCGTTTTCCCATTTTTTTCATCCGTTTCATCATTTCGGCCATTTGGTCGTATTGTTTCAGAAGCTTGTTCACGTCCTGAACCGACACGCCCGAGCCCGCGGCGATGCGTTTTTTGCGCGACGCCTTGATCAGATCCGGATTGCGGCGTTCGCGGGGCGTCATGGAAAGGATGATCGCCTCCTGCCGCTTAAACACGCCGTTATCAATATTCGCAGAATCCAGTTGAGCCTTGAACTTGCCGATACCGGGAAGCATCCTGAGCAAGCCCTTCAAATCGCCTATCTTTTGCATCTTGCGCAATTGAGACAGCAAATCGTTTAAATCGAAGCGGCCGTCCATCATGCGTTTCGCAACGAGTTCCGCTTCGTCTTTGTCCATTTTTTCCGCCG
>CALXYE010000172.1 GCA_944392845.1 uncultured Alphaproteobacteria bacterium
GGATCGGATCTCGGAGGGATTGCCTTCCGAATCGTAAATAATTCGGTTTGTCCATGACACCCAAACCTTTTTGCCGTTTTTGCAGACGTTTTCATTTTCGTTGTCAACGTACAGGCGCGGATTGTTCTTGATGCGCTCAACCAAGTTCGTCATGTTCTGTCCGTGAGAGTCTTTCAACGGAACAAGGGTGCCGATGATGTTTTTGCCCAACAGTTCGTCCTTGTCGGCATAACCGAAAAATTCGAAAGCATAGTCGTTGCCCGACAAAACGACGCCGTCTTTATCAAGGCAGAAAATGATGCTTTTTGTATTGGGGGAAGAGTACGGATCGAACTTGCGATTGCGTTCCTTCGTCAGTTCTTCTAAATTTTTCTGGGTTTTCAACAGCTCGTTTTGCAGGTCGATGACCTTTTGCTTTAATTCTTTCGAGCGGGATTTTGTCCTCAGGTAACGCAGCAACAGTACCAGAGTCGCAACGGCCAGGACGGCGCAGGCGATAACGGCGAACAAAGAGAAAACGGCCTCGCTGATGACGGCCTCTTCGGCTTTTTCAACGGTTTCCGCAGCGCGTGCGGCAGTTATTAAAAATGTCATCTCTTTTCCCCCTCCAGAAAAGCACCCCTTCGGAAGCTAAGATTTTATCCTTTTTTCAAAAACTTGTGCAAATATTTTTTATTTTTTTCGCATTGCGGCGACAAGGGGTGTTTTAAATCGTTTTCAATCACTATATAAAGGACGCACAGAAAACGTTTGTATGATTTTTCGGTCTTTTGTATCTTAATGGCCGAATTTCGGAGGAGTAAATGACGGACATTCGGAAGAAAATTTCCGCTGCGGACGCCGTGTCCGACGCTTACCGCTACGGTTTCGTCACGGACATTGACGCGGAAACGGCGCCTAAAGGGTTGAACGAAGACATTATCCGTTTTATCTCCGCTAAAAAAGGCGAACCCGATTGGCTGTTGGCATTCCGACTGAAGGCTTATCGCCATTGGCTGACGATGACCGAGCCCTCGTGGGCGATGCTGAGCTATCCGCCGATAGATTATCAGGACATCTATTATTATGCCGCTCCGAAAAGCGCGTCTGCGCCCAAGTCTTTGGACGAAGTCGATCCCGAACTTTTGAAAACGTATGACAAACTGGGTGTGCCTTTGCAGGAACGGGCGTTGCTGGCGGGCGTCGCGGTCGACGCCGTTTTCGACAGCGTTTCCGTCGCGACGACTTTTCGGGAACGTCTGGCAAAGCAAGGCATCGTCTTTTGCTCGATTTCCGAAGCCGTTAAGGAGCATGCCGATTTGGTAAAGCGTTATTTGGGAACGGTCGTTCCTTATACGGACAATTTCTTCGCCTGTTTAAATTCGGCCGTTTTTACGGACGGAACGTTCGTTTATATCCCCAAGGGCGTCAAGTGTCCGATGGAGTTATCAACGTATTTTCGCATCAATGCCCAAAAATCGGGACAGTTCGAGCGCACCCTGATCGTTGCGGACGACGAGTCTTACGTCAGCTATCTGGAAGGGTGCACCGCTCCGCAACGCGATGAAAACCAGCTTCACGCCGCGATTGTCGAGATCGTCGTAATGAACGGCGCCGAGGTCAAATATTCGACCGTTCAAAACTGGTATCCGGGCGACAAGGACGGCAAGGGCGGCATCTATAACTTCGTCACGAAGCGCGGGCTGTGTAAGGGAAAAAATTCAAAACTGTCGTGGACGCAGGTCGAAACGGGTTCGGCAATTACATGGAAATATCCGTCCTGCGTTTTGGCGGGCGACGGTTCCCGCGGGGAATTTTATTCCGTTGCCATCACCAATAATATGCAACAGGCCGATACCGGCACGAAAATGATCCATTTAGGCAAAGACACCTCTTCGACGATCGTGTCCAAAGGCATTTCTGCGGGCAGGTCTCAAAACACTTACCGCGGGCTGGTCAAAATGGGGGCAAAGGCGGAAAACGCCCGCAACTATTCCCAATGCGACAGCCTGTTGATCGGATCAAATTGCGGCGCGCATACGATCCCTTATATGCAAAGTTCCAATCCGTCGGCGCGTATCGAGCATGAAGCGACGACGTCAAAAATCAGCGATGATCAGCTTTTTTACTGTCAGCAGAGGGGATTAGGCGCGGAAGAGGCGGTTTCCCTGATCGTGAACGGGTTTTGCAAGGACGTGATGCAGAAATTGCCGATGGAATTTGCCATGGAAGCGACGCGCTTGGTCGCCGTCACGCTTGAAGGCAGCGTAGGATAAACGGGAGGAGAAAATGACGGCTTGGCTGGAGATTAAAGACCTGAAGGCGAGCGTTGACGACAAGGACATCCTGAACGGTTTGAATATGACCGTAAACGAAGGCGAAGTCCATGCGGTCATGGGGCCGAACGGCGCGGGGAAAAGCACGCTGTTCAACGTGCTGTGCGGCAATCCGCATTATCGGGTAACGGGCGGAGAAGTTTTGTTCAAAGGCAAAAACCTTTTGGACATGAGCGTTGACGAGCGCGCGCACGAAGGCGTTTTTCTGGCTTTTCAGCTGCCCGTCGAAATTCCGGGCATTTCTATGGCGACGTTCATGAAATATGCCCTGAATGCGGGGCGGCGCGCTAAAGGGATGAAGGACTTTGACGCCGTCGGGTACATGAAGCACGTTAAGGTGCGTTCAAAGGCTTTGGGCGTAACGGACGAGATGTTGAAGCGTCCCGTCAACGTCGGTTTTTCGGGCGGCGAAAAAAAACGGATGGAAATGTTCCAAATGGCCGTTTTGGAACCGTCCCTGTGCATGGTTGACGAAATGGATTCGGGGTTGGACGTTGACGCTTTGAAAGTCGTGGCCGATGCAATCAACGTGATGCGTGCCGCGGACAGGTCTTTTATGCTGATTTCTCATAATCGCCGTTTTTTGGAAAGCGTCGGCGTCGATAAGGTTCATGTTTTGGTCAAGGGAAAGGTCGTCAAAACGGGCGGCAGGGATCTGTTGGAAGAACTGACCAGTTTCGCGGCGTATCAAGAGGCTGAATGATGGCGGATGTTTCTAAAACGGTTTCGGCTCCCCTTTATTCCGACGGGGCAGAGAGCATCCGCGCCGAAGCGGGTAGGACGGCGGTCGTTGTTGATAGAGCGCCCGCCGCGAAATGTTCCGTTGTCGTCGAAAAGGGCGCTTCTTTGCTTCATTACCGTTTTTGCGGCGGAACGGACGCGGCCGTTGACGCCGTTGTTGAAGAGGGCGGAAAGTATGAGGTTTTGACCCTGCAAACGGCGGGCGGGAACGTCGGGATGACGGTGTCTTTGGCGGGAAGCGGCGCTTCGTGCCGCAGCGACGCGGTCTATGTTCTGAGCGGCGGGGAAAAAGGCTCTTTTGTTTCCAAGGTCGCCCATAATGCCGACGATACCGTTTCTTCCCAGCTGATCAAAGGCGCCGTCGCGGGGACGGCGGAGGAAACGTTCGAAGGAACCGTTTTGATACCGCCGGGGCATAAGGGAATTGACGGCGCGCAGCAGCACAGGGCGCTGTTGCTTTCTCCGACGGCGACGGTTATGGCCGTGCCCCGTTTGGAGATTTATTCCGACGACGTGAAATGCGCTCACGGATCGGCGGTCGGGGATTTGGACGAATATCAGCTTTATTATTTGCAAACGCGCGGCATCGGCGAAGAGGAAGCCAAAAAGGTTTTGGTCGGGGCGTTCCTGAACGAGGTAACGGACGGCATTTTCGACGAAACGCTGAAAGCCGAATTCGCAAAGCGGATCGAAGCCGCGCTGCCTTTTTAAAAGCAGGGGGAAAAAGATGGCGCTTGACGTTTTGAAGATCAGGTCTGATTTTCCCGCCTTGTCGAAAACGGTACACGGCAGGCCTTTGGTTTTTCTGGACAGTGCGGCGTCGGCGCAAAAGCCCCGTCAGGTGCTGGACGCGATGCGTTTCGGATATGAAAACGAATATGCGAACGTTCATCGCGGAATGTATGAATTGTCCGAAACGGCGACCTCAAATTACGAACGGGCGCGTAGCAAAGTTCGGAAATTCATCAATGCCGCTTCCGATAAGGAAATCATCTTTACCAAAGGCGCGACGGATGCTTTGAATACCGTTGCTTATACATGGGGAGCGGCGAACTTAAAGGCGGGCGACGAGATTATTTTATCGGTTGCCGAACACCATTCAAACATCGTTCCGTGGCAGATTTTGCGCGAACGTTCGGGATTCAAGATACGGGTCGCCCCCGTTCGCGATGACGGTTCTTTTGATTTCGAGGCCTTTAAATCGCTTTTGAACGAAAAGACAAAGCTGGTCGGCGTTGCGCATATGTCGAACGTTTTGGGAACCGTTTTTCCGATCAAGGACATCGTGCGCGCGGCTCACGGCGCGGGGGCGGTCGTTGTCGTTGACGGCTGTCAGGGGGCGACCCATCTGCCGGCGGACATGCAGGAAATCGGATGCGATTTTTACGCCTTTTCGGGGCATAAGCTGTACGGCCCGACGGGCATCGGCGTTCTTTACGGGCGTTCGGAATTGCTGGAAAATATGCCGCCGTTCGAAGGCGGCGGAGACATGATTAAGTCCGTATCGTTTGAACAAAGCGTTTGGGCGGAGCCTCCCGCCCGTTTCGAAGCGGGGACGCCGCCGATTATGCAGGCGATCGGCTTGGGGCATGCGATTGATTACGTTCAGGCGATCGGAATGGAAAATATTGCGGCTCATGAACGTAATTTATGCGTGAAGTTGGCGGAGGGGATCGCTTCCGTTCCGGGAACAAGGCAAATCGGAACGGCTGAAGGCAAAACGGGGCTGGTCAGTTTTGTTATGGACTGCGCGCATCCGCAGGACATAGCCATGATTTTGGATCAGCAGGGCGTTGCCGTGCGTACGGGGCACCATTGCGCCCAGCCGTTGCACGAACGTTTCGGCATATCCGTTTCGGCACGCGCGTCGTTGGGCGTGTATAATACCGAAGAAGATATTGAAGCATTGGTCGCCGCGCTTTATAAAGTGCGTAAGTTTTTCGGTTAGTCCGCAAAACAGGAGTATTGAAGGATGGAAGAAAAGACCGTTCAAAAAGATTCGAATGTCGCGGAAACGCCCGCTTCCGAAACGATGGGCGCGACGGAACGGATGTTTCGGACGAACGCTCCTTTGATTACCGAGGAAGATCTGAAAAATTTTACGGGGACGATAGAGATTCCCTTGCCTTCTTCTCCGTCCGAAGAAAAGGCGGAAAAGTCGGATAAGCCGCAAACTCTGGACGAATTGCTTCCGGGGTCGAAGTTGCCCGAAGAAATGGATTTTAACGAGCTTTTATGGGGCGGCGCTCCCGATGTTCCTTTTGTCAATTACGGTGACGAATACGTCGTTACCGAAGGCGAGCCTTTGCCCGAAGGCAGGGAGCATGCGAAGACGGAAGACGTGATTGAAGCGATTAAGACGGTAACTGATCCCGAAATCATGCTGAACGTTTACGATTTGGGGCTGATTTACAGGATGGATTTGCTGGCGAACGGCGACGTCGAGATTGATATGACGGTAACGGCGGCGGCATGTCCCGTCGCGGGGCTGATGCCAAAGCAGGTTGCGGAAGCCGTTTCAAAAGTTGAAGGAGTCGGCAAGGTAACGGTCAAGCTGGTTTGGGAACCCGCATGGTCAATCGACCGAATCAGCGAAGATGCCAAATACGTTTTGGATATGTTTTAAAAGCAAACAGCCCCCGAAAATCGGGGGCTGTCGTTTTTTTATTGGTATCAACAATTAGAGAAGACCCATTGTCCGTTGATATATCTGGCTTTCTGACAACTCCAGCCGGAGCCGTCGTCAACGACCTTTC
>CALXYE010000173.1 GCA_944392845.1 uncultured Alphaproteobacteria bacterium
TTCCCGAAACGGCGACCGCCGAAAACACGGTCATTGCTTACGAACCCGTTTGGGCGATCGGAACGGGGCGCACGCCGACCGCAAACGACGTTGAAGAAGTCCATGCCGCCGTTCGTGCGGAAATCGCCGCGAAACTGGGACGGAAGGAAGCCGACGGCATGCGTTTGCTGTACGGCGGTTCCGTCAAGCCTTCCAATGCCGCCGAATT
Organism: uncultured Alphaproteobacteria bacterium; assembly: GCA_944392845.1. Lineage (GTDB taxonomy): Bacteria > Pseudomonadota > Alphaproteobacteria > CAAGCB01 > CAG-977 > CAG-977. Next base: position 209 of record CALXYE010000173.1, read on the forward strand.
GATGGCTTTGCCCGACGTTGACGGCGCTTTGGTCGGAGGGGCCAGCCTGAAAGTCGCCGATTTCTGGGCAATTATCGAAGCCGACATTTGATTTTAAAGAGGTTCCGTTTATGCATACGATTATTTTGACTATCCACGTTATTTTGGCGGTTTGTCTGGTCGCCGTGATTTTGATGCAGCGTTCCGAAGGCGGCGCGCTGGGCGGTTTGGGCGGCGGCGGTATGAACAGTTTTATGACGGGGCGCTCCGTCGGAAACGTGTTGACGCGCACGACGGCGATTTTGGCGACTTGTTTTATGGTGACAAGCCTGACGCTCGCCATTATGAGCAAAAGCGAAGCGGCAAAAGCGGGCAAGTCTTTTCTGGATCGCCCCGCCGTGACGCAGACGGAAAGTCCGGCGCCCGAAGTTCCGGTCGTTCCCGTTTCGTCGAAATGATTTTTTGGGAAGGAGGCTTTCGGGTCTCCTTCTTTTTCTGTAAAAGTTGATGAGGAAACAGCATCATGACCGATCGTCATTTAAAAATAGGAAACGTTGCCGTCGGCAATGACCTGCCGTTCATTTTGATCGGCGGTCCGTGCCAGATTGAAACCAAAGAGCACGCCGTCGGTTTGGCGGGCAAGATTTCCGAAATTGCCAAGGAATTGGGCATCCCTTATATTTTCAAGGCTTCTTTTGATAAGGCGAACCGTACTTCCATTAACGGCGCGCGAGGGATCGGTTTGGAAAAGGCTCTGGACGTTTTCGCCGAAGTCAAAAAACTTTACGGCTGTCCCGTCGTTACGGACGTTCACGAACCTTATCAGTGCGCTGAGGTCGCTCCCGTCGTTGACGTACTGCAGATTCCCGCTTTTTTGTGCCGCCAAACGGATTTGGTCGTTGCGGCGGCGAAGACGGGCAGGGCGCTTAATATCAAGAAAGGCCAGTTTCTTGCGCCGTGGGATATGAAAAACGTTGTCGGAAAAGCCGATCAGGCCGGTAATCCGAACGTCATGGTGACGGAACGCGGATCGTCTTTCGGCTATAATACGCTGGTGGTTGATATGCGTTCATTGCCGATTATGGCACGCCAGACGGGCTGTCCCGTGATCATGGACGCGACGCATGCGGTACAGCAGCCCGGCGGTCAGGGAACAAGCACGGGAGGACAGAGGGAGTTCGCTCCCGTTCTGGCGCGTGCGGCCGCGGCGGTCGGCGTTGCGGGCGTCTTTATCGAAACGCACGAAGATCCCGATAAATCGCCCAGCGACGGCCCCAATATGATTCCGCTGGCCGACTTAAAGGATGTATTGGCAACCTTGAAAGCCATTGATAAACTGATAAAAAATTACTGATGAATCCGGAGGAAAACAAATGTCGGAAATTATAGATATTCATGCTCGTGAAATATTGGATTCCCGCGGTACCCCGACCGTAGAAGTTGACGTGCTTTTGGAATCGGGGGCTTTCGGCCGCGCGGCCGTTCCGTCGGGCGCATCGACGGGCGTACATGAAGCCGTTGAATTGCGCGACGGGGATAAGGACCGTTACAACGGCAAGGGCGTTCAAAAGGCCGTTGAAGCCGTTAACGGCGTTTTGGCCGAAGAATTGTGCGGGTATGAAGCATCCGAACAGATGGAAATAGATCAGGCGATGATCGATTTGGACGGAACGCCGAACAAAGGGAAATTGGGCGCGAACGCGATTTTGGGCGTTTCTTTGGCCGTCGCCAAAGCTGCCGCCGAGGATTTCGGCCTGCCTTTGTACCGTTATATCGGCGGGACGATGGCGCATGTTCTGCCCGTTCCGATGATGAATATCCTGAACGGCGGAAAGCATGCCGACAATCCGATTGACGTTCAGGAATTTATGATCATGCCCGTTTCGGCTCCTTCAATCGCGGAAGCCGTCCGTATGGGCTCCGAGGTGTTTCAGGCGCTGAAATCCAACCTGAAACAGGCGGGATTGAATACGAACGTCGGCGACGAAGGCGGTTTTGCTCCGAACCTGAAGAGCGCGGACGAAGCGCTGTCTTATATCATGAAGGCCGTTGAAACGGCGGGGTATAAGCCCGGCGACGATATCGTGTTCGCGATTGACGCGGCGTCTTCCGAATTTTATAAGGACGGCAAATACGTTCTGGAAGGCGAGGGCAAAAAGTTTAATTCGTCGGGCATGGTTCAGTACTATGAAGATTTGGTCGCCAAGTATCCGATCAAATCGATTGAAGACGGTTGCGCCGAGGACGATTGGGAAGGCTGGGATCTGCTGACGGCGACGCTGGGACGCAAGGTTCAGCTGGTCGGCGACGATTTGTTCGTTACGAATACCGCCCGTTTGGCGGAAGGCATTGAAAAGGGCGTTGCCAATTCTATTTTGGTCAAGGTTAACCAGATCGGTTCCCTGACGGAAACGCTCCAAGCCGTTGAAATGGCGCACCGCGCGGGCTATACGGCCGTTTTGTCGCACCGGTCGGGCGAAACCGAAGATACGACGATTGCCGATATTGCCGTTGCAACGGGGTGCGGACAGATCAAAACGGGATCAATGTCGCGTTCCGATCGTTTGGCAAAATACAATCAACTGATCCGCATTGAGGAAGAACTGGGCGATACGGCGAAATATGCCGGCCGTTCGATTTTTGCGGGACGTTGCGGTTGCGGCGAACATTGTTCCTGCGGCTGTCATAAATAAGGGCATCGCAATTAAAAAAAAGGGAGCCGTTCGGCTCCCTTTTTTACGCTTGTTTTCAGGGCCGACAATTTTTTACTGGACATTTTTGGTAAAAATAGACAAAATTAGAAAAAATAGACATTCGTGAATATCATGACGGACGATAAAAATTGTAAAATAACATTATACCTTGATACGCCGAAAATGCTTTTAAGGCCGAATTTGGACACGACGTACGGCACGAAAAGCGGCATAGAAGATTCGACGTGGTTTTCGGGACATGCCTTTATCGGCATCACGGATAAGGACGGCAATGAGGAACGCTGGGGATACGGCCCCGTTCCCGATCAGGCGGATTGGAAATACATTACGGGATGTCCGTCTTACTTTAAGCGTGAAGATGACACGCATTATAACGAAGCGATCGTCTTTCCCGTTACGGAGAAACAATACGGTAGCGCTAAAGCCCGCATTGAAGCGTTAAAACGCGTAAATCCCGAATACAAGCTGTTTTCGCGCAACTGTTCTACTGTCGCGGCATCAATTCTGAAGGCTTCGGGCGTTTACGCGCCGAAGGGGGTAATACGTTTTTGCCCGCATACGCTGGTTTTGAAAAAGCGGGCGATGCTGGCGCGGATGAAAGCGGCCGTAATGTTGAAAAAGGCGGAAAGGAAGTTGGCGAAGCTGTTCGGGGTTGCGCCTGCTCCCGAAGTTCCTTTATTAGAGGCGTTGCGCGGAAAACCGGTTCCCGTTTCCATAAAAGAAGGGATGAAGGCGTCAAAAAACAAAACGCCGCTGACGGATCGGGAGATCATGCGTTCCTTGTTACCCCGTCAGGCAAAGGGATATTGACGCGCTTGAAAAAAAGAGGGGCTCCTTCCCTCTTTTTTTGTTGCAAAACGAACGCAAACGGGCGACTGTAGCAAACGCAACGGGATTTTGATTTCGGACTGTCAATGCGATTGGGATTAGAAATACGCCGCCGCTTCAGGCATATTTTACCGCCTCTGTTCTGGCTGGTTCTGACGTTTTATTTCGGATACCACGCCGTGAACGGCGAACGCGGCCTGCGCCGTTTGTTTGAATTGCGCCGTGAAATAAGAGTCGCTTCCCGCGTCGCCGAAGAAATCGCCGCCCGCCGTTCGGAAATGGAACGGAAAGTCGGGCAACTTTCTCCCGACAGCATTGATATGGATATGCTTGACGAATCGGCGCGCAGCCTTTTGAATATGGGCAAAGAGGGCGATTACGTCATTTTTGATACGGAATAAGGTTTTATCCCTTAAAGTCGTATGGCTTTTTTTCCGTTCTTTTTTTATGCTGTAAGGAATACGGATAAAAAAGGAAGCGGAACGTGTCTGAATTGGGGATGTCTTCCCGCCAAGTCTTTGCTTTATTCGGCGGCATTGTTTAACAAAATGAAAGACGCCGCGCGACGATCTTTCCGACGGCGGGTTCAAACAGTTTTGCCGATGCGTTCGCGCAGGGCTTGTTCTCCCGAAACTTTGCCGGAATTGCTCGTTCCCGATTTTAAAGGAAAAGAGGACGCCTTGGAAAAGATCGCGGCGGACAGGCGCTTCCGTTTTGACACCGGGGCAATGCCTGCGCCCGTCCGATAGGCATATTCCCGTTTTTCGGTACATAATGCCCCCTGAATTTGAAGAATATGCGGAAACGGCGAAGAAAAAAGGTTTTTCGGTCGTTTTTTTCGCGCCGTTTGTTCGATCTTTCTACCGTGCGGCGGAAACGTTACCCTGCTAAGGCCGTCCAACCGCCCGCAGGCATGAAGCGCAACAAAAGCAACATGCAGATCAGGCCGTAAAGCCCCGCGAAAATGTCGTCAAGCATAACGCCCGTCGCATTTTTCAGCTTTGTATCCGCCCATCCGACGGGCCAGGGCTTTACAATGTCGAAAATCCGGAAAAAGGCGAAAGCGAACATATAGCTGAACGGGTCAAGCGGCGTGACCAAAAGCGTCGTCCACATTCCCGCAACCTCGTCAATGACGATCATTCCGGGGTCTTCGGTATGCGTTTCGTCCATAATGATTTTTGCCGCCCGTACGCCGACGAAATAAACGGCGACCGTCGCGCAAAGAAGGAGAGGCCAGCCGCCGAAGAACATTAATCCCCAGGCAAACGGTAAAGCGGCCAGCGAACCGAAAGTTCCCGAAGCGAACGGCGCCTTGCCCGAACCGAACCATGTTCCCAGAACGAAAGCCGTTTTGATTTTTGCCGACATGAGCGTTTTCCCGATACTTAATTAAAAAAAAGAGGTTGGCTTACAAAGCGATAATGTCATATATTCTATAAATATGTTGTAAAACTTGCCAGTGTTTTTAAAAAGGATTTGCCGCCGTGCCGCATTCGTCGGAAGACATCAACGATATGCCGCAAAATTTCCGAAAGAAAAAAGGATTTTTTGCACGGTATCTGCCTCCGCGCGATTTTTTGATCAGACATGAGGACGACGTCCGTTACTTTACCCTTTCGACTCGGATGCAGGCGGGAATTTTGCTGGCCGTGCTGATTTGTTGCGGTTGGGTGCTTTTTTCTTCCGCGTTTTTTGTGCGCTACGACGGGGTGTCGAATAAGCAGGACGAACGAATTGCCGCGTTGAATGCTGCATATCGCGGCGTTTTGGAAGACATCGCCGCTTATGACGGTTATGTCGCGCAACTGGCCGAAGAGCTTGACGAAAACCACTCCCGCATGCTGGCGCTGGAAGGAACGTTGCCGGAACGGGAAGATTCTTTGCCCGTTCGAAAGATTGAACCTTTTGCCGTTGACAAGGACGAAACGGAAGAAACCAAAGAATTGAAGCATCTTCGGGAAGAACGCGAGCTTTTAAAGGAACGGCTTTCTTACGTTCGGGAACGCCTGTCCCGCATAACGGACGGGACGCCCTTGTCCGATTTGCGTCCCGATGACGGCGCCGTTTCTTTTAAAACGGCTCTTTTGCAAAGGGACTTGGCAACGTCGGAAACGGAAGAGCTGAAACAGCGCGTCCGCGATCTGGAAGGCATAATTGAAGAAATGCAGGACACGCAGATATTGGCCTTTCAGAAAATGGCGGCTTTGGCGGACGGAAACATCGGCGCGATTGAAGACGGCTTGTCCGATATCTCGGAAACCCTGAAAACGGCGGGATTGGGGATGAATTCCCTGTTGAATCGCATCAGGCGCGACAAGAAAACGTCGGGTATGGGCGGGCCTTTTATTCCCGCCGCGATGCCGAAAGTTCCGAATTCCAATCTGAACATCTCGTTAGCCAGTCTGAATACGCGCTTGGATCGCTGGTCCGAACTGACGGCGCTTCAAAACGCTCTGCCGTTGGGGAAGCCGATCAGGCGCATCAGGGTTACGTCTCCGTTCGGCGCGCGCGAAGATCCTTTTCAGGGAATGCCCGCCCGTCACGAAGCCGTCGATTTAAGGGGAATTACGGGCGAACCCGTTTATACGCGCGCTCCCGGAAAGGTCGTGCGCGCGGGGATGTGGGGTTGGTACGGCAATATGGTCGAAATTGACCACGGGATGGGCATCAGAACAAGATACGCCCATTTGGACAAGATTTTCGTTCGCAGGGGAGAAACCGTGCGAGCGGGAGACAGAATCGGCAGCGTCGGCAGCACGGGACGCAGTACGGGTTCTCATTTACATTATGAAATCCGCGTCAGAGGCTATGCCGTCGATCCGATGAATTTTATCAAGGCGAAGAAAAATGTTTTCCAAAGTTCATAAAGACATTGAAAGAAAAGCGTCCAATAACGACCGCCGTCCGTCGTCTCCGTCAATCATCAGTTCCGATTTGACGCTGACGGGCGACATCGTTTCCGAAGGCGAAGTCCATATTGACGGACGCATTAACGGCGACATCCGATGCCGCGTCCTTTTGGTCGGCGTCAATGCTCAGATCGTCGGCTCCATTCAGGCGGACGTTGCCAAGGTTCACGGCAGCATTGAAGGGCAGCTTTTCGCCCGTTCCGTTTTTCTGGCGACTTCGGCGAAGGTTTCGGGCGACATCACCCATGAACGTTTAGAAATTGAGCCCGGCGCTTATCTGGAAGGGCATTGCCGCCATATGGACGATCCCATTCCCGCCGAACAGGCTCCCGCCGATCTGATGCTGACGGATGCCCGCGACGGAAATAAAAAGGAAAAATAATGCAGAACGAGCGCGATTTTCACCGCCGCCGAACGGCTTTCGTCATTTTGTCGGCGGGAATTTTAGTCGCTTTCGACGGTTTTGAAGGTTCTCATGCGGATTTGTTGCGTCAAAGCGGTTTCGACGAACGCCAAACGGAAAAGCTGATTGCTTTACGTCCGCGCGGTTTTGCTTTAAACGGAAACGTTTACGCTTATCAGGGGGACGGCTTTTCGGAATTGAGCGCCGGGAACGAAGAGATTCTCAAATCGTTTGTTCCTTATTTCAGTCGCAACGGAATGTTGGAGCCGAACGGAAAGTTGTTCAGCGGGATGATTCCCTCCGAACCGGGAAAAATATGGCGAACCGTCAAGGAAATTCAATTTTCTTGATTAACATTTTGACCTGAGCGGGGCTTTTAAGCTATTCTCTGCTCAATGTGTTTTTTTATAAAAATAAAAGAGGATGTCTATGTCGTTACCATTAATGCCGAAAGCAACCGCCGTATGGCTGGTTGAAAATACGTCTTTGACCTTTGAACAGATCGCGCAGTTTTGCGGGATGCATTCTTTGGAAATTCAGGCGATTGCCGACGGAGACGTCGGGGCGTCCATGATGGGGCTTAATCCCGTGGCGAACGGCCAGCTGACGAAAGAAGAGATCGCCCGTTGCGAAGCCGATCCTTCGGCGGTTCTGACGCGCAGCGTTTCCGATTTGCCCGCCCTGATGCCGCGTTCAAAGGGAGCGCGCTATACGCCCGTTTCCAAACGTCAGGACAGACCCGACGCCATAGCGTGGCTTTTGAAACATCATCCCGAACTTTCCGACGCGCAGATTCGCAAGCTGTTGGGAACGACGAAAAATTCAATTGACGCCGTGCGCGACAGAACTCATTGGAACATGGCGAACATCAAAGCGCGCAATCCCGTCATGCTGGGGTTGTGTACGGAAGCTGACCTGAAAAAGGCGGTCGCCGCAGCCGAAGAAAGCGCCGCGAAAGCGAATGCTCCTTTTGACGTTGAAGATGCCGAATAATACGAGAGAGGAAAAAAATGTCAGATGAATCCGTAAATATCGGCGGCGTGGACGCCGAACGCCTGTTGTCTTATATTGAACGCATTGAACGCATCGAAGAAGAAAAAAAGGCGCTTCAAAACGATATCAAAGAAATTTTTGAAGAGGCGAAATCCGCAAATTTTGATATCAAGGCAATGAAAAAGATTCTGAAGTTACGCAAAATGGACGAAACGGACCGTCAGGAAGAAGAGTTCATTTTAGATACGTATAAACGGGCTTTGGGCTTGGATTAAACATGCCCGCCGAACAAAGGAGCAGCCTCCGAAAGGAGGCTGTTTTTTTGCGCCGACCGTTTTCGCCGTGCCGTTTGTCAGAGGTGAAACCGGCATCCTTAACACGGGCGTTGCGGTGAGTCGCGGCATCGCGTTTCTATTTTCCGAGCGTTTTTTATCCGCGATACGTTGGCGACGGGCGGGGCGTTTTACATAGGAGCCGGCTTTCGCTCATGCGCAGCCGTTGCCGACATAATTGGGCATCCCCTGTTCTTCACAAACAAAAAAGAACGGAAAAAACGGCGAGTGCGGGGAAAAAGCAAATTAACATTACTTTTTTTGCTTTCAAAATCCGTCGCTTTTATTGAAAGAGAAATGAAGAAAACGGTTTTACGGATCTTCCCGCCTGCGGCTTTGCGAAAGCCTGCCGCGTAAATGCCGTTTCGGAGGAAAGGAGCGGCAGCGCTTATAATTAAGCGGAGATGCGGAAAGAAAAGCCTGACGGTTTCCGAACGGGAAAAAGGAGCCGAAAGGGGACGGGAAATCGATGAAAAGAAAGCTCCCGTTTCGGGAGCTTTCTTTGATTTTATAACGGTTCGTTCTGCTTTTTCAGGATTTTTTCCGAAACAAACTTTTTCAGGCTCCGCCCGTAACGGAAAACGATCGCGCCCCACAAAGCCGAAATGACGGAGGCGCAAATAATGCCCAAGCGGATTTCCTGTTGCATCTCTTCGCTCGGAAGCGCCAGCTTGCCGACAAACAAAGCCATCGTGAAGCCGATACCGGCGACGACGGCAACGCCGTACAGGTCGAGCATCGTTACTTGTTTGGGGAAAGAAGCGATCTTCATTTTTATTAAAATCCACGTCGTTGTAAAAATGCCGATCTGTTTACCGAGAAACAGACCCAATATGATGCCGATCGTCAGCGTGTGTTTGAACGTTTCCGCCGTTACGCCGCCCAAATAAAGCCCTGCGCTTGAAAATGCGAAAATCGGCAAAATCGCGAAGTCAACCCAAGGTTTCAGAACGTTCATCAGTCTGTTTAACGGAGAATCGGCCATGCCGGCGACATGCATCGGATAGGTCATGGCGACGACGACGCCTGCGATGGTCGTATGAATACCTCCCTTTAAGAAACAGAGCCACAAAACGAAACCCAACATTAAATACGGCAGGAAATTTGAGATCTGCATCTTATTCAGGATATACAGCGCAAAAGTCGCTAAGCATGCGTAGCCGAGCAGTGCCAAAGAAACGCCCTGGTTATAAAATAAAGCGATGATGATAATGGCGCCGAGATCGTCAAAAATGGCGATTGCCAGCAGGAATATCTTGGCCGCTTGCGGGACGTGGCGTCCGACCAGCATCAGGACGCAAACGGCAAAGGCGATATCAGTTGCCGTCGGAATGGCCCATCCGTGGATATATTGGGGCGCTTCATGATTGATCAGGGCATAAATAACGGCGGGACAGCAAATACCGCCCAATGCCGCGATGCAAGGCACAAGAACTTGGCGGATGTCGGATAAAAAGCCTTCTTTCATCTCTCGTTTCAGCTCTAGGCCGACCTGCAGGAAAAAGAAGACCATCAGCACGTCGTTAATCCACCATTCGATGGATTGGGTCAACAAAGACTTGCCGACTCCGACCGTAATCGGTGTTTCCAGGAAATGGTGTACGGGATCTCTGGCCGCCGTATTCGCGCATATGATGGCGGCGATCATGGCGAAAATCATAACAAGGCCGCTGGTCGCTTCGTTGCTGAGCAGTCTGTTGAACCATTTCTTTGAAAACAGGCGAATTTCTATTTTTTCTTCCGTCATTTTCGCGCACCCCGTAAGAAAATTATATGCAATAATAACTATAGGGAAAAAACAGATAAAATATCAATGTTTTATTTCCGTTTTTGCTACGTTTTGTTTTTTAAGGGCGTCCGAAAACGGACGGGCGCCTTTATTCGGATTTTATCGGTTTTGCCGTAAAAATTCCCGTTCGGGATATTTTGCCCTGAAAGGAGCCGGGCGGCGCAAAAACGGCGCGGATGTCGGACGGGAACATTTAACCGTAATATATTCGTCTTTTTCCGTCAGGGGAAAGACCGAACGGATTTCCGCAGTAATGCCGTTACGTTCGATTTTTTGTATCGGGGCTTTACAAAGGATTACCCGCGCCGTTCGCGATAAAAGTTCCTTATCGCTTTCATTCAAGCGTTCGCACCCTTCTATTTTCAGCGCCCGTTTTTCAAACATTGCGGCGGCATAAGGGGCTTTTGCCGTTTGAACGGCTTTTTCCGCGGGCAAGGTCGTGATTAACGGAATATTGTTTACTCCGTAAAAAGTAATAGACGAAGGCATATGAAAGGGCCTGACCTTTTCTCCGTAATCCGCGGCGATGTTTTTGCATTCGCGCTCAAACGACAGATAAGCCGATTTTTCGTACCCGATCAGGCCAAGGGGGATTACAAGGGCGGCGCCCGTCAGTACGCGCGCGTATTTTATACCGCGCAGGGATAGGAATAAGAACGTTATTCCCGCCGCCGTCGGGACGGGCGGAAAGACGCAGGTATAATTCGCGCATCGGAACCTGTACCAAGACGCGCAGATTGCCCATATCAGAAAAATTGCTCCGTAAAAAAAGCGTTCGTACCAAACGGCGGGGCGGATCCGTCCGAAAAAAGCCGAAACGAACGTCAGGGACAACAGGGACGGAACGAGCAAAGAATAGCGTTTGTAAAACAATATAAAAACGGCGGTACAAAGCAGGATTTGAAGGTATTTGTTTCGCCGGGTTTCAAAAATAACGTCCGCGATTAAAAACGTCAAAAATCCCGCGGAGAAAATCAAGGGCAGAAATATTTGTATAGTGAACGAGGTCGCCCAAGACACATCGGGGAGAGGAGGAGACGAAAGGTATAACGCGCATAAGAGCAAAATTCCGCATAAGACCGCGGTTGCCGTCGAAAAATATAAGACGCGGAAAAAGACCCGTTTGTTTTTTATCATCTTGTACCGTTTTTTTGTTTTTCAGACTATATTTTTATTTTTTGCCGTTCAAGCCGAAAACGCCGTTCGGCTTTTGAAAAAAGAAAAAGGCTTTTTTCCGACGAAAAACGGGATATAAAGAAAACAAAAAAGGATTATTCGAATGGATTTTGATACTCCCGTTTATACGATACGGAACGCGCGCCTGCAATTCGGGGAACGCCCTTTGTTCACGGGGCTGGATCTGTATGTTAAAAAAGGGGATAAGGCTTGTCTGGTCGGTCGCAACGGATCGGGAAAAAGCACGTTGCTGAAAGTAATGGCGGGATTGGTTGAACCCGACGCTGCCGACGTGTTCCTGCAACCGGGGACGCTGGTTTCGTATATGGCTCAGGATGACGATTTAGACGCGTATGACACCTTGCGCGACGTCGTGCTGTCAGGGTTGGGCGAGCATCGCGGGGACGAGGCGTACAAGGCTGACGTCTTGATTTCCGATTTGGGGATTGCGGAGAGTCAAAAAACGAAAACGGCATCGGGCGGCGAACGCAAAAAGGCCGCGTTGGCCAAAGCATTGGTTTCGGATCCCGATATTTTGCTGCTTGACGAACCGACGAACCATTTGGACATCGCGACGATCGAAAAACTGGAAGGCATTATCCGCGATTTTTCGGGAGCGGTCATCGTCGTCAGCCATGACAAAGCGTTTTTAAAACGGGTCGGCAAATCAATGATTTGGTTGGACAGGGGAATCGCCCGTATGTCCGACAAAGGGTTCGAGCATTTCGACGATTGGCAGGAAGCCGTTTTCGGGCAGGAAGAAGCCGAACAGCGGCGTTTGACGCGTAAACTTGAAGCCGAAACGGAATGGCTGCGCAAGGGCGTAACGGCGCGGCGCAAAAGGAATCAGGGGCGTTTGCGCCGTTTGTACGATTTGCGGGCGCAGCGGCGCGATCAGCTGAAACAAACGGGATCCGTCGATCTGAACATTGAGGAAGGAACGCTACGTTCAAAACTGATCATTGAAGCCAAGCATTTACACAAAACCTTCGGAGATCGGGTTATCATCAATGATTTTTCAATCCGCATCATGCAAGGTAATAAAATCGGCATTGTCGGGGCGAACGGCGCGGGCAAAACGACGCTGCTGAAACTGTTGACCCAAAAACTCGAACCCGATTCGGGAATGAGCCGCCGCGCCCGCATGATTGAGGAAGTCTATTTCGACCAGCATCGCGAAACGTTGGATCCGAACGCGACGCTGAAGGAAACTTTATGCCCTGACGGCGGAGAGCACATTCTCGTTCAAAACGAATACAAGCACGTTTATTCTTATCTGAAGGATTTTTTGTTTAAGCCGTCTGAAGCGAATGCCCCTGTTTCTTCGCTGTCGGGCGGAGAAAAGAACCGTTTGCTGTTAGCGAAGGCTTTGGCAAAACCGTCAAATTTTTTGGTACTTGACGAACCGACGAACGATTTGGATACGGATACGCTTGACTTATTGCAGGAAGCTCTGGTGAATTACAGGGGAACGTTGCTGGTCGTCAGTCACGACCGCGATTTTTTGGACAATGTGGCAACGTCTTTGCTTTACCTGTCGGGGGACGGCAGCGTCGTCGAGTACGTGGACAGCTGTACCGACATGCTGGAAAAAGTCCGCCTTAAGGAAGAGGAAAAACAAAAAAAGGAGGCCAAGGTTCTTCCCGCGGAGAAAAAGGAAAACCCGAAACCCAAAACGCAGACGCGGCGCATGTCTTATAAGGACAGGCGTTTGTTGGAAAACCTGCCGCGCGAAATCGAAATTTTGGAAGCCGAGATCAGGCTCGTCGAATCAAAAATGGGCGATCCTGAATTTTACGCGCGTTCCCCCGACGAATTCCGACGCGAAGCCGAACGGCTCGGTACGCTGAAGGCCGATTTGGACGCTAAAGAAACGCAATGGCTGGAACTGAATATGCTGGCGGAGGAATTGGGGGCTTAGGGCGTTCCGAGGTATACGGTCGTTTCGTTGGGATAAAGGAGCTTTCCGTCCCGTTGATATTTGTCAAACAGGATTTCCAGACCGTCAAGGTATCCCGCGTAATTCGGGTCGGCGGGGCGGGGAGCCGCGGATGTCGATAAGGCGCGGGCAATAAACGTTCCTTTATCGTAATAAAGGTCGTTTTTAAAGATTTGCTTTTCAAATGCCGTTAAAAAATGCTCTGCGGGGGCGAAAAACATATCCCGGTATTTCACGGGTTTTCGTTCGGAAGCCTCTTGTGTCAGAAAACGTTTGTGAAGTTCGCCGAATTCATTGAAAAAATCTCCGCCGAAGATTTCCGTATTCCAAATCAGGGCTATTTTTCCGCCGTTTTTTAATATTCTGCGGCATTCCGTTTTGAACCGTTCGGCATCAAACCAATGAAACGATTGCGCCGCCGTAATCAAATCAACGCTCGCATCGTCAAGCCCCGTATGCTCCGCATCCGCGGGAACCGAACAAAAACGGGATTCTTCGCCGAGCAGCCTTTCGGCTTCCGCGCGCATATCCGCGTTCGGTTCGACGGCAAAGACTTTCGCCCCCGTTTTTAACAAAGCGGCCGTCAGCTTTCCCGTACCCGACCCGATATCGGCAACCGTCGAAGCGGCCGAAAGAAAGGCGGTTCGCTTTAAATACGAAATCAATTCGTCGGGATAATCGGGACGGGCTTTCGCGTAATCGGCGGCTTTTCCCGAAAAAGCGCCGCGGGGATCAACAGTTTGGATCATTGTCTTCGGAACCGCCGTTCGGATCGGTGTCTATCGCGTATCCTGCCGCGCGAACGGTGCGGATCAAGTCTTTTTCACCGCCCTCGTTCATTGCCTTTCGCAAACGGCGGACGTGAACGTCAACGGTTCTCAGTTCAACGTGGATGTCTGCGCCCCATACTTCTTTTAATAAAACTTCGCGCGGAAAAACATGGCGCGGGCGCTCCATCAGGTATTGCAACAGGCGGAATTCCGTCGGGCCCAAATGGATAAAGCGGTCTCCGCGAGTGACGCGGCGGGAGTTGAGGTCCATTTTTATGTCTTCAAAGACCAACTCGCCCGGAGCTTCGGCGGGCTGTATTCTGCGCAGCAATGCCTTTATGCGGGCGATCAGTTCGGGAACGGAAAACGGTTTTGTCATATAATCGTCCGCTCCGACGCTCAAGCCTTTGACTTTATCGGCTTCTTCCCCGCGCGCGGTCAGCATGATAACGGGCATGTTCCGCAACGAATGGTCATAGCGGATCTGTTTGCAAATATCCGTTCCGCTCATGCCGGGAAGCATCCAGTCAAGCAATACCAGAGCGGGCGCGCGGACTTTTATTTCCTTTAGAGCCTCATTGCCGTCCGCGCAGGAGCAAACGTCAAAGCCTTCCTTTTCCAAGTTGTATTTCAACATGGTAACGATGGCTTCTTCGTCTTCTATGATCATTATCAGAGGATTCATCACATTATCCCTGCAATTTTTTCCAGTATAAGGGCTTTACTCCCCGAAAGCAATTATGCTTTACAATGGTTAATTTTTTCCTTCGGATATAAAAAACGGGACAGAATGAAAAAGACAAGCATAAATGCCGTCAGAATGTAGGGAAACATCCCTAATCCCGCCCGTTCCAGAACGAAACCGACGGCGGGCGTTACCAAAGCCGATCCGACCCTGCCCATGGCCGACTGTTTACCTGCCATAGAGGAGGCGTCATTGCCGAAAACCCGCGGCGTTTCATACATCATTGAAGGGAACAAAGGCGAAAACCCCAAACCCGTCAGGCAAAGCCCCGCGCAGACCGCCGCGGGAACGGGGACGAACAACAAGGCAATTCCTGCCAAAGCGACATAAGTCGCATATCGCAACAGACGGCGATTGCCAAGTCTGTCCGAAAAAATACCCGCCGCGCCGCGTCCCGCCATCAGCGTTCCCCAATAAAGCGTGATGAAGACTCCCGATATTTTTACGTCAAAACCGTAAACTTCGGTAATGACGCTGTAAAACCAAACGCCGATGCAGGTTTCCATGGACGTATAAAGGAAAAACAAAGTTAAGGCAGCGGCTTTTTCTTTGCGAATCAGCGATTTTTCCGCCGGCGTTTCTTCGGCTTCTTTTTTATCGGCGGGCAGGATCGTCCTTTCCCACATACGGGAGGTCAGAAGGAATAAAACGCACAAAGCCGCCATGATGGCCGCCATGGCCGCATATCCCTGCCGCCATCCGTTTTCGCGGCCGACGAAAAAAGTCATCAGGGCGGGCCCTGCCGTTGCGCCGATCCCCCAAGAGGCGTGCAGCCAATTCATATGCCTTGACGTGTATTTTTGAGCAACGTAATTGTTCAGGGACGCTTCAATGACTCCCGAACCCAATCCGTAGGGAAGGGTGAACAAGATCAAGATGCTCCAGCTTTGCGCCGACGCGTACCCCCATAATCCGAAAGCCATCAATGCCGAAGAAGCAATCAAAATGACGGGAATGTTAAAGCGGTGCATGAAACGGCCGCTGATAAAACTTGAAAAGGCGGAAACGGCGCACATCAGAAAAACGATCTGTCCCGCCGCGTCCAAGGAACGTCCCAAGGCCGTCCGCATCGTCGGCCAGGCGATTCCCAAAGCCTGGTCGGGCAGTCCTAAACAGACGAACCCCGAATATAACAGGCAAACAATCAGCAAATGCCGGTCTTTCATGCTTTTCCTTTTAAGGCCTTGATGTTTTCCGCATATTTTCCGTTTCCGAAAACGGCGCTGCCCGCGACTAAGACGTCCGCGCCCGCGTCCCTGCACAGCGGGGCGGTTTCGGGGTTGATGCCGCCGTCGACTTCCAGCTCAATCGGACGGTTGCCGATCATGGCTTTAATGCGTTTCATTTTTTCAAGCTGAGAAGAAATAAAGTTTTGACCGCCGAAGCCGGGATTGACCGTCATGACCAAAATCAGGTCAAGCTTGTCCAAAACGTATTCCAAAACGTTTTCGGGCGTGGACGGATTTAGGGATACGCCCGCTTTGACGCCGAAAGACTTGATTTGTTGCAACAATCGGTCAAGATGCTTGTCCGCTTCGGCATGAACGGTGATGATGTCGGCGCCCGCTTTTGCAAAAGCTTCAATGTACGGCGCGACGGGCTCAATCATCAGGTGGACGTCAAACGTTTTGTCCGTGTAGGGGCGGACGGCTTTGACGACGGCGGGGCCGAACGTGATGTTGGGGACGAAGTGCCCGTCCATGACGTCAATATGGATGTAATCCGCGCCCGCGTCGGCGACGGCTTTTACTTCTTTGCCCAAATTCGCGAAATCGGCGGACAGAATGCTGGGGGCGATTTTCATGAAAGACCTCCGAAAAAACGTTTTTTTATAATATGAACCGTCCGCAAAGGCCTTTCAACGAAAAAGACGGGGATTCCTTTGATTTTTCAGATCAGCGGATAGGCTTGAAACGGCATCGCTTGTTTGCTATGCTTACAGACGGGCGGAATACCGCTCAGGGCGTCAGAAACCCTTGTTGATGTAGTCGTTTTAAGCATAACGACTTTAAATATTTATGCCGACTTCTGTCTCGTCGGGCGGATGTCGGCTGAATACGGCTATCTATGCCTAATAGGTCGAGCCGCTAACATCAATACGGTTTCTGAACATCCGCCCGCCTTTTGCAAAAGGCGGGTTTTGTTTAACTCAAACAAAGGACGTTCGAAATGAAACGATTTTTTATCTTAATCGCCGTACTTGCATGCCTTGGAGGCTGTACGACGCATATTAGCGATTTGTCCGTGATTTCAAATAAAAATATCGATACGGGACAAATTGATCTTGATGCTCTTTCTCAGAAAAAACATGTGGAGGGGCAGGATGATAAATTTGTCTTTTTGTTCATTCCTTTCGGTCAGCCGACCTTGAAAGAAGCTTTGAACGACGCGCTTGAGAAAGGGGGCGGAGATTTGATGATAAATGCTTCCGTCTACGTGAGGCAGTGGTGGTTTTTGATCGGCCGGTCGGGCATTCGCATCAAAGGCGACGTCGTGAATACAAAAAGGAGGAAATGATGATGAGAAGGCTGTCGGTCGTTTTGTGCGCGCTTTGTTTGTCGGCCTGTTCCGTCCGTCACGGAAACTTTACCGTTTTGAGCAATAAATTGATTTCAACAAAATTCGGGATAGAAGAGCTGTCGCGCCGGCGTAACGTTGTCGGAAAAAATACGGAGCATATGATCATTCTTTTTCCGACGGGAACGCCGAAATTGGAAGAAGCGTTAAATGATGCCCTTAATAAAACGGATACGGATTTGATGACGGACGTTTCGGTAGAAAGCTGGTTTTGGTATATTCCGTACGTTTACGGCAATGCGGGATGGGAAGTTAAGGGGGATGCAGTAAAAACCCGTAAAAACTAAACTTTTCCCGCAAATAAGGCGTTTTGAAAAAGGAAAGAATTTTTTCTTTCCTTTTTTATTTTTGTATGGAGAAAAAACGAAAGAGGCGTATATTTCCTTTCAAACGGCGGAAGGAAACTGCAATGGCTGCAAAATCCGGTATAGATATGACGAACGGGGCGATTTTGCCTAAAATGCTGGCGTTTGCTTTGCCGCTGATGGCGTCAAGCATCATGCAACTGTTGTTCAATGCTTCGGATATTGCCGTCGTCGGTCATTTCGGTTCGGAACATTCGCTGGCCGCCGTCGGTTCGACAACAACGCTGATCAGTTTGTTGACGAATTTCTTTATCGGACTGACGATAGGTACAAACGTTTTGGCTTCTCTTTGCTTGGGGGCGAACGATTTTAAACGTTTGGCGCGGGTCGTGCATACGTCGGTCGCGCTCGGTTTGGCTTCGGGGCTTTTTTCCGCTTCGTTCGGTTTCGTGTTCGCCGAACGCATTCTGATTATGATGCAGACGCCCGAAAGCGTTCTGCCGCTTTCCCTGCAATATACGCGCATTTACTTTTTCGGAATGATCCCCACGGCGGTCTATAATTTCGGCGCCGCATTGCTGTATGCTAAAGGGGATACGCGCCGTCCGCTGCTGTTCCTGATGATATCGGGAGCGATCAACGTCGCTTTGAACTTGATTTTCGTCATTGTGTTTAAAATGGACGTTGCGGGCGTCGCTTTGGCAACGGTCATCGCCCAATCCGTTGCAGCCTCTTTGGTCATTTTATGTTTGATGCGCCAAAGAAGTCCGATCAGGCTGTATTTGTGGGCGGTCAAACTGAATTCGGAAATCGCCGTCAGAATTTTGAAATTAGGCATTCCCGCAGGCTTTCAGGGGATCGTGTTCAGTTTGTCGAATTTGGTCATTCAGGCGTCGGTCAACGGTTTCGGCCCCGTTTATATGGCGGGGTCCGCGGCGTCTCAAAATATCGAGCAGTTCGTTTGGGTTTGCATGAATGCCTTTCAGCCGACGGCAACGACCTTCATCAGCCGTAATATCGGGGCAAAAAAATTCGAACGCGTTAACCAAATAAAAAACAGGGCTCTCGGATGCGCATTCACGTCGGGAGTCATTTTAGGAACGTTGACCGTTATGTTCGGCCCGACACTGTTGTCCGTTTATACAAACCGTCCCGAAACGATTGCCGCAGGGCTGTTGCGTCTGCATATTGTTTGCGGGACGTACGCGATTTGCGGATTGATGGACACGATGACGGGCGTTTTAAGGGGCTTGGGAGAATCGCTCGGACCGGCGCTGATTGCGTTGGCGGGAGCGTGCGGTTTAAGGCTTTTATTTATCGCGACGGTCTTTCAAATGACGGAATTTCATACCTTCCAATGGCTTTTCGCATCCTATCCGCTGTCATGGATAGTTACGCTTGCGGCGCTTTTGATTTATTTCATTCCCGTACGCAAACGCTATCCTTTAAACAATGAAATCTTAACATGAGTTAAATTTCGCTTATTCCAATGGATAATAAATAATTATAGATTCCATCGTAGTAAGTAGGCATTCTGGTTTCGTCAGAAGGGGAACCTTCAGGAATAAAAATGATAAAACCTTCTCGTGATCTAGTAAGAAGCACGCGATAAGAATTTTTTAGATAATTAATCTTTTCTTCTTTTTTTATATTTTCCCATTTTGTTCCTTTGAATTTATAGTATTCAAAATGTTCCTTTTGAAAACGAAGATCCGCATCCCAACAAACAATAGCCCAGTCGATTTCAAGCCCCTGAATATCAAATTCTGTTGCAGTTTCTTCTAAGAAATATGAAGAACGAACATCATCAAAACCATTTAAAAACCATTTTGGGGCATCGATTTTATTTTGCACCCATATTCCGAAAGAACGAAGTCTTTTAGCTCCTGAGCTGGCAATCAATCCGTACCGTCTAGAACCTTTTGCTTGTTTTCTTACCCAATTTTTAGCTGTTAATAAATTTCGCGTTAAAAAAATAGGATATTTTTCTTTTAGTGTTTCATAAAATTTTATAGCTTTTTCTTTGTCTGCATCTAATAAGTATTTTACAAAATTTGATACATTTTCACTTCTGAAAGAACGAAGCGATACAGAAAGGTGAAGTTCGGGAACATGAACCGCATTAGGAAGTAGATTTAAGATCGCATCTTTATCTAAAAATTCTTTATCTTTAATTTCGGTTGAAAGATAGACATCCCAATTAGGAAAAGAAGAATGCAGCGCTGAAAACCACTCCATTAAGCCGGCTTCTCCAGTATTGATCTCTTGTCCTCCGCCGATTAAGCATATAATCGTAGCCCAGTCTTTATGGCGATTCATGACCTCTATTAAAAATTCTGGTTCAGACTTTTTGAAATCAATGATGCCTTTCTTACGTTTCATAAAATCTGAGAGCATGGTTTGTGTCCACGCTCGTTGAGCTTCATCAAAAATAACGACTTTCTCTATAGGAGCTTCATTTGTTGAAAGGGCATCATCTCTAAAGTGGTGGATGAGCTGAATGAATTCTTTTACTTTTCTTTTTGATGTACTTTTATTTATTTTTTCATTGTTCGAGTTGTCTATAGCAAGCGCTTCTTGTAAAACGTCTACAAGAGGACCGTTTCCTGACAAGAAAACAGCATTTTCTTCTTTATTTTTATATTGATGTTTTGCTGAAATTGTTAACCCTAGAAGCGTTTTTCCTGCACCAGGAACGCCTGTGACAAAACAAATTGATTTTTTGTGATTACTTTTGCTGTATTCTATAATTTTTTCAATAGAGCAAATTGTTTTGCTTAAATTAATAGCGTGAGCATCATTTCTAGAAATATCTTCAACAGTATGATCTAAAAATAATTTTTGTGCTGCTTCAATTATTGTCGGTGTAGGATAATATTGGGACTCAATCCATCTATTCGGTGATATGATTAAATGGGGATTAAAATATTTTGTTATTTTTTCTATATTGTACTTTAAATTTGTTCTATTGCAAAGAATGGGGGTTAGAATATTGTTTTCATTAATGGAGATCTCGTTTTCTTCTGATTGTGCATTTGTAGCAACTAGTATAGGAACTAATATCAAAGAAGAACTTTCTTTGTGAAAATCTTTTAAGTCTGAGGCGTAGTCAATTACTTGAATAATATCATTTTTTTTGTATTTGCTCTCCCCGACCTTAAACTCTAATAAAAAAACGATATTTTTGTATATAAAAACATTGTCTATACGTTTTCCAACGCGGGGAATGGTATATTCAAAGGCAATAAAGCCATCTGGGAATAAGGCAAGTTCATTTTTTAGAATGTTTATTTCTTCTTGCCATGCGTTTTTTTGAAAAATAGATGAATCAAAGTTGCTGCTTGAAACAAGCTTTCCTAAAATTTCATCATTATTTTTTGAAACAAATGTTTTTACATAGTCAGCATAATAACAGCGTTCCATAGAGGTTTCTCAAAGATTTATGACAATGGATGATTATGGGATGTCGTGTGATGATGAGGATGGTGATGCTCCGTGTGTTCGTGTTCCGAAATAGACGGTTTTTCCGTTGTTAATGAGTTCATGTTCGCGCTTTTCGTCCATGCATAAAAAGCGCTTAAAACGCCGCAGATCGTATAAGCGTACCAAGTGAACGTCATTTCCGTGTCAAAAGCCGTTCCCAAAAATACGATAATCATCAGCCCGATAAAGCAGGCAATGAAATTCATAATGAATTTAGACCATATCATCGCTTTTCTCCTTGTGCTTAGAAGTATAATCCTTTTACGCAAAAAAGGCGGAGATTTTTTTCTCCGCCTTTTCCTTTTTAACAGGGCTCTCAGATCTTGTGGTCCAGTTCGCCCGAAGCGTAACGCTTCGCCATGTCGGGCAGGCGAATGGCTTTGATCTTGTCGGCGTGGCCGGCGGCTCCGAATTGTTCGTAACGCGCAATGCAGACCTTTTCCATTTCTTCCATCGCGGGGCCCATGTATTTGCGAACGTCGAATTCGCCCGGTTTCGTCGCAAAAATTTTGCGAATGGCGCCCGTCATGGCCATGCGGCAGTCCGTGTCAACGTTGACTTTGCGAACGCCGTACTTGATGCCTTCCTGAATTTCTTCTATGGGCACGCCGTAGGTCTGGGGAATCTGTCCGCCGAATTCGTTGATCATATCCTGCAGTTCCTGCGGGACGGAAGACGAACCGTGCATAACCAGATGAACCGTCGGGATTTTGGCATGGATTTTTTTGATCGTATCGATGGACAGGATGGCGCCGTCGGGCTTGCGCGTGAACTTGTAAGCGCCGTGCGACGTTCCGATGGCGACCGCCAAAGCGTCAACGTTTGTCTGCTTTACGAAGTCAAAGGCTTCGTCGGGGTCGGTCAGCAGCTGCTTCTTGTCCAAAGCGCCGTCAAAGCCGTGTCCGTCTTCTTTTTCGCCTTT
>CALXYE010000174.1 GCA_944392845.1 uncultured Alphaproteobacteria bacterium
GCACGTCTTTTGAACGCGTGGGGTTGTAGCTCAGTTGGGAGAGCGCTTGAATGGCATTCAAGAGGTCAGGGGTTCGATTCCCCTCAGCTCCACCATTAACATCCGCCTTTGTGCGGATTTTTTTATGTCTTCCTTTTAAAAATATATCTCCGCAAGACAACCCGCTGTGGCGCGCTACAGGTTTTAACCGAAACTTTGCCCGAAGGATTGAGCGATACGGAATACATTAAAAAGCGCGAAATTCGATACAAAACGCTTTAAACAAGCCTCTTCACGATTTACTTAAAGAAACTTCTAAACCTCCGCGGTATCGACGGCCGCTTTCGTCATCTACAACGGTAGAAATTTGAAGAATCTTCTAAACTTTCAAAAGCGTTCGCGTGCACTCTTATCTACAACAGTAGAAATTTGAAGAATCTTCTAAACCGATTACGAACACGATTATCTGTCTAATCTACAACAGTAGAAATTTGAAGAATCTTCTAAACATTTCAGGTATGGTTTCAACGGTTAATCTACAACAGTAGAAATTTGAAGAATCTTCTAAACAAACCCATACTTTCCAAATGGATTTTATCTACAACAGTAGAAATTTGAAGAATCTTCTAAACACGTCAAGGCAGCGTTTCAGATATGTATCTACAACAGTAGAAATTTGAAGAATCTTCTAAACACTTTGACAACATCGTATTGTTCAAAATCTACAACAGTAGAAATTTGAAGAATCTTCTAAACTCTGACAAAAATGCTTTACATACGCTTCTTTTTGAAAAGTTTGAAGATCTTTCATTTTCAGCATACTTCGTTTTTCCGATTTTAAAAATAAAAAAATGCGCAATGCCTTGATTTTTAAAAAATTAAGACCAAGGTTTGCATCATTTGATGACAAGATCCGTTTCTTCATTTACGGGATAACCGAAACGTCCGACGCAGGAATCATCAGGAACGCGATAAATTAAAACACTGTCCCCCTGTTTGAAACAAGACGCAAAACGCCCTTGGATTTCGGATTTAATGTTATCCAATATTCGCGGACTGTTCTTGATGACAAAAACGGAATACTGCATCCGACGGCCGTAACGCTCCAGAAATTTTGAAAAACGGGAACGAAGCCTGTCATTTTCTATATCATAGACGACTAAAAACATTTTATTTCAACCTATTGAAAAAACCGGAAATTCTTCAAATCTCCCGCTTCGCGCCACCCATCTGTAATACGATCGGCAAAATTTAAACATTTCTTCTTTGTAAGACAAAATATCCTTTAAAAACAATGCGATATATTTTTCTTGTTTATTAAAGTTCAAAAAATATCGTCCGTCTTTTAATTCAAAATCTTTCTCGTCAATTTGCCCCAAATTATACGCTTTTTTAATGCGGGCATCGATAATGCAGCGAAAAGGCTCGACAATATCGCAAACCAACGATTTTCTTTGATAGAAAAAAGTATGCAAAACGCCGCAATACAGATCAAAGCCATATAACGACAAAAGAGATTCCATAAATTGGAACAACCATGTATAACCGATATCCAGCAATAAATTCGCAATGTCACGCTTACAGCGGGGTTCTCTTCTGTTCCATCCCAATTGCCGGAAATAAGCCCTGAAAAAAGCACGGCTTGCAAGTCCTTCCATTCCCATCAATTCATAAGTGTTCCGTGCTTTGTCAATATTTATTGAGGACAGGTAATCCGCGGTTTTTAAATCTTCTTTTGATTTTTGGCGTATTTTTAACAGCAATTTTCTTTGGTTGCCGATTTTCTGACGAATAATTGACTTGGCCACATCCAAATTATGAGCCGGAGACGCTCCGTATTGCCGCCTGCGCAACAATGTATTTCCCTCCGCCTCACAATTAAATTTTGTAATGATTTTAAGGGAACGGTTCATTAAAATAATCGGAAAATGATATTTAACGCAATGCCTGATCATAACGCTCGTAACCGAAATATCCCCGACAACGAATAATGCAAAGGTTCTGTGGCAAGAATGCTGTAGAACGGTTTTTCCTTCCGCATCTTTTATGACGATATTATCGGCTCTGAAGCGCAATTTTTCTCCTTTTTTACGAACGACATGAATGATAATTTGTTTATACTTGAAATCGGGTAAAGACATCACGGGGAACCGTCCTTTCACGCGTATTCGCATAACGGGGCATAAATACACTTCGCACATTTTTGAGGATTCGGATTTTCAAACGGGTCTTCCGCCGACCATTCTCTGATGCGCCGCAGTGTCTCTTCAAAAAAGTCGATATCCCGCGAAACAGGCAAATCTACCGTATAATTTTTGTTATCCTTTCGAGAATGCAGCCGCATTTTTTTAACGGAAAACCCCATTTCCGTCAGAGCAAAATATTGAGCATAAAGTTGCAGGCGAAATCCGTCATAAACGGCGGATACCGAATACTTGCGCTCGGTTAATATTCCTGAAGCAACGTCAAAAACGTCAATACGCCCGAGAAGTCCGTATTTTTCACAAAAAACCATAATTCCGCACAAAACCTGACGGCGATCGGAATATCGCCCTTCGTCAATTGCTTCATGCGCTAAACTTCCCGTTATTTGCGGCGTTTGATGATAAAATTCCGGAGCGGAGCCGTTGCGATAAATTCCGCTGTAATACAGGGACCTCGGACAAAAAAGAAAATCGTTCAACTGTGTCATCGTCAGTACGCTTTCCATATCCGAAGCCCCTTCCCGTCAAATTACCGACATCGTTTTTGAACGAACTCAAACCAATCTTTGTGTTCGATTTTTCCGCCCTTTTCATTCATATTTTGGATAAGGAAAAGGCCTTTTAAAGCTATGTGAAAGGCACCGTTCGCATCCGCATCCCGGGGACATTCCGCCGAAGCCGTTCGGGAATCAAAGAAGACGCCGTCTTTGTTTAAAACGGGAGATACGATATAATCTTCTCCGGTTACGGCGTTACTGTTTCGCATTTGTAACGACAGCTTAAACGCTCTGAATATTGCAAGAAAGAACGATGCATCCTGCTTTTTCGACGGATTCAATACGGACATAAATTTTTTAAGGTCATACCCGTCGGACAACGTTGCCCCGGCCGCCATTAACGCGTCTTTGATAAGCTTTGTCGGAAAAACCGTTTCCGTTGTCTTTGAGGCGTTATTATAAACAAGCCGTTCGGAGCCGCTATAAACCGTCCATTGCGTTTTCCAGCTTTGCTGAAGCGTTTTAAAATTACCGTAGTCAAACGCAAAGGCAAAAGCGTCGTATTTTTCACAATATGAAACGGAATCGAATTGATCAAAGAAGGCTTTGATTTTTTCCGCATTTGTACAGGATTTTAAATCAAAAAGATTTACAAAACCCGTCGTCGGATCAATTTTTGACGTATACGCTGCGGGCACATAATACAAGAATCCCGTCTGTTTCCCGATTTTTTCAAAGCTTTTAAAACGATCCGTCAACTGATATCCGTTCAAAACGCCCCCGAAAGAACTAGGATCGTTTTCTTTAAAAACCAGATAGTTCAATTTATCAATCAAGGCTTTTTCAAATTTTTGATAGACCTGTTTTTCGATACGGAAACGACCGCGCTTAAAGCCGTAATTCAAGTTTTCCAAAACCGCGACGGCATTATGCTTAACCATCATCTTTGTGATTTCATGAACGACTCCCGACAGGTATCCTTCTTTCAGATCTTTGATCCGAGCGACGGATTTCCAGCTTTTCCGCGCCGCATCGCGCTGTTTTTCGCGTTCGTCCAGTTTTTGGTGATAATCCGTTTTATTGACGACGTTAAACGATTTCTGTTCCGTAATCTCTCCCGCCGCATTGATTAAAACGGCATAAATTAAATTTCGTTCGCCGCGATCAATTCCGATAACGGAGAAATCATGCTGATGCGCTTTAACAAACTCATTGACGCTTTCGTTAAATTTAACCGGATCGCCCGCCGTCCTGTTAATCGTCATCGGCACATGGAAGAAATATTTATCTTCGGTAAACCGCTTATCCTTCGTGATGCTATGGGTTACGTCCTTAACGACAATTTTGTCCGCATATTCGGCGGCTTCTTTTGATAACGGTTTGTTTAAACGCCCGTTGACATGCTCAAAAAGCTCCTTATAAATGCTTTCGGGGACGGGATTCCCGTCTTTATCCCGTTTATTCAGCATTTTTTCGCCGACTTTATGAACAAACGCTTTCTTTACGGATGCGGGACGGAAAAATAATTCCGCTTCTCCGTTCAGTTTTACGGGATAGTTCTTTAACCGATTTTCATCGGAAAACAAATGTTCCCAATACAATGTATGCATGTTTTTGCGCCCGGACGCCCGATCGGCAAAATCTTTATTCCTAATCTGGAACAAAAACAATTCTCCGTTTTCGACCGAAGCGTTAATGTCAGCTTCGGAAACATCGACAAATTTCAGTTTATACGCCTGTCGTGAAACCTCACGATAAAAATCGCCGATATTCTTATAAGCAGACGTATCGGAAAAGTGAAAATCAAATACGTTCCATTCCGGATTTTTAAAGATTGATTCTTTAAAATAATCAATCAGTTCCCGACAAAACGCCAAATCGAAAGTTTCGCCTTTTTTATATTCTCCGTTTTCATAACGCCGAACGAGATCTTCCGAAGGATGATAGGTTTCCTTTCCTTTCAAAAAGACTCTTGGAAACATTGCACTCGGCTTGGGTATATATTTATAAACCATTTTTTTATAACATTTCCCCGATGCCCTTTTGGCCATTGCGTCGAAATTCGGCTTCCTTCTGGAATTTTTGTTGATGATCCCCAGATAATATTTTCCGTCTTTTGTAAAAAGGACGGATTTATTATCCTTTTCCTTATTCAAATCCCAACCGTCCGCCAAAATCGGGCAATCAAACATCAGTTTCAGCTTTTTCGCTTCCGTCGGCTTTTTTGTGACATAATCACGTACGCGATTGTAAAGCGGCACAATTGTATCAAGCTCCTCAAAAAGACCGTCAAACTTTTCATAAAAAAGCCGGTTCCGATTTGCTTCATCTTTAACGTTTAAAGGCTTTACGAAATGCATCAAGTTCAAAACGGAATCCAAAAAAGTTTTTATATTCTGAACGACTTCACTTTGTTCGCTCAAGCGAACGTCCGTTTTCCCTGTTTTTAAGCTTGCTTTTAAACGATCAAAGCTTTCCGATACGTCTGCGAAGATTTTTCCGTTTTTATCCGATTTCCAATATGCCGAAACGCTTTGAGCGTTTGGAGAAATTCCATACAGTTCCGCCAAAGAATACGTTTCTTTTTTCGGCCGTTTCGTCCGTTTGCTTTTATTTTGCGCCTCAAGCTCTTCTTGCGCGCGTTCAAAGACGTCCCACGCTCCGAATAAACCGCGCGACACTTCCGCCAAAAACGTTCCGTTAATATATATGCCTTCATCGGTATCGCTCAGCGTATTCAAAATGCTCTTCATTTTTTCCGCGACGGCGTCCCGTTCAAGCATCGTTCCGAAATCAAGGACGGATTTTACGACTTCCTCATCCGAAGAAAAGGCGGTCGGAATAAAAGAAAGCCTTTCGCGGTCGCTTAAAATCTGTTTATACAGCAACGGCATCAGAGGCAATTTTTGAGCCGTCTCCGGATGGTCTTGACGATATTTGTTGATAAATTCGTTCATTCCTCGAATTTTGACGGTTTCTCCCGTTTTTATCCCGCCGATAACGGCATTAAAATCGTCAATACCGCTTTGAGCCAAAACCTTTCCGTATGCTCTCACGTCAAAGATATCCGCTAAATCGCGTCCGTGCAGATGATCCGCCATTTCGGTTTGCAGCCGTTCAATAATTTCCGGATACGCGCTTTGCAATATTTTAAAAATTCTTACGCATTCCAAAAACTTCGGAAAGTTTTCATTCACGGCACGGTTTGCGGCCGCCGTTGTTTGAGCCTCGGCGGAATAAATATTTTTCCGATTTTCCTGAAACCCCTTAAAATAACAGGCAAATTCGTTAAAAGCCTCCAAAATTTTACGGTCTTCCTCATCAGGCGAATTTTTCAAAACATTTTTGATAAAATCGCTCGGCGTTGATTCCGCTAATTTATAATACGGAGAATTTTTGTCCGATAAAAATTTCTTAAAAATCCGAGTAATTGCCGAGCGATATTTCTTTGATACCGTTTCCAGTGCTTTTTTATCTTTATCTTTTTGAAAAGCGTCATACGCTTGTTCCAATATTTTCCAATCCGTCCTTTTTCCCTCTTCCGTCATTTCAAAAGCAGACAAAGCTTCCTGCAACAGCGCCTTGTGCCCGTTATCCAAAATTTCCTTCATTCGCGGATAATATTCACTGCGCAATTCGTCTTGTTCCAAGATTCTGCTTTCTTTTATCTTTTCCTCCGTCTTCCCGACGGGACGCAACTCAAAGCGTAACGTTTTTGATACGTTAAATTTATTTGTGAATTCGCCGAAAAAAGATTCATTCATCCTACACACTCCTTTTAAGATTATTTTATATGGTTTGTACAAGCATTTTATACATATTATAAATCAATGAAAGATTTTATTTATTTTTTATACATGCAAAAATTACTTTTCAAAAAAGGCTTCGGAAACGGTCTCCGAAGCCTTTTTTGGGTTGAAAAATATTATTTTTTCGCCGCGCGGTCCTGTTCAATGATGATCTTCAGCGCGTCAACCGCTACGCGGACGGCGGCGGAAGTATCTTCGGACATCTGCTGATCAAGTCCCGCCGCTTCGCGTTCCTGATTCCAAATCACGTGGAAGCACGAACCGCAACGGCAATGCAAGGCGTCGGCAACGACAAACAGCGCCGCGGATTCCATTTCGCTTGCTTTGACGCCCAAACGTTTCCACGCTTCCCACTTCTGGAGCAATTCGTAGGAAACGGGCATTTTATTGGGGCTATGCTGGCCGTAAAAAGCGTCCTTGCACTGCACGACGCCCGTATGCGTCGTTTTGCCCATTGCCAAAGACGCTTGACGCAACGCGACGGTAATGTCCAGATTTGCCACCGCGGGATATTCTATCGGAGCATATTCCCGCGACGTATGTTCAAAGCGGATCGCGCCCGTCGCGACGACGATATCGCCCGAACGGACGTCCAAGTCTATCCCGCCGCAGGTTCCCGTACGAATGAACGTATCGGCGCCGATATTATGCAATTCTTCCATAGCGATGGAAGCCGAAGGGCCGCCGATGCCCGTTGAACAGACCGAAACCTTTTCCCCCGAAAGGGTTCCCGTATAAATGTTGTATTCGCGGTTTTGCGCGACGTGAACGGGATTATCAAACAAAGCCGCAATGGATTCGCAACGCCCCGGATCGCCCGGCAAAATGACGTAGCGGCCGACGTCGCCTTCAACGCAATGAATATGAAACTGCTTTTCAAGCTTCTGCATAAAAACCTCTCCGTAAAAAACATTCAATATGAAAAGATCATATCGTTGACATTCAGTTTATATGAAAAATACGGAAAGAAAACCGTTATTTATAAACGATCTTCGGTTTAAAAGCGCATATCGGAGCCGCTTTGTACCCCGATTCCGCATCCCGTCCGACCGCATACAAATGCGACGGAAAGCCGTTTCCAACAACCTCGAAGCTCCTTTCCGACGGCGGATTTTTATTATTTTTTCCCAAAAAGCGTTCCTTCTCAACCCCTATTGCATTTTTTTCGTTCTTCATATACTTTCCCGTTCATTCGCATTTCCGCGAATAAAATTTTTTAAGGAGATCTAAAAATGAAAAAAATCGCCGTTATTTTGTGCCTGGCCGCTCTGAGCGCCTGTACGGGAACGCGCGGCATGATCGGCAATCAAAAAGTCTGCACGAACGATTACCTGTTGGGCGTTATTTCCCTCAGCGAACTGATTGCCCCCTGCAACAAATAACATTTTATGCCCGCCCCGCACCCGGGCGGGTATTTCATATAAAGGACGGCGGCGAAACCGCCGTCCTTTCGGCGGGATTGTCCGAAGTAACTTTACATAAATATATAGTAATAATAGAACATATTATAATATAGCACCCCCCTCCCCCGTGTAAAAAAATGATTGCCGAAGAGGGGCAATCTTTTTCTTTTTAAAAAATTTATCCGTATTTCATATTGTTTTACAAAAACTTATATTCATTCTAATTTACCTTAGCTTTTTGCCATATTTTCGCCACAATTTTATTATAGAATAAAAAATAAAGAAAAGTTCATTCGAGGAGAAACGCCATGAAGAAATTTTTATTTTTATGCCTTATGTTGCTATTGACGACAACAAGCGCTTATGCCGGAGATAAATGCGGAAAAATCGCAGGGTATGACGACCGCGGGCGAGCCATGTATTATGACGACTGCGACCCGATAGACGCTATGACGCCGGTAACGACTAATGATGCCAAATTGTTTGGGGAAGGGACATTACTTTCGGGCACGACGGAAAAATCTTCTTGCGACGGCGTTTCGTGTCCGTCCGACATGACCTTGGGAACCGACTGTTGTTGCATTTTGAAATAATACGGGGAGGAAAGTCATGAAAACGGCATTAATATTTTTAGCGGCTTTTCTTACCCTGCCCGCGGAAGCGTCCGTCTTTGACAGCGGCGCTTCATTTCAAACCGCCGCGGCGCAAAAGCTGGGCATGATGAGCGAATTTAGCGTCAGGGCGGAAAAAGGCGCGCCGACGAAAGATTTGGATCTTTGCGAAGACATGAATTGTCCCGACAAAATGCCCTGCACGGTCGTAGACGGCGCCCCCGCGTGCCGTTGTACGGACACGTCGTGCGGCAACGGCGCCCGATGCGTTGACGGACAATGCGTCAACTGTGCCGAAGGCGAACAGTGCAACTGTCCGAACGGGCAAAAAGCGGACGGCAAAGGGGCGTGCGATACGCCGAATTATTGCGACCCGAACCCGTGCCGCGGCACGACGCCTCAGTGCAAGCAAAGCGCTCTGATGCCGAACGGCTACGCATGCGGCTGTACGAATACAAGCTGCACCCCCGGAAACAGATGTTCCGTCCCCTGCGACGCGTTACGTCAGGTATGCGTAACGAATCCGTCCGACGCGCGGGTATTGATTTATAACTGTACTTTCTGCGAAGAAGGGGCGACGGATTGTAACTGTCCTTCGGGACAAGTTGCCGACGGAAAGGGCGGATGCCATGCGAATTGTACGGTCGGACAAACGGATTGCCCGATGTGCCTTGACGGAGAAGTCTGGGACGGTACGGAATGCCGCATGCCGTGCAAAGGCGTAAAATGTCCCGACGGTTATGAATGCCAAAACGGCGTCGGAACGGCGTGTTGCGTCGTCAAATGCGAAAAAGGTCAGACGGACTGCCCGATGTGTGCGGCGAATCAAATCTATGACGGAACAAGATGCCGCTATCCGTGCGAAGGCGTCACCTGTCCTTTAGGACAACAATGCGAAAACGGTAAAGGAAAAGCATGTTGCGTTAACAGCGTTATAGGCGTGCCGAATAATCCGTGCGGAGCGAATCTTGACTATGTCAACGGATCATGTTGTCCGAAAGGGCAAACACCCAATCCGGGGTG
>CALXYE010000175.1 GCA_944392845.1 uncultured Alphaproteobacteria bacterium
GGGGCCGCAGCCGGCCCAGCGCCGCCAGGGCGAAGCACGCCCCCATCCCTCCGCCGAAGATCACCGCCTGGCAGGCCCGGGCCGGATCTCCCCCCGCCCACCAGGTCAGCGCCGCCAGGGTGGCGGCCACGGAGCACAGCTGCTCCCCCGCCCCCACCGCCGCCAGGGTCCCGATGCGCCCCGCCGCGGTGAAGTAGCCCCGCAGCACGGCGCACAGGCACTCCGCCGGCAGGAAGCAGGCGAACAGCCGCAGGGCCCCCGCCGTCCGGGCGTCGCCGATCCACGCCTCCGCCAGGAAGGGCCCGGCGGCGTACAGCGCCCCGGCGGCGGCGCACCCCCACGCCAGGGCATAGATCCCGCAGCCGGAGAGGATCCCCGGGATCCGGCCCGCCCGGCGGCGGCCCAGCTCCTCGGCGGAGAGGTACATGCACGCCGTCCGCACCCCGGCGATGCCGGCGGTCTCCGCCAGCATGGCCACAGACAGCACCAGCTGCAAAAGGCCGATCCCCGCCGCGCCGATCCGGCCGGAGAGATAGACCTGGAACGCGGTGCCCGCCAGCCGCAGCAGCAGGTTCACCCCCGTCAGCGCCAGGGCGCTGTAAAACATGGTCAGCCCCACGTCCATCCCCCCTCCCGATACCTTATGGGAGGGGGGCGGAAAGTATGAGCCGCCGGCCCCTTGCAAATCCCCGGCGGCTGCGCTATGATAGGAGAGGGCGCCGCTCCCCTGGGAGACGCCCCATATTTTGCCGTATATAGTGGTCTTTTTATCTTTTATCTTGTAACTTTTATCTCTGATCTCGGAGAGAGGGGGGCCGTTCTGTGAACATCCTCATCATCGACGCCCAGGGCGGCGGCATCGGCCGCCAGCTGGTCGCCGCCGTCCGGGAGACCATCCCCGGCGCGGAGATTACCGCGGTGGGCACCAACAGCCTCGCCGCCTCCGCCATGCGCAAGGCGGGGGCGGACCACGCCGCCACCGGGGAGAACGCGGTGATCGTGGCCTGCCGGAGGGCGGACGTGATCGTGGGCCCCATCGGCATCGTCATCGCCGACGCCCTCTACGGGGAGATCACCCCCGCCATGGCGGCGGCGGTGGGCCAGAGCGCCGCCCGGCGGATCCTGATCCCCTTCAACCACTGCGACAACCTGGTGGTGGGGGTGCCGGACCTGAGCGTCGGCGCCCTGCTCCAGGAGACCACGGAGATCCTGCGGCGGCTGGCGGCGGAGGAGGCCGCCTCCTCGCCCACCTGAACCATCCAAGGCCCGGCGCCGGAGCGCCGGGCCCGCCTGTGAGGTACCCATGGAAAACATCGTCATCGCCCTCAACGCCGTTCTGCCCCTGTTCCTCATCATCGGGCTGGGCGTCGCCGCCCGGCGGCTGCGCATCCTCTCCGACGCGTCGGCCCGCCAGGCCAACGGCCTGTGCTTCAAGCTCTTCATGGCGCCCCTGCTCTTCTCCAACGTCTACCACGCGGACCTGGGCGCCGCCTTCGACCCCCGGCTGATCCTCTTCTGCATCCTGGGCACCGTGTGCGAGTTCCTGGTGGGACTGGCGCTCCTGTCCCGGACCGTCTCCGACCGGGCCGCCCGGGGCGTCATGCTCCAGGCCTTCTGCCGGCCCAACCTCATCCTCCTTGGGCTCCCCATGTCCATCTCCCTGTTCGGGGAGGACGGCGTGGGCCCCATCTCCGTGCTGGTGGCGGTGATGGTGCCCCTCATCAACATCCTGGCGGTGCTGTCCCTGGAGCTGTTCCACGGCAGCGCCCCCAGCCCCCGGCGGATCCTGCTGGGCGTGGTGCGGAACCCCTTCGTGCTGGGGGCGGCGGCCGGTCTCCTGTGCCAGCTGGGCGGCTTCCGGCTGCCCTACCTCCTGGACACGGTGGTGACCGAGCTGGCGGACGCCGCCACGCCCCTGGCCCTGGTGCTCATGGGCGCCTCCATGGACTTCGGCAGGCTGCGGGGCTCCCTGGGCCACTTGGCCGCCTGCACCGCGGCCCGGCTGGTGGTGTTCCCGGCCGTCTTCCTCTCCCTGGGGGCGGCGATGGGTTTCCGGGGCGTGGCGCTGTGCGCGGTGATGCTGGTCTTCGCCACGCCGGTGGCGGTGAACTCCTACACCATGGCCCTGCAGATGGACGCGGACGCGGATCTGGCCGGCGGCATCGTGCTGCTGACCACCGCCCTCTCCTGCCTGACGCTGTTTTTGTGGATCTTCTCCCTGAAGAGCCTGGGGCTCTTCTGACGAACGGAACAACGCGGCCCCCGGCGAGGTCTCGCCGGGGGCCGCTCTGTCTTGATCTTCTCCGGGCGCCCGGAGCGCCGGGCCGCCGCCCGCCCCTTACGCGGGGGCCTCCCCGCGGTCGGGGAAGGTCAGGGTGAAGGTGCTGCCCCGGCCCGGCTCGCTCTCCAGCTCCACCCGGCCGCCCAGATAGGCCGCGCCGTGCTTGACGATGGAGAGCCCCAGTCCCGTGCCGCCGCTGGGGTGGCTCTTGTCCACCCGGTAGAACCGCTCGAACACCCGGCTCTGCATCTCCCGGGGGATCCCGATGCCGGTGTCCGCCACGGCCACCCGGGCCCCCTCCGCCGTCCGGGAGAGGGTCACCCGGACGCTGCCGCCGGGCCTGTTGTAGGCGATGGCGTTGTCGCAGAGGTTGTAGATCACCTCCTCCACGATCTGGGGCACGCCCCGGATGGAGCCGCACGCCCCCTCCACGGTGAGGGTGACCTGCTTCTTCTCCGCCGCCGGGGCCAACTGCTCCGCCACGCTCCGGGCCACGCTCTGCAGGTCCACCGGCACCCACTCGGCGGTGGGGCCGCCCTCGTCCAGGCGGGAGAGCTCGATGATGTCGTTCACCAGGCCGATGAGCCGCTGGGCCTCCCGGTGGATGTTCCCGGCGAAGTGGGCCACGTCCCCGGGCTTCACCAGGCCGTCCCGGAGGATCTCCGCCGTGCCCAGGATGGAGGTCAGGGGCGTCTTCAGCTCGTGGGAGACGTTGGCGGCGAACTCCCGCCGCAGGGTCTCCCGGCGCTCCTGCTCCGTCACGTCCACGGCGATCAGCACCGCGCCGGTGAGGCGGCCGTCCTGCTCCACCGGGTTGGCGAACACCCGGCAGCAGGCGTCGCCGTGCTCCAGCAGCTCCTCGCAGCGGCGCC
>CALXYE010000176.1 GCA_944392845.1 uncultured Alphaproteobacteria bacterium
AAAGTGACCGACATTTTAAAGTGGCGCATTATTGTCGAACAAATAAACCGTTACAAAACGATATTGGGCGTTTCTGCGGACGTCCTGGCCAAAGAGGCAAAACTGTCAAAGCCGATGGTTTTAAAGCTGTTGCACGGGGATACGACCGTTCAGGTCGGCAACGTTTTAAAAGTACTGAATGTCCTTGAACACAGACGCAAAAACTGGTTTAAATCGGCAGAGCAATAAAAACGATTGAAAAGACCGTTTGCACGGCATAATAGCGACAATGCGTGCGCTATGTCCTCAATTTTAACAGTCATCGGAACGGCGGATATTTTGTCCGAATGGCCGATCTGCGTCGAAAAAGACGCTCAGTTAATTCGCGGTTCGTCGGATATGAGCGCGCTGCAGGATGACGGATTTTATATCATCGATCACAAATTTTTAGGCCATGACACACCGCGAGCAACTGTTGAAACATATGCGGAAGAATTACGGAGTTTGGCACAAGCGGTTGAAAAACTCTGCGGTAAAAAAAGTCAAAGGCTGCATTTTGCATTATCCCCTACAAAACAGCTTGCTTTTGTTTGATATGCAATCAACGGCTCTTTGAGCAATACGGCAACGCTTTTTAATCATTTCACAAAAAACGGGACGCAAAACGCCCCGCTTTTTATTGCTCAATAACATAAAATTACTCTTTTCGCGCCTGCTTTGATTTTTTCGGCGGTCTGCAGCACCATAAGAGAAAATCAATCTTTTTTGTATCTGTTATTGCTGTTTTAGGTTTGTTTTCATTTAAGAAATTCTCATCAAACAACTCATCGCATATTTCATTAAATATGTTGATCAACTCTTTTCCGCTGTCGCTTGATTTATATTCATTAAATCGCGTTACATATTTTTCGTATATATCATATACAATTTCTTTTTCCGCTTTATTCGGAACTTTCATTCCAAAATGATCTGTCGCCACTATCCTGTCCCATATCGGAAACTCAGGCTTAAAGGTATGCAACATTTTGCTAGCAAAAGAAGTTTCGTTACGCTCTTTAGAAATAGCTTCAAAAATTGTTTTAAAGGTTATTTTATCCTTATCATCCTTTAACTTGTCCATTTCTTTAAAATAGTTTTCACAAAATGTTTCCCCCATTCTGGCTAATCCGTAAAACACTCTATAGACATCTTTATACTTACAATTGGATAAATTGTTTTTTATATAAAGGTATTTTTTTATTCCCTCTCCCATCAGCTCTTTTCTGGTAAAATTTCCTCTTTTAATCGCCAACATTGCTGAAACTTTATTTCTCAAACGATCTAAATTTGTTTCTCCGATAATATTGTATTCTTCACTGATCATCATATTTCTCTCCATTAATTTTTTTAGTTTTGCCATATTAACACATTTACCGGTTGTCGTGTGCTAAAATTTCACGCTTGCCCAAGTAACTGGAAGGAGAAATGACGCCTTGCGCTTCCGGATAACGCTGTGCCTCGGAATGACGATGATACGGACGGACAGCAGTATTCTTTCCAGCTGGCGGGCGCAATTATTCAAACAGTCGCAGGAAACAGCAGTATTCTTGCCGATTTTAGGATTCGGTGGTTGTTCTTCTTTGGTCTGTATTGTTTTCATTTTTCTTTTCTTTCATCAGTTG
The DNA here is from genome assembly GCA_944392845.1 of uncultured Alphaproteobacteria bacterium. Taxonomy (GTDB): domain Bacteria; phylum Pseudomonadota; class Alphaproteobacteria; order CAAGCB01; family CAG-977; genus CAG-977. The sequence continues at coordinate 1,641 of CALXYE010000176.1, forward strand.
TGTCGTTAATTTTTTTCTATCAGGACTTTTTACTTTAACCCCGTAATATAATCCCATGCGCTTTTGCCGTTTTTATCTGTCGCGTTTATGTCAGTGCCGTTTTCGATCAAATCGATAACCACATCCGCCAGGTGATTTTTGATAGCTTCCAGTAACGGACTTTCATCTGCTTTCGTCATTTTGTTTTTCTGTTTACGTTATCTCTTACCAAACAGAAAAACACATCGGCACAACAAGATCTGACATTCCGACAAAAAGAAGATTAAATTTTTGCACTGAAACCTGAAAACGTTTTTAACCGATCTCTGAATTCAGGGCTTATTCGCAACATATGAAGTTCGTTTCAGACGGAAAGAGAACATCACCCAGAAACAGCTGGAACAGACGGGACAGACATTGTTTTGCGGCGACAGGCGCGTCCCAAATTTCCTGAACGATTTACGCAACATTGGCATTTTTAGCCTCACAATAAAGTCGTTCAAGCGTGTGTGACGGATAGATTTTACAGCTGTTTGAGGGCGATTTCAAGAGTGGGGTAGCGTAGTGTTTTTCGTTTTTTTGTATTACGAAAAGTGCATTACGGAAAAGTGATGGGACGACAGTGTCTACAGACAGATGTTTGTTTATACCAACACAGTGATATTATATAACAAATAAGCTTTAATAACGGTTACGAAGGAAAACTGAATTATGCTTTCTTTTGGCGAAAAGCCTTTCCAGAAGTTACCCCCGTGTTACCTCAAATCGAAAGAATGAACGCCGATGAATATCAATAAATCTTTCATCACTAAGCTGTCTTTTATTGGTAAGGAAACAACGTATTTTGACGATACTGCCAAAGGTTTTGGTGTGTGTGAGCAAATCATCTGCGAGTTATATTCTGATGTATTGTAACATCTACGGGCGGCAAAAGAGCAGGAAGTAAGGAATACCGCCGTAAAAAGACGTTACGACCGAACACGAATATCTACATTAAATTTTTTGCGTACGCGATAAACGGACAATCGTCATCGCTTTTCTTGATTTTACCGAGATTTTCTTTTGTGCCGATCATCTTGGCCATCACGGCCAAACAGGCGGCATCAAGCAAATCATCAAAATTAAAAGCATCTTCTCCTCGTTTTCGGGCTTCCCGCAAAAGCTGTTCAATTCCGGCAAAGCCAAGATATTCTTTCAAAATTAAAAGACGTTCGGCTTGTCCCGCGCCGGTTTTCTTGGGAAAAAGTCCTTCTCGATTTTTTAGCAGTTCAAAGCAAAACTCCGGATGAGATTCCCAAAACTGCAAGACGTCTTTTCCTGCCACGAACTCTTTTACTTCATAAATTTTGTGCATAATTGCGTTTGCTTGAGCCGATATTGTAATACTGTCCTTATTTTCCCTATATTCTTTTTCCGTATCAGGTAAATTTTTCGGAAAAGAGAAAACAGAATTTTTGTTTCCGTGCATTATCTTGCGCAGCTTTGCATCAGGCCTGTTTTTCAAACCGATCGGCATATCGATTAAAATAATACTGTTCGGATTGCTTCTGTTGAAATCAAAGCCGGTTAATTTTTCTTTAACCTTAATGCTTATCACGTCATATTCGTCTGTGAAAACGGCGATCCATCCGTCGTGACATCCGTCAATTCCCACATATTCAGTCATTTACCAATTCCTCGTATAAAGCTAAAAACTCGTTTTGTACATCTTCAAAAGGACGTATTTGTGATGATAGTGCAATATGTAACGTTTGACCGTTATCTGGAATAGGATTTGGTTTTACATCATTCTTAAAATAATTTTCAAATTCCCAATACAGCATTGTATCGTCAACCGTGCGCCATAAAGCCTGTTCAGCAAAAAATAGGTTTATGCAGTGCGGAGCAAGAGCCATTAAAATGGCTTTTTCCAATCTGTCTTCGTTTTCCATATATGCCTGCCCTTTAATGGGACGGGGAATATCGCATATATAGGCTTCGGAAGCATCGTGAAGAAGACAACAAAGCTGAATCGTTTTGTCGTATCCGCGAGCAGAGGCTTCTTTACAGCAGTTTACGGAATGTTCGGCAACGGAATAAAAACGATTGAAATGACCGTTTGCACGGCATAATAGCGACAATGCGTGCGCTATGTCCTCAATTTTAACAGTCATCGGATCAGGAATAAGAACATTAAATGATTGTCCGCTAAAAATGGAAATAATATTTTTCATTAACTTTCCTAAAACAAAAGTTCTGTACGGGAAGATTTTCTCGCATCGAAAGCATTATTTCTTCTTTTTCATTTCTTCCGCCAAAGATTTATTGAAATCTTTTTGCATTTGATCCATTTTCTTCCGCTTTTCGTTGATCTTTTTTGTAAAATCATCAAGCTTCTTTTGCGACTTTTGAGCCTGTTTCATATAGTTGTCAAAGGTTCTTTTTTCCGAATCATATTGACGCTGGACGCCGTCAATTTCACGCTGTAAGGAATCCATATTTTTCTTGATTTGTTCACTTGTCATTGTTTTTTTACTCCTATTAAAGTTCATAGCAAAAATAGATAATCTGTATATACGTCAAAATATATCATATTAAATTTTTTCGTATATACGATATCCCCCTAAAAAGGCGGGCGGATGTAAAGTTTATCTATGGACAGCATGACGCTTTCGCGCATAGCCTTATAACGCCATCATCCGCCCGTATAGGGCAGATTTGGCATATAATTTATTAGTCGCCATACACTATGCGACTGTATATGAAAAGGGTTTCTGACGCCCTGCGCCCGCAGTTGCAAACGCACCGTGATGATAACAAACTTTCACCCCACCGACAAGCGCAACATGGATAAGTGAAAACAAAAAGTGTCGCTTGTGGTAAAACATTTAGAGAGAGTATCTCCCCATCAAAACTTGCATTTTTATCGTACACACTATAACATCATAAGCTCTAGTAATTGGTGATAAACGCTATGGCTTATAACAAATTATCGGAAGAAGACACAAAACGCGTTGAAATTACACCTTCTATCATAGCAAAAGGTTGGGATAGTCGGACACAAATTCGCCAAGAATTGAGCTTTACTAAAGGTCGTATTATGGTTAGAGGTAAAGAAGTCAAGCGCGGTGAGCCCAAACGTGCCGATTATGTGTTGTTTTATAAGCCTCATTTACCTTTGGCCATTGTTGAAGCCAAAGCAGGATATAAAACTGTTAGTTCGGGTATTCAACAGGCTATTGATTATGCCCAAATTTTAAATATCCCTTTTGTATACAGCTCTAACGGAAAAGGTTTTTATGAACACGATTTGTTAACTGGAGAGGAAAAAGAAATCCCTTTAGCAGATTTCCCCACGCCGAATGAATTATGGAACCGTTATAAACAAAATCAACATATTGATGATGAACAAGAAAGCAAAATCTTTTCTGAATATTATGATGATGGTTCAGGGCGTTCTCCTCGTTACTATCAACGTATAGCTATCAACAAAACCATAGAGGCTATAACCAAAGGTCAAAATCGAATTTTGTTGGTAATGGCAACGGGTACAGGAAAAACTTATACAGCGTTTCAAATTATATGGCGTTTATGGAAGTCAAAGCAGAAGAAACGTATTCTCTTCTTGGCAGACAGAAATATTCTGGTTGATCAAACAAAAAACCAAGATTTTGCTCCTTTTGGCAAAGCTATGACCAAAATTACCAACCGTAAGGTTGATAAATCTTACGAAATTTATCTCTCCCTGTATCAAGCGGTAACAGGCAATGAATCTGAAAAGAATATATACAAAGAGTTTTCTCCAGATTTTTTTGATTTGATCGTTGTTGATGAATGTCACCGCGGTTCTGCCGCCGAAGATTCTGCGTGGCATGACATTTTGACTTATTTCAGCTCAGCCACACAAATCGGTATGACAGCCACCCCCAAAGAAGAAACCAATATTTCAACTTCAACATATTTTGGAGAAGCGCTTTATACTTATTCTTTGAAACAAGGGATCAGTGATGGTTTTTTAGCTCCTTATATAGTTTTTAAAATTGGTCTTGATAAAGATTTGATGGGTTGGAGACCGGAATTAGGTAAAAAAGACAAATTCGGTAATGAAATTGAAGATAAGGAGTACACACAATCAGATTACAACAAAACATTGGTTTTGGAAAAACGTACTCTTGAAGTCGCAAAACAAATAATGCGGTTCCAGAGAGAAAATGACCCTTATGCCAAAGCAATTGTTTTTTGTGAAAATATAGAACACGCAGATTTAATGCGTTCTTTTTTATGCCAAGAGGCTCCAGAATTTGTTAAAGAAAACCCTAAATACATAATGAAAATTACGGGCGATGATCAACAAGGCAAAGCTGAACTCGATAATTTTATTGATTTGGAAAGCCGTTATCCGGTCATTGCGGTCACATCACGTTTAATGTCAACGGGGGTCGATGCTAAAACATGCAAGTTGATTGTTTTAGACCGCTCTATCGGTTCTATGACTGAGTTTAAACAAATTATCGGACGCGGCACCCGAATTAACGAAGATTACGGCAAATACTATTTTACGATTATGGATTTTCGCAATGCGACTAAAAAATTTTCAGACGCGGAGTTTGACGGCTATCCGACAGAAGTAAAAGTAGAGCTAGGATCTAATGTCGACGAAGAAACGGCAGAAGATGCCGTGTTTGATGATGCCGAAATAGAAGAAGGGATTGATGACACCTATGACTGGGACGATGGCGAGGTAATAGGAGAACCTCCCACAAAAAAATATTATGTAGACGACGTTAATGTCGAAGTGATCGATGTTAATGTCCAATATCTTGACGAAAACGGAAAACTCATTACGGAAAACATAAAGTCCTTTGGTAAAAATTTTATATTGAGAAGATTTCCCAATAGCAGTGATTTTATTACCGCATGGCAACAAGCCAAACAAAAACTCAAATTTCTCGCAGATTTGAGTGAAAAAGGCTTGTTTTTAGATGAGCTGCGTAAAGAGTATGGGAAGGAATTTGATGCATATGACATTATTTTAACCAATACTTATGGCATAGCCCCTTTAACCAGAGAGCAACGAGCAGAAAAGGCAAGAGAGCTTCTTAATCATTTGGAAGGTGATTGCCATGATATCTTTACCGACATTATGAATAAATACGTGGAAATCGGCGTTTCAGCATTGGAAAATCGCACTATCATACGACTCGAGCCCTTTACGTCGCAATATGGTACCGGAGCTGAAATTGTTAAAAAAGTCGGCGGAACAGAAAAATATCTGGAAATTACTGAGAAGCTGAAACAAGCTATATATTCGAATTAGAGAAACAGTCATGACAAATTTATCATCAACTATAAAGACTATACAAAATATTATGCGCAAAGATTCCGGTGTTGACGGAGATGCACAACGTATCGGACAACTTTCTTGGATGCTGTTTTTAAAGATTTTTGCTGACAGTGAAGAAAATTGGTCTTTTTATGAAGATGATTATGAATCCCCGATCCCGAAAGAATATCGTTGGACATCGTGGGCAAGTGATGATGAAGGAATGACGGGGGATGAACTTCTTGATTTTGTGAATAATCGTTTATTCCCGACCTTAAAAAGATTGCCGACAGACGGAAACCCTAGAGCTTATATGGTGCGTTCCATATTTGAAGACGCCATTAATTATATGAAATCGGGACAGCTTCTGCGTCAGATTATCAACAAAATTAATGAAATAGATTTTAATTCAACCGAAGACCGCCATATTTTCGGTGATATATATGAACAAATTTTAAAAGACTTGCAATCTGCCGGCAATGCCGGGGAGTTTTACACCCCTCGTGCCGTAACAGCTTTTATGGCAGAAATGATTAATCCTCAATTAGGAGAAACGGTTTTAGATCCTGCTTGCGGGACAGGCGGCTTTTTGGCTTGCGCGGTTAATCACTTGCATCAACAGGTTAAAACACCAAATGACGAACAAAAGCTTCAAAACAGCATTATAGGCTGGGAGAAAAAACAACTTCCGTATATTCTTTGTACGACAAACATGATTTTGCACGGTTTGGATGTGCCGAACATCCAACATTTGCTCGCAGGCAGTCTTGCAAAACCTTTAAACAGCTATGAGAAAAAAGATAAAGTTGATGTGATTTTAACCAATCCACCTTTTGGCGGCATGGAAGAAGACGGCATCGAAAACAACTTTCCCGCGGATGTTCGTACCAAAGAAACGGCAGATTTGTTTTTAGTTTTGATTATGAAGCTTTTGAAAGACGGCGGACGTTGTGCAATGGTGTTGCCGGACGGCGCCCTGTTCGGAGAAGGTGTCAAAACTCGTATCAAAGAAAAACTCTTGACCGAATGTAATTTGCACACAATTGTTCGACTGCCCAAATCTGTTTTTGCGCCGTACACTCCAATCAACACTAATTTGTTGTTTTTTACCAAAGGCTCACCGACACAAGAAACTTGGTTTTATCGTTTAGATCTGCCGGAAGGTATTAAGGCTTTTAATAAGACCAACCCGATGAAAGCTGAAAACTTTGCAGAGGTGAAAGAATGGTGGAATAATCGGCAAGAGATTGAAGAAAACGGTTTCCCAAAGTCTAAAAAATATAGCCTTAAAGAGCTCCAAGACCGCAATTACAATCTTGATCTATGCGGATATCCTACGATTGAAGAAGAAATTTTAGAACCAAAACAACTTATTTCGCAATATCAAGCCAAAAGAGCTGAGTTAAACGAAAATATTGATAATATTTTGGCAGACATTAACAAATTACTTGGAATAGCATAATGAACATTGATATTGCGAATATGGCGTTAAGCATTGGCGAAAAAACAGAAGGCATTGATTGGGGCGCAGCCATTGTAACGTTTGGTTCTGTATTTTTTGGTGCATTACTGGCGTATTACTGCAGCAAATTACAAGAGCAACATAATGATAAGAAAAAAAGAGCTGAAGCATATGATAACTTATTAAGCCAAGTGAGTTTATTGACTACAGAACTTTTTAAATATAAAGAAATTTATTTTGATAAGATTAAACAGGCATATGATAAAGACGATTATCTCAAAGCCTTATTGAGAACCTATGATATTAATATGACGCTTAATCCAGATTTAGATAAGTGTTATTTCCTAAGTGGTTATAATAAATGTTTTTTAACTGAGATCAGCCATATAAAAGACATTGGAAAGGCAATTGAAACAGACTTTAAACAATACAGTCAAAGAGTGGATAGATTATCTTCAAAGCTTACTTCAATAAATTTTAAAGAAGAATTTGAAATATTAAAGTATGATTATTATGACTTTTATAAAGACTACGAAGCTTTATGCGTCAGATTATATTGTTTAAACCTTCAGTTGTTGCTAGGATATGAAAAATTTTTTAATAAATATTACACGGAAGGATTAACAGATAATTATCAGTTAGAAATAAATATAAGGAATCATATAACGACGCCAGAATCTGAATTTTTTCTTAAAAATAGTTTGGAAGTGTATAACCAATACTGGTGTGTGGAACCAAATGTTTTTTGCATATTTTGCTTATATAAAAGAAAATTAAAATATAAAATCAGAGGAATAAGAAAATATTTTTGTAAGCCAAACATATGCAAGACTTGTAGATTGCGTAAAATTAAGGTAGAGAAAAAATAAAATGAAAGCGCAGGATTTAAAAAATTCCATTTTGCAACAGGCCATTCAGGGCAGACTGGTCGAACAACGCCCCGAAGACGGCACGGCGGAAGAACTGTACCAAAAAATCCAAGCCGAAAAACAAAAACTGATTAAAGAAGGTAAAATCAAAAAAGAAAAACCTCTGCCGCCCATTACCGAAGATGAAATCCCCTTTGACATTCCCGAAACATGGAAATGGGCCAGATTAGAAGATATCGTTTCTTCAATTCCAACAAAAAAGCATCAAATATTGCAATCGCAAATAGATAAAAAAGGTAAATATCCTGTTGTTAGTCAATCTTCATCTTTAATAGAAGGATATTGTAACAATGAAGATAAGATATTTTTTCATAAATATCCCGTATTAATTTTCGGAGATCACACAAAATGCATAAAATTCATTGATTTTGATTTTGTTGTTGGGGCCGATGGCGTTAAATTATTAGAACCCTATTGTGATTATGGAAAGTATTTATACTATACATTAACCTATTTCATAATAAACATGACTGATAGAGGATATAGCAGGCATTATCAATTTATAAAAAATCAAGAGATACCTCTTCCTCCTCTGGGCGAACAAAAACGTATCGTTGCCAAGATTGAGGAGTTGGAACCGCTAATTAATCAATATGATCAAGCGGAACAAGAGCTGTCGGTATTAAATGACAAATTTCCCGAACAACTTAAAAAGTCGATTTTACAGCAGGCTATTCAGGGAAAGCTGGTTGAACAACGCCCCGAAGACGGCACGGCGGAAGAACTGTATCAAAAAATCCAAGCCGAAAAACAAAAACTGATTAAAGAAGGCAAAATCAAAAAAGAAAAAACTCTACCGCCCATCAATCCGAACGAACTTCCCTTTGACATTCCCGAAACATGGAAATGGGTTCGACTAAGTGATTTGGGACTGATTAATCCAAGAAATAACATTCCTGATGAAAAAGAAGTGACCTTTATTCCGATGAATTGTTTATATAACGAGATAAGTAAAACGCCTAATACTAATAATAAAAAAATATGGAAAGACTTAAAAAAAGGTTACACTCATGTTGCTGAAAATGATATAATATTAGCCAAAATTACTCCTTGTTTTGAAAATGGAAAATCCGCGATATTAAAAAATTTAATTAATGGTTTTGGAGGAGCAACTACTGAAGTTCATGTATTTCGAAGTTTGGGGCACTTAAATTTGAAATATGTCTTACTGTATTTAAAATCACCCATTTTTATGGGGTATGCCACTAAACACATGACAGGAACTGCTGGACAAAAAAGGGTTCCAACAGAAGTTTTTGCAAACTACTACTTTCCTCTTCCTCCATTAGAGGAACAAAATCGCATCGTTGAAAAAATAGAAAAGATTTTTGCGAACTTTGAGAATCTTATAATATGAGCTATTTATAAAGCAGAAATGGAATCCGAGAAGATTCCTTTTCTGCTTTATAATAAAAGATGGAAAAATCAAGGTTGTATAAAAGAATTCGGAAAAGCCTTGGCTTGTTGTTCGATGCAGTAGACCCCCTTTCGTCCGGGAACGCTTCTGACACATGACAAGTTGTCACGCGACATGTTATACAGTTTTGTCATAATTTGTTTTTTTGTTTTGATTTCATTAAACTTTCTGAAATATCCGACGGTTACCTCGTCAACGCTTAATTCTCTTTGCGCTAATTTAAAAAGTTCAACAATTTGTTCCCCAAAAACATCTCGGTTTAATTCGTTTTTTATTTCAGTTGGAATATCAGAAACATCATTTAAGTCGAAAATGTTTTGCATTTGCCCCTCCGTAAAATCGTTTTCTACCATCTTTATACAGACACGATCTGCTTCTGTCAATGAACGTTTGCTAGTCATTTTTTGGAATTTTGTTCGTTTGCTTTTTTGTCTTGACTTGATGCTTTGTTTGTGGCAGAAATAAAGAACAAGAGCAAAGGACGGCAATCCAATGCTCTTGTTGTAAGGAAAATGCATAACATATTCCTAATTTGTAGAGCTTAATATTATGCGTTTTCCTTTCAGGTTGTCAACGAAAAAAGGTTTCGTTGATGTATTTAAACGTAGCCACGAAAGGAGAATCCCGATGGCAAAAATAAATTTTACGTGGGGAAAACCTTATACCCTAATCACATATGACTTATCAGACAACAATGTTTCCGCACAGCAAATTGCAGACAACAGTGCCGGTCTTTTACATACGACAGTTTCTATAAATGGGGATAGTCACGTATATGCGATTCCCAATACGACACTCTGTTTTAGCGGCTCAAAAGCTGACGCGGAACGGGTTTTTCGTCAGTCGTTTGATAAAGCGAAAAATCCCTACCTCTATTCTCCGTGCAAAATAAGCAGACTTCTTATAACGGAAGTTTCCAATATGTCTGCATATATAGAAGATTAAACAAGCGTTTGCGTAATGTGAGAGGTAGGTGATATATATGGCAACAAATCCGCCAAAGGGTGACGGGCACCGTAACGGTGCGGTCAAAGATCGTTCTCAGGTTCATAATCCGAAAAACGACCGTTGGATCAAACGCGATACCGATACAGGACGTTTTATTGACCAAAAAGCCGACAACAAACCGTTCAAAGGCGTTCGCAAAGAAAAATAATTTTCTTACTTACAAAAATGCCGTCCTGACGAAAATCAGGGCGGCATTTTTTTTCGGGAACAGCTAGCTTCCGAAAGTTTGTTTTCTGAGCCCATCAAACACTATAATTCCCCCATCAGCTCCGCAATTTTCTCGCTGACGGTTGCGGCTTGGATCAGCGATTTGTCGGTCAGATGCGTGTAGCGGTTGGTAACCGTATGCAGTTTATGTCCCAGCAATCCCGCTATAATCGCGTCGGAATACCCCAACGCCGCCGCCATGGACGCAAAACTGTGCCGCAAGGCGTGAGCGCACAGGTTCTCCAATCCAGAATACTTCTTAATCGTTCTCTTAAAGATGTTCTTTGAAACGTCCGCCGTTCTGGCCATTCTGGGAATGATTAAATCTTCCCCGCTTGCGGGATTTGATTGTTGCTTCATCTCCAACAAAAGCCGTTTGACCGCACTTCCAAACGGACGGCTTTGCGCTCCCGTCTTTGTGTCCGGAAAGCGGAATACTTGCGATTCAAAGTCGATATATTTCCAGCGAAGCGTCATTATCTCGTTGCGACGGCCACCCCCCGTCATCGCCAGCAATCGAACGGAGTTGAGCGCGTACTTGTCGATATAATTGCTTTGCTACAAAGCGTCACCCAATCGCTTAAAGCCGTTCTCGCCCAGAAAGATTTCCCGTTTGTTGTTCGGCAGCTTTTTAACCCGATGACACGGATTGTGTTCCGTCAAGCCGTTGTCTATGGCGTATTCGAACATACCGCTTAACACGCACAGGCAGTTGTTCGCCGTCGCTATAAACTTATGTCCTTCGCGTTTGAACCGTTCCTTAACGTAAGCTCCGGAAAGCAAATCGTCATACAGCCTTTGAATGTCACCGCGCAGAACTTCTTTTACAATCATTTTGCCGATGGACGGTTTGATGTGGTTGCGGATATGATTTTCATAATCGGTGCGAGTGTTGGCCTTGATGCGAATTTTCCTCTTTTCGTAAAAAGCGTCCGCCAGTTCCGCGACCGTTAAAGCTTTTCGTTTTTCGATTCTGTCGTTTTGAGGATCTTTTCCTTGCACAACAAGGGCAAGGACTTGTTTGGCTTCGTCGCGCGCCTGCGTCGGCGTGATTTTGGACGTTTTCGCGATCGTCAACTTCTTTTGCTTTCCGTAGCGGTACATCACGATATAGCTGGCGGAATCTTTACGGACGCGGACGCCGAAACCTTTCAGACAATGGTCGAAATAAGTTTTTTCCGCACCGTCAAAGCTCAAAGCGTTTATGAAAGATCTGTTGATGTTCATCGTTTTTCTCCTTTGTTTAGGTAACACGCGGGTAACAAAACGGAGAAAAAATCCGTACGAAACGGAAGTCGTCCGCGCTTGGTCGCCAAAGGAAGAAAAACTGATTTATTAAGGAATATCAATACGATGAGGACTAAAAGAAACAACGGGAAGGAACAAACGGAATTAGGTAAATTGCCTTGTCCATCTTTTCAGAAACCGTTCATATACAAAGACGGCATGACGCTTTCGCGCATAGCCTTATAACGCCATCATCCGCCCGTATAGGGCAGATTTGGGCATATAATTTGTTAGTCGCCATATACTAATGCGACTATTGATGAAAAGGGTTTCTAACGCCCTGCGCCCGCAGTTGCAAACGCACCGTGATGACAACAAACTTTCACCACACCGACAAGCGCAACATGGACAAGCAAAGACATTAAAACTTTACTTTTCAAAAACGGGTATTTATCCTTTAATACATTACAATTTTTAATGTTGTTTCGAAATGCTCATTTCGTTAACAGATTTTTGGATTCAGGAAAGAAAAAGAATGACTACCATAAACAAAATTCTCTCTATTGAGAATGTCGGAAAATTCAAAAGGAGATGTCGCATTATGAATAATCAGTGACTGAAATCGCGAAGAACACCGGCCTGACGAAAGTTAATGCCAAACGAGGAAGGAAGCTCTATTTAAGATGATTGCTACGACCTTGATAAAAGGCGACGATGTTCACTTGGTCGGCTTTGGTACGTTCAGCGTAGCGAAACGCGCAGCGACGATCGGTCACAATCCGCGTACAGGAGCGGAAATTAAGATCCCGGCTTCAAAACAGCTGAAATTTGCGGGTAAAAGTCTGAAAGACGCTTTGAATTAAAACATAAATACGTTAATTAAGGAGGCGCATAACTATGAAGGCTGGAGAAATTTTAATTAGTGGAATCTTCAACGGATCGCGCCTCCTTGAGGTGCCGTTTTACCAGAGAGCCTATGTGTGGCAGGAAGAACAATGGGAACGATTGCTTGAGGATTTAAAGTACGTTACCAAAATCCGGCAACAGTATTTCATGGGATCGATCATTCTTAAAAGCGGAAGAACACTAAATACGTGGGAAAAGTACTCTGAATGCAGAGTCGTTATTGATGGACAACAGAGATTGACCACATTGCTAATCTTTATGAAAGCTCTCTGCCTGAAGAAAAACGAGAATGATCTCTTTGAAAGAGATTTTATTCTTGAAGATGGCTCTATAGCTTTATGTCATGGTCAAAATGATGTTGAGGCATTTAAGACGGTCGTTGAGGCGAAAGCTGATGCGCCTATTGATAACGTCAAACCTAAGTCACAGATTATAGATGCGTTTAATTACTTCTGTGAAAACATTGAACCCGACTTATATGATCGATCGACAATCCGGAAAAATTTGCAGTTTGTTTGTATTGACTTAGCCGAGGATGAAGACGAACAGCAGGTATTCGATACTATCAATTCGTTAGGGGTGAGGTTGACTACGGCAGAACTTCTAAAAAACTATTTCTTTAACCAGAATAACGTAGACGAATACAAACAAAAATGGCTGGACGTATTTGAAAAGGATGATGAAGCCAAAACCTATTGGGAAACGGAGATTGAGGCAGGCCGCATTCGTAGAAGCATGATAGATTTGTTCTTCGATTCCTATTTTCAGATTTTTGTTCAGGATAGCTGCTACAGTGTTCTCTCCGAAGATAAGCTGATGTACGACCGGGTTGATCGTTTGGCAAAGTCTTACCAGCATTTTATCAACAAATACTGCAACGGAGATAAGAACGTGATTTTATCCTCTCTAAAGGAATATGCTGAATGCTTCAGAAAGAGCTTTGATCCTTCTTGCTGCGAAAGAAGCATTCCCGCGACCTATGGAATAGAACGGCTTAATGTTCTTATCTTTGGATTGAAAAACACGACGATGATTCCGTATATTCTGTATCTTGCTAAGAACGTCACAAATCAGAACGAGTTTAATCAGATATGTAGAGTTCTGGAAAGCTATATAATGCGAAGAATTGTCGTTCATGCTACGACGAAAAGCTATAATCGACTCTACACGTCGTTAATCCTGAACCAGATTTGTGACACAAAGTCTCTCTTAGATCGATTGTCCAACGTCAATGACAGTACGACATTTGTGCCGACAGACACAGATCTCGAAAATGGGTTCAAGAACACAAAGCTATATAACCTTCAAACTAAAGGTATTCTTTACTTCATCGAGAGTGGCATAAGACCTGCAAACAGTGCCACAGCATTACTTGGTTTCAATGGATATAGCCTTGAACACCTGTTACCAAAGAAATGGAGAAACAACTGGCTAGCCTGTGAAAATGATGAGGCTGCAAGAGAGAGGGACTCTAAACTTCTGACGATTGGCAATCTTGCCATTATTACTCAATCACTGAACGCATCTATCCGAGATTCTGACTGGACAACCAAAAAGGAAGGCAAAAAGAATAAACCAGGTTTAATTCTTTGTGCCGCTGGGTTGAACACGCTGAAAGAAGCATTAACTAAGACTGACTGGAACGAAGCAGAAATCGATGCTCGCGCACACTGGCTTTACGAAGAAGCCGCTAAATTGTGGAAAATTTACGATGCCCTCTAAAACTCAAAAAAACATAGTCTTTAAATGTCTAAAAAGCTTTGAACCAAAGCCTGTTCAAAAAACTGATAAAGGCGTGTCCATCAATGAACATTTGGTATGATTTTTATCAAAAATAGAATTTTAGGAAAGCAGTATGGATAAGAATAACCTTGATATTTTGCTAGAAATGTTAAAACGCAATATTCTTTTATCTGTTTTTACAAAATCCCTTCTTGAATGCCGAAAAGAGATCGGAAAAAATTCTATCTCTTTTCAAAAAATACGAAATAAAATATTTACTGTTTACAATAAAAACAGGGGATATCTTTCACGCTTTGTGAATGGAAAGACTGATATTCTTTCACAATTCCTTTCTGAGTATGTTTTTTTAGAACGAAAACAATACATTGAAAAAAACGGATTAGAGATTATTTCATACATTGATCCTGATGACGAAGAGGACATCATAAAGGTATGCAATGCTCTTATTGAAAACAGGCCAGAAGGTCTGAAACAATATGAAACGCCAGATGCTGTCTACACGGAAGTTGAAAACAATATCTCCGCAGAAAATGAAGTTGCGTCTTTTTCTGGAAATATAAGAAATTGCCTCAGTCAAATAAGAACATATCTTAGATCTGTAAATGAAGAGGATAGATTTCTTTATAAATGCAAGTTATCAGAAGATATTTATAGGGAGTTAATGGAGGCCGCTTCAAAACATACAAACTTTTCTAATCTTGAAATGGGAGCTTTTATTCTTCTTCTTTCATCAGAATGGTGCAAAAGAAATTATAGGAACTATACATGGAATCCTATTTTTGAAATTTTCAAAACGATACAGCTTTCCAGTCAAAACATAGGGGATTTTATTATAAACGGATGTCGCTACTTCGGCGTAAGACTCTATCAAAGCCAAAACACCGGAAACAACCTGTACCTTGCCACGGTATTGATAAATGCTGGACTTCCCAAGCTTTACATGGAGAAGTTTCAAGGGCTTTTAAAAGAAACGCTTGCCAGAATCAAAGGGTATTCTGTAACGAAATCTCAGATTGTTCAGAATATAAAGTCCGCAAGTCATTCGTCATACCATGATGAATTTTATGATCTGATGGCTGATTTAATTATCAGCGTAAATGATTTTGTAAAAAGCTTGCCAGAAGATTACAAAAAAGAACCGGAAAAGCACATTACATCTGAATTTAAACGCAGTTTACCATTATATTTGAATGATGAAGCTGCTGAAAATTTAATTCAAGCACTGGTTAAAGAAGCTGCTAGAAAAGAAAAAACGACATATTCATATCCTGTTTGCGATTTTATTACGGAATGCAACGATAATAAAATTTGCGTCCATTCAACAGTTCGTTTTACAAAAACTTTGGTTCAAAAGGATTACTTTAATCAATTATTCGGCGTAAACGATCTGCCTGATTCATTTTCCATTATGGCGGAAAGCGATAAATTGCACGAGGTTGCATTTGTAAATAAGGGATTGGGAACTGATACTTTTAGGATAATTCCCAAAAAAGCATCATTTGATCCGTTTCGTGAAGAGATTGTATTAACTTTGCGGGACACAAATTTCAAATCGTTTTATTCAAATGTTGTGAATGGAGAGCAAATTTGTCCGGACACGCTTTTATGCTTTGATGTCCGTGATGGCGAGCTGGCTTTTATCGGTTCAGGAAACCAAAAAACATTCGGAAATACAGTTTACCTATTCATACCAGATAACGCAGAAGTTACAATATCAAGTAATGTCAGTGAAGAAAATACGGATTTAATATTCTGTTGTCCTGAAGAAAACGGTATCTCCGAAAAGAAATTACGCCTTTTTAAATGTGAAGATAATGAAGGATGGGTGGGAATATCTCTTCTTGAAGACGAATATAAAGTTTTCTTGAATTCATCGCCGTCGCAGGATGTATTTATTTGGGGGGGGATGCAAGAGCATCAATTAGAGATATCTCCGTTTACTAAAATATATTTGGGAAAACCAACGTTGTACTGTATGAATAATGATGCTTTATCAACTATTCCCAATGAAGAAATTAGATGGTTACGTTGGAAAAATAATATACCCGCCACAGAAATATTCGGACCAAAAAGAGCAAAATATAATGGAAAGAGCAACCTCTTTTTTATT
This sequence comes from uncultured Alphaproteobacteria bacterium, assembly GCA_944392845.1. Lineage (GTDB taxonomy): Bacteria > Pseudomonadota > Alphaproteobacteria > CAAGCB01 > CAG-977 > CAG-977. The sequence goes on from CALXYE010000176.1 coordinate 17,931, forward strand.
TTACCTCCCAATTTCAAAATGACCGTAAATGCGCATAGCGCACTTAAAGGTAGCATTATTTTTGAGAACTTAAATTTAGAAGACATTTCACTGCCAGAAAACGAAGCATATGGAGTTGAATTTAAACGACATGAAAATACTTCCATTGAATTAATTTGCACAAAAAAAGGAAACTCAAGCATTCGGTGGTTTGAAGTACGCGCCAAAATTTATGGAGAATGGTTTAATATCAGACTGCCCTTTCCTATTAATGAATTTGTTTTTTATAACATTGACGAAGATAAGGATGAAAGCATTGATAAAAATAAAACGCCAGCAATCAGTTATTCTAAATTAGCAAGAGAAATACTGAAGATTTCCACTTGCGATCAAAATCGAACATATATATTGACAATCCGTCTTGAACGACAAAATAAGATTCCAGAGCGAACAATAAATATACCGTCTGGTTTTCAGGAAATCCCTTTAAGTTCATTTAAAAAAGATATTTCCTTATTTTTGAAAAACGCTGAGGAAAATGATTGTGTTCTACTGATTTTATCCAGAAACGGACATCCAGAAGCTCAATGTAAAGTTTATAACTTTGATTGCCATTTAGAAAAAGACATTGTTTCTGGAGAATTGACAACCAGAAAAAGATATCAGAATCATGAACTTGTCGCGCAAGACTGTTATTCCGCAGAAAGTTTCCCAATCGAGAGAAAGTCTTTGCTTTCTTTTGAAGAAAAAGATTCGATCTATTTAATCAAACTCATCGATACGTCTGTGACGTGTGCGCCTTTTTTTGTTGGGAAAACAGATAATAAAATGAAAAATTTTATCAAAGGTGGAGAAGATGCATCTTTTGTCGCAGAACTAGCAAACAATTTTGATTCAGATGACTGGAACATTGTGGATTTTTGGTTGGATTTATCTGAAGATTACCCTTTATACACACTTCCTTTTATGAAAGAGCTCAAAAGAAATAAACTATTCTTTGCGTCACTGTTTGTTAAATACCCGACTGATCGTTTAGGATCATTTATTTCAAAACTTTCAAATGATTTGAATTTTGATGCTACGTTGATCCCCATCGAAGATTGGAAAGTAGCTTTAAGTTCGTTGATTAAAACGAAAAGTATGAAAAAACTGAAGGAAACAAGCAGAGATGTTTTTAATCTATTGCTTAAAAAACAGATATCTGATTTATGTGATGAATTTCCTTTGCTAAAAACATTATTTATAAAAATTGTCTTCGAGATAGAAGATCTCCGCTTTTTAATTTCTGATTTTATGCCATCATTCGAAGGAATTCCTAAATTTAATTCATTAGATTTTTGGGCATTTTTCCGTTGCGGGGAAGATCGTCGAAGCTTTCAGAGTCGGCATAGTCTTGACGAGATTATGGTTCCGAGAAAAAACGTTGAACAATGGCTTCATGTGATTAATTTTAACTTTAAATATGAAGATAATATACTGACATCGTTGATTTATGCTCCTTTTATAGTAGCATATGCACAAGTTCAATCTACACTTTCTGCACTGCCAGCCTCTTTTGAAGAAGATATCTATGAACTAAGAAACTTTGATGAAGAATGGTTCGAAAAAGCTTTTACATGGACAATAACCGCATTGATGAAGGGGTAGAATATGGAAAAATATAATTTTTTAAAAATTTTCAATGAAGTTTCAAACTCCTCAGAAGGCTTACTATCTTCTTTGCGTCAATTACCGAATAATTTAAAAAACAATATCAAAAATCGCCTCAATAGCGACGAAAAGCTCTATTCGCGTCCCGTTTTTGAACCGGCGTTCGGCTGGGAAACCGGAAAGAATCCGTTGTCGGAGAATGAGAATCTAAGTCCTGCATTTATTAAAAAGATAACAGCGGATAATGATATGGTTCCTTATGCCCATCAGGAGGAAGCCTGGCATTCTTTGTTGAAAGAAAAAAAATCGCTAGTCGTTGCGAGCGGAACCGGATCGGGTAAAACGGAATGTTTTTTGTATCCTATTCTCAGTGAATTGTATCAGGAAGCACTGCAACAGGGAAAATTGACCGGTGTTCACGCTTTGTTTATCTATCCTCTCAACGCACTGATAGAAGACCAGAAACACAGACTGGACAGGTTGTGCAATGAAAAAATACAATACTGTTTATATAATGGCTTACTTCCTGAAAGAATAAGGCCTGAAAACGAAAGAAAAAATCCCTACCAGATCGGTTGTCGGAAAACATTGCGAGAAGCTCCGGCCCCGATCTTGATTACCAACATCACAATGTTGGAATATATGCTGATCCGAAAGGTTGATGCGCCGATTATTGAAAAAAGTCAAAAAAAACTTCGCTGGATTGTATTAGATGAAGCGCATACATATACGGGATCGAATGCAGCGGAATTATCTTTGCTGTTAGCCCGAACCCTTAAGGCTTTCGGTGTGACTAAAGATGAGGTTCGTTTCATTGCCACTTCTGCAACAATCGGAGGAAACAAGGCAAAGGAAAAACTACAAAAATTTCTTTCAAGCATCGCCAAAATCGATGCCAATAAAGTTCATGTCATTTTTGGAAAAAGGAAGATCGATCAAATTCTTTCACGCATATCGGACAACGATTTTGATATTTCGGAGTTTGAAAACATAGAAGGGAAAGAACTTTTCGAAAAAGTATGCTGCAACAATCTTTCGCGTAAATTACGAGAAACGTTTTTCTCTAAAAACTTTTCCGAAACGTTTTCGCATGATCTGGCGGAAATATCGGATTTCTTGTCGAAAGAAACAGGGAAACGTTTTTCCGATACAGATACGTTGAAATATCTTGATATCCTCGCCAACTCCTGCGCTCCAAACGGCCAGTCTTTTCTTCCGTTACGAATGCATTTCTTCCATAAAACGTTTGCCGGATTGTGGGCGTGCGCAAATCCAGAATGTTCCTGCAAAAACGAATTGGAAAAGAACGATCAAAACTGGCATTTGGGACACGTTTATCTGGAAGATCAGGCTTCGTGTCCGTGTGGTGGGAAAGTGTTTCCCGTGGTCGTATGTCAGGATTGCCATTCCATTCTTCTGAAAGGACGGGGGGAAACAACGCAATTCGCTCTAAATGCGGGAAGCAAGAAAATAACTCCCCATTCCCTTGCAGATGTTGACGAATTTGTTTTAGATTCCGACCGCGATTTTGATGCGGATGGTGATGAAGACGAAGAAGAGGAAAACAATTCGGAAAGAGACGTTTATGTAAATGACGCTTATATAAAAAATGAAATCTCCAAAAATTGTTTTTTGAACAAAAAAACGTCTCTTATCGAATATGAACGCAATCAAGATAACTTCCCTGTTTCCGTTATCGAAATGGAAGATGAAAGGTGCCCGATTTGCGAAGAAAAAGGAAAAAAACTGTATTCTCCCATGCAAGGCGGTGCTTTCTTTACCAGCGTATTGGCAGAAAAATTATTGAACTTTGCAGATATTGAAGAAGAAAATCCCCATAGACCGTTCGGCGGCAGAAAAATGATTTGTTTTACGGACAGTCGGCAAGGAACGGCGCGAACGTCCATTAAATTGCAGCTGAAAGCCGAAAGAGATTATTTGCGAAGCCTGATTTATTCGATTCTAGTCGAGAAAATAAACGAAAACGGATCGGAACTTCCCGAAGAAATCAAAAAACTTATAAAAGAATTCCCAGACATGGCTCCCAAACTAATTGGGGCTTATCAAAACGGAAAGAAAGAATATGTCCGGTTTAAGGAGCTTAAAGAGAGTATATTCGGGAAAATAAAAGATACGTTTGTACAGACATATTATGCGGATAAAAACGAAAAATTTAAAATGGATGAAGGGTTTGAAAAACTTGTTTCCATTTTTATCCTGAAAGAATTTTACAGACGTCCGAATACAGCTATAAATCTTGAAACACTCGGCCTGGTAAAAATCGTTTTTCCCGATTTGGAGAGAATGAATGATAGAGATATTCCTTTTGTTCTTCAGGGAAAGATGACGCTTGAAGAATGGAAAGATTTTCTAAACTTGTTTGTCATTTTAGTCGCCAGAGCCAATCTTTGTTATTCTTTTCCAGCCGGTTGGGATTGCTACGGATCGACCGTCGGAAGATATACAAAGACTATATCCGCCAGACGGGACGAACGAAACAAAAAAAACGTAGGTGTTCCATTTGTAAGACTTTTAAAGAATGGAGAACCTGCCCGACAGCAACATCGGCTAGTTACTTTGCTATCCAAAGCGTATTCGTTTAATATTGAAAAAGAAAGAGACAGATACGATATCGACTCGATTTTTCAAGAGGCTTTTCAGAAATTATGCGATTTGAAAATTTTTCGCCCGAAAGAAGAAGCTTCTTTTGATCTGAATTATGAAAAATTTGCGTTCCGGTTGATTGATAAAGCCTTTTTCTGTGAAAAAACAAACACGTGGCTTGATACGACCCTGAAAGGATTATCCCCGTACTCTTTTGAAAAATGTTCTTTGTTTCCGATCCCTATTTTAGATACGTCGGTTGAAAAAGGATGTGTAACAGAAAACGAACGCCGCTTGAAAAGGCAGGAATGGCTGGATAATAACGCCGATATTCAAAAATTGAAGAAAGAAAATAAATGGTCGGAAATTGCTTCAAAAGTCATTTCCGGTTCCGTGTATTACAGGGTTGCGGAACATTCTGCGCAAATCAGCAGTGCCAATCTGAAAAAATACGCTGAAGAATTCGGACGAGGACAGATTAACATTCTCAGTTGCTCTACGACGATGGAAATGGGAATCGATATCGGTGATCTAACGGTCGTGGTAATGAACAATGTTCCTCCGTTCGCCGCGAACTATTTGCAACGTGCAGGACGTGCCGGAAGACGCAATCAGGCAAAATCATTGGCTTTTACCGTTTGCAAAAACAACGTACACGATATGTATGTTTTCAGAAATCCTCTTTGGCCCTTTAACTCAAAGATTCAAGCTCCTTATGTGGAGAGCTACAGTAAAAAAATCATCCAAAGGCACATCAATTCTATCCTTTTGGGACAGTTTCTTAAAGAGAATGAAAACATCACTGAAGAAACGACGAAATTGAATATGGAATGGCTCTTTTTATCCGAAGATGGCCAGAATTTTAAAAGATTGAAAAGATATCTTAAAGACTTGATGACTAAATCGGTGCTGGTGGATAAACCGGAAATCTTTATGTTTATACGCGAAATAGGGCAGTCTCTAATTGCTCCGGTTGATGCGCTTCAAGGTTTTCATGATTCTCTGGAGGTTTTTCATGATAAATGGAAAAAAGAATACGATGGCATTGTCAATGATTTGATGGATTTCTATCCGGACGAAGAACTGTCTGTCATCCTAAGAAAAAATTCCAGCGAACCAGCTTTTCGGGCTGTTTTTTTCAAGTACAAACGGTTTGTCGAAGAATACGTTTTGAAAGAATTTGTTCAGGATGGCTTGTTGCCGAAGTATGGTTTCCCCGGAAATATCGTTTCCTTTGTTATCCCCAAAAAAGAAACCTCCAACCGCCGAGAAGATTTTATGTTCTCACGCGGAGAAATGCCAACAAGAGATGTCATCACTGCATTGAGGGAATACGCGCCCGGTTCTGAAATCGCTATCGACGGTCTGGTTTATAAATCGGAAGGCTTGACGCTGAATTGGCATGTCCCAGCAGATAATAGCAACAAACCAGAGGTGCAATCCATCAAATATATATGGCACTGCACAAAATGCGGACAAGGCGGTGTTTCTCCGAACTACGAGAGAATTCACTGTTCCTGTGGAGCAGCTATTTCCCCCGATAAGTTAATCAGATTCATAGAGCCCGCTGGTTTTTCCGCTGATTTAAACGTAGAGCCTCATACGGATATCACCAAGGTGAAATTCATTCAGCCCGAAGAACCTATTATTGATATGCCGGAAAACTTTTCTCCGTATAAAAACAACCCCATTCTGCAATACCGGAAATCCACCGATGCGACAGTAACGCACTATTCCATGGGCAGTCAAAGAAACGGATATACTCTTTGTCTGAAATGCGGCCGAATGACAGAAAATGAAAACGATTTTAAAAAGCCTCATTTCAAACTAAGACGCAATACAAATTGTTCCGGAAGTAATTATTCGTTAGTACACAATATTGGATTGGGCTTTTCATATTCGACGGATATTCTTGAACTAAAGCTCTTAAACGAGAATGCGGAAACCATTCCGACGACGGAGGAAGGCAAAACGTATGCATGGACGCTTGCCGTTGCTATCCGCTCTGCAATAGCAGAAAAGATGGGGATTGATAATGCGGAAATTGCAATCATTGTCCGTCAAGCGGCAGAAGAAGGTTCTTCATTTTATGTGATTGATTTTTACGATGTGAATGCCGCTGGCTACAGTTCCTCGGATCAGATATGGAATAGCTTTCCGGAAATTATGCATAATGCGCGAGATATTTTAAGCAGATGCAATTGTTCTTCGGCGTGCAATAAATGCCTAATTCAAAACGACACGAAGTATTCTTATATTTTCCGTTATCTTGACCGGAAAAAAGGATTGGAGTTCCTTAGCGAAAACTGGCTGAATAAGCTGGACAGAACGGATGCCGCATCCGAAATGGCAGAAGGTATTGACAACAGAAGTATCGAAATAATTCTTAATAACACAGAAGATTTGCAAGCGGAAGAAATCCATCTTTTCCTGAAAAAAGGCTATGAAGAAGATGATTTGAATTCTTATCCCGTTTTGGAAATCAAAAAAAGTAGTGACTATCTAAAGCGAAAAGTCAAAATTTGCGTAGATAAAAACGCAAAGATTTCTCCGATTAGTTATTGGCGGATAGCTTCTGAATATTGCAGGATATGTCGAATGGAAGGAGAACTTCCTGCAGACCGTATCGTGGCAGCTGTCAAAACAAAAAAAGACTGGCTACTCTGGCGGACAGAGGAAAAAACAGTGAACAGTGCTTTTATTGAAAACAAACCCATTAATTTAGAACGTTTAAGAATGTCTGATTTTCCTCTTTTGCTGAAAGATTTTCCGCCTCCCGAAGAACATGATGCAAAAAGATCAAAAGTCTACTCTTTTGATGACGACAAGCCCATCCCTTTCAAATCATTTGGGAAAAAGTTGCTTGATAGGCTTTTTCAGTTTTACGACGACGCTGTTATTATGCCGGATGAAAAAATCATATCCATTTCATACGAAGATCAGTTTATGGTCTCTCCTCTTTCTTTAGCTTTGTTTCATAGTTTTGTAAAAGCTATCGTAGGCAAGAGAACTATTAAAAAAATTTCTTTAATCACAAAAGATATTCGCGAAGAAAGAAATAGCTATTCCATAAGCCATAATTGGCAGTCTTCGACAGATCGGGAAGATGTATTCAATGGGCTTTTTTATGATATCGCGGAAGACAAAGAGTGCATAACAACCGATAAAAAAGTAATGCATCAGAGAATATTAAAAATAGAAACAGACAAAAAATGTGTCAGCTTTATTTTTGATAAAGGATTTACATATTGGCGAAATATGGAAAGCAACCGTGGAAAAGATATATTCTATTGCTCATGGTCTCTTTCTCAAAAATTGGATGCCATAGGACGTATGGATATTTCTGTAATGGGAACAGGGGAAACATATATAGCGGCGGATGTGCAAATGAAATAGAAACATTTAAATAACAATATACTGCTCCATAGATACACAGGTATTGGAAGCTATAATTAATGCGTAAAAAATACGATTTTCAATTGAAAGTTATAACTTTTATTTTACAACCTTAGGTGTCCTTTTATCCCACGAATCAAACAAAACACTCAAACGAATAACATAATAATTTTATACATGAAAACCACACGGTTGTCGGGTGGTTGTTTTTTTACTCGCGAGGTAAAACATGCATAGAAAAAAATTCAACAATTACAGCTATGTCGGCTATGGTCAGTGCGGTATTACCGGTAAAAATAAAAGACCGCGCCACACATACAATCAGCAAGAACTGAGAAAATATCTTATCCGATACCAATGGGCATATCAGAAAGGATATTACCTGCCCAAACTACCTGAAAGTCTTTACGATATTTTCTATGAAATAAAGGGCATTTTTAATGTCGCGACGGCACCGATTTCAGAAATGCTGAGGGCGTCCAGATGGCTCAGACGCGCCACTTATGAAAGCTCGAGCTACTATCAGGAGCGACAGGAAAGAAAACGAAACACCGTCCGTCGAAACAGGAGGAAATAGCCCATGAAAAAGAATAAAACAATGAAAGAACTGTTCCGCTCTTATATCCTAAGCCCGGAAGACAGGGATTACGCCTTTCAAAATGTTGATAAAGACAAGCTTCGTAAAGTGATTGAAGACTTTCCGAAGTATTTAAAAGGTATTCCCGTTTATCCGCCCAACACGTTTGTTGATGGTGTCGGGATAGAAAACAACGAAGAACAGATTATTCTCTCTGTAAACAACCTGTATCAGCTCTGGGAACG
>CALXYE010000177.1 GCA_944392845.1 uncultured Alphaproteobacteria bacterium
GGTGAGCAGCAGGTGGATGGCCAGCCTGCCCAGGCTGCTGTCTTCTCCTTCACCATATCCGGTGCCCTGGGACACCATAACCCAGAACGCCTGATCAGCTCCGTAGTTTACAAAGCTCTGATAGACGCTATTGGTCTCCATGTCCAGACCGGCGTCAAGGACAGCCCGGAGTACTGCCCCCGGCTGCAAACTGCCGCAGCCGCTAAGCGCCGCCATGACTGCCAAGTGCATCTGGGAGGCCGTGGAAATGCCGTCACTGAGTTTTTTTACAGCGTTACGGTGCTTTTGGGAACGGAAGAATTTCCGGTACCGCTTCACCTGGTTGCGGATAATGGGGGTAGCGGGCAGGCCCATCTCGTCCATCCAGATGGAATTGAGGTCAGCGCGGAATTCCTCACTATACAGTTGCACATTGATGAGCCAGTTGTCATCGTCCTTGGTGAAGGGGCGCGGGTCGTAGACCAGATAATTGGAGGCCAGGTCGTCCTCGCAGAGCTGCTTTTTGACTGCGAAGGTGTTGCTGCCGGTCAGCGCCACGACGGTGATACCATCGAAGGCCAGTTCCCCAATTTGGTCCTCAAACTCCCGTTCCTCATCGTACCAGAAGATGATCCTGCGTTGGTAAAACTCCGGTAAGGGGACGGCAAACCGGCGCGCCAGGTCCTGCTGAATAGTTTCTAAATCAACACTGGCCATGCTTTGCTACCTCCTATCTTCTGGTGCATCTGGGAGTTTATCAACCAGGTTTGTTTCAGCAATCCCCCTAAATTGCTCATATAGGTGCCACGATTTTATATCGTTCGCTTTTGACCAGCCGCCTATAAAATAATCTTCGGTGGACGCAGTACGAACATACCGTTTCTTTCTTAAAGCCTCGGCATATTCATCTTCTATTTCTTGCAATTTTCCCCAAACAAATGCATCAAACTGCCTCTGTTCAGATTCATCCTGAAATGAAAGAAAAGCTACCCCTGGACGCAAATCCCATTTTTCGTTATACCAGTTATTTTCTGCGCAAGCAAAACAGTTAAACAGCTTTCCCGGAATACTATCCATATTCAAGTAAACATACGTCAAAGAAGGGTCCCGGCCCAACGCATAGTTTTTATAGACCGTGTTCGTTTGAGGAAAGGGAATAAGATGCCGTCCTCCATCCAAGTAAAGGACATGCTCCTGGTAGAGAACCGTCGAATGGTATGTTATGACCACATTGCTTACAGAGTACTTTTTATCAGCTTGATGGTCGGCGATGTTTTTCATGATGCTGTTATCAGAAAATTGTGCTTGATCCTCAATTTGGGTGATATGAATCTGAAACTCAGGAAAATACTTGTGGTACTTAAAGTTCCCCCAATTCAAATCTCCAATCCAATCGTCTGGAGAATCCAAGAGGCGAAGCAGTTTCTCAACAGCCGATAAATCAAGGCCGAATCTTTTTCTCCAAAGATATTCGATTTTATCCAAATCTGCGATGGAATCAATCGCTGTGTTTGTATCTCCTATCCTGGTGTATATGTACCCCGCTCTAATTTCCTTATCTCTGTCTCTAAAATTCTCTACAAGAAAAAAGGGAGTTTTGCTGGAATTCTGAATAATGGCCACATCGACTTGCTTATAGACACCAGCCTCATCCAAAATCTCAAGAGTCTGAAGATAAACAGGCGGTCGAACTCCACCCGCAAATTTTTTGTCCCGCAAGAAGTCGATGAGATGCTGCTGATCTTTTCTGCCAGCTTGCTGGACTCCTTTTACCTTAACTCCATCTTGGCTTTTGCTGTCGCTCACGCCAAAAATGATATAGGCATCTCTTCCCACCTGATTATTTGCCATACAAATAATGTCGTGGAGGAGGCTGGCTTTATTATTGTGCCACATCTCTTTGAAATCCCAGTAGTCACCTTCGGTTTCAAGTGCAATCAGCCGTTGGATTTCTTCCAACAATTCCACTCAACATCCTCCTTTACTTGATTTTCGCTAACACATCCTGGAATTTTGCATAGTTTACCTTGACGCCGTCATCCAGATCGATGGAGATCATCTGGTCGGCCAGATGGTGGATCTTTTCCTCGTAGGTCCGCAGCTCAGCGTCCTGCTCCTGCAACTTCTTCAGCTGCTTGTTCAGCTTCACCCGTTCGGCAGTGGACGTCGACGCGATGCGAGATTCCAGGTCAGCAATGGCAGTGCAGTAGCGGCTCTGCTGTTCATGGACATAGTCGGTGCGGATGCGGGCGATGGTGTCCGGCTGATAGCGGTGCATATAGATGAGCGCCTTGAAGCCGTTCTTCTTGCCGCTGTCAAAGAGCCAGTAGATGGGCCGCTTCTGGTAGGTCTTGCAGTGGTCGGCATAGAAGTCATTGAGGAAATAACTGCGGATCACGTCGCGGGGCGTGCCTTTGCCACCCAGGGTATCGGCGATGAATTTAAGGTTTTCTTCCAGGGTGTCGCTGCCGTAGACCGCCTCGATAAATTTGACAAACCGGCCCACAATGTCGTCGTCAAAGTATTCATCATCGCAAATTGGGATGACATTGTCCTCGTCCGGGTAAAACCCGTTTTCCGGAAACATGCTTTTGCCCTGCGCCTTCAGCAGATCCTGTATCTTCTCCACGAGCAGACTGTGGTGCCATCCGGGGCCACCAGCATAAAGCAGACCGTCCGCATAAATGGTATAGCGTCCAAACATACAACCCACAGCGTAGGAGATCAGGGAAACCACCGCATCCCGACAAGTAAGCACATAGTTGGAGCCCTGCAAGGAGGCCGGAATGTCGTCTTTGGTATCCACCAGATAGTGGACGGTCACATCCTTGTCGGCCACCTCTGGCGTCAGCTCGTCCTGCAAGCCGTAGACGTCGATGAAGATGCGATTCAGCTCTTCCTCATTGGCCTTGAGTTCCCGGAACTGCTGATTGGTCTGGCCTTTCCAGAGCAGATAGCAGAGCTCCAACGGACTGCTGACCTGCGGATGGCAGCCGTAGTAGCACTGCATCGCAGCACCAATGGCGGTGGCATCCCACAGGTCTTTGCTCCATCGGATCATAGTATGGGTTTCAAAATCCCAAGATGTTTCAAAAGAGTCCCAGTCATTTTTAGAAAGACATACGTTGTTTTTCGCAATTTCACCTGCTCGTTCTGTTCTTTTATCGTTTATTTGAACAGGTAATTTTGCTATATCTCCAACAGGCATTGTAATAGTTGGGTTTATTGCATGAATCATTGCTGTCGAAACAACACTATTCATCAAAGCCAAAATACTCCACAAATATTCTACTTTATTAGGAATAAAAAATGGGCTCATATCTCCCTGTATAATACCTGGCTCTTGGTATTTAACCAACAATTTTCCTACAGAGATTCTATTCCAAGTTATACACTCTTTAAAGTATAGCGATTCCGAGGGAATAATTGCTTTCCCTGTCGATTTAATGACTTCACCATTATTTTCCCACAGAACTGCATTTGTAATTTCTCCATACCACTTTCGTGCATTACCGCCATTATTCATAATTGCCCATTTATTGCTTACAGCACTTTGAGGCAACTGAAGATCAACAAAAGATAGTTCATACCAATAACGTATAAATTTATCCTTATTACCCGTTTGTAATCCTCGTCTGGTCACGCCAACATCATATAGCTTATCAAACGAAAATGCCGCAATTTCATTGTGAGATAGCCAATATGCAACGGGGCTTCCCGGGATTTTCTGTAAACTTTCTTTGCCTGTATAATAACGGTTTTCTCCTAATAGGAATAAATCTTCCTTTCTTTTTTCAGTATCTTCGTCTGTCAACCGACAATATGTAGATCTATACCGCTTTACATTACTTTTCCTCAAGATAAATGTTGTTGTCTGCACCACCTCACCGCCGATTTCATCGAAAGCGCGTCCTCCCAGATGGGCCATGTTGATAGTATCTTTGAACATCAACTTTTTTCGCAGTTTTTCAAAACTGGAAAGAAACATCCAAGATTGCTGGGTAATCATGGCCTGATAGCCATTCTCCCTTGTCATCTTGCCGCAGGCTTCGATAAACACGGCAAAAAGGTCGCTCTTGCTGTCAGGATAGTTCTTTTTCGCAAAGTCCGCCAACGTTGCTCCCATGCCGGAACTGCCCATGTAGGGCGGATTGGTAACTACTACATCATATTCCTGCACCAGCACCTGCGCCAACTCCATCAGTGGGCACAGCATATCCAGAGCTGTTTTGGTAAGGGTTATCGTGAAGAGGGAGCCATCCCCAGACCTTTCGCCCATCTGCACAAGGCGCGCCTTGAGTTGGTCCAGTTCCTCCAGGGTGACTTCCGGCTTCACCAGGCTGCCGTACTCCTTGGCATCTGCAAAGGAATCCCACAGGCGGCGGGCAATCTTCTCTTCCTCACCCAGGTATCCCCAACTCTCGGCGGGCATAGGTTTGCTGTTCTGGATGGCATACACATGGGGCTGAATCCCCCGGCTGAAGAAACGCCGGTCATACTGGCGGGCCTTCATCATCACCGCGAAATAGGCCAACTGAGCAGCCCGGTCGTCGATGTCCAGGCCATAAAGATTGTTCTGAACGATGTTGGCTACCGCCTCTCGGGTGGTGTAGCCATAGCTCTCATAAATCTGCATAAGGACATCAAACAGATAGGCCAGCATATGCCCGGAGCCACAGCAGGGATCGATGCACTTGATTTGCTCCGGGGTCATAGTGGCATACCCTTTGCGTATCTCGGCCAACTGAGCCTGCACTTCCGGCTCCTGGGTAGCCTCGTCCAGATAGTATTTCCAGTTGCCCTTCAGCGCACTGACCTTATCAGCATTGACGTATGCAGCTGCACTGCATTCCCCATCAACTCCATACGAATAATGATAGCCTTCGCCTGTGGCGGCAAGATGTTCCAGCCACAGACGGCCCAGGGAGTTCTCCACCATGTAGCGGACAATCCAGTCCGGGGTAAACAGCTGTGTGGCGGCCGGGATATTCTCCTTAGTGATCTTCACGTTCTTTTTCAGCGCCGCGAAAACCTCATCCTTTTTCTCGGCATTGTAATATTGGTACATCCAGCCGATGATCTGCACTGCGTCCTTCCAGTCCTCCTCGGGGATCAGCGTGATCATCTGCTGGAGGACGCTGCCCTCCCGCAACAGGTTATCCGGGAAAAGCAGCTCGGTGTAGTCGGAGATTCGCTGGAACATTCCTGGCAGGATGAACGAAAGGGCGTTGCACTGGACAATGACCATATACTTGAACAGACCGTCGTCGTCATTGGCGTTTTTGAAAGCATAGACCTTCTGCATATCCAGGCCATCCAGCTCCATGTGGATGGCTTCGGCCAGAATTTGGGGTTTGAATTGGTTGGCCTCATCGGTGAATACTCGCACATGGGAAGGCAGATATCCGTTGACCTCCATAAAGCGCAGAGCGATAAAGCGGTTGAACCAGGTATAGGCCACCTCCTCCATCACCTGCTGGTAGCCCTTCTGACGAATCTGGGCGATCAGAGCCTGCCGCTGAGCCTTTTCCTCATCGGACAGCACCCGGCCCAGAACAATATCTGCCGCCGGGTCGCCAAATCCGGCTTCTGTAATTTCAAAATACGCCGCACGCTGGCTGACGCGGGAGATCAGCTCCCGCCGTGCCCAGACCGCAAATTTTTTGATCGCATTTTTGTCCATTCCGTTTACCCCTATCTAACGCACAAATGCATCGTCTCTATCCAACAATTTTACTCTCAAGCCAATGATACCTAAATCCATTTTCCCGGTAATTTTCTTTCCACTCACATCCACCGCCGCTACTTTGCAATTTTCAATACGCAACCGCTTACAGTGGCGCAGCAATGCATTCGCTTCCTGTTCATCTAATGTGTAGATAATACTTTTATATGGGAGAATCGTTCTTTCCTCATCCGCGATAAAGCAGTCGACCATCCGTGTCTTTTTCGCATTCAGAGAAAATTGTTCCAGTATAACAGGATTATGGCCGAGGTTGTAGATTTCAACTCCATATTCTGATGGGCTTGTTTTAGTTCTCAGGGATTTTTCCGTCAATTCTGCTTCTGGTGTACCAGTCAAGCGAAAGCAGAGTTTTGGCTTCTCCCGAAGTTTTGCACTGGCTTCATTCAGCATCCAACCAATGATGACACAGCCCACGCTCATTGCAACTTGCAGCAATTCAGACATTATACCTCTCCATATCTGGGGACCTACGAAAAACTCTTATTTCAGCTGGATGCCGTCGCAGTTTTTCAAAAGCTGCTTGAGCTGCTCCCGGATCTTCTCCACATAGTCGTCCACATCCTCCATCGTCTCCAGCTTCTTTGCCGGGAAGATGATGGAGCGATTGTATGGCCGGATCACCTTTTTAACAGGCGGCGTAGCACCACCGTCCACCGTCGGAGCCGGGGGGGTAGGTTGTGCAGGAGGAGCCAACAGCGTCTCCAACCGCTCCATCGTATTGTCCTTGTACTGGAGCATGGGCGGGATCAGACCGTCCAGTAAAGCCAGGCTCTGATAATCCCGAACCTTCTGTTTTTGCTGGGTGTAGAATTCATCCGCCCGTGCAATTAGATCGTTGGCCTTGAAATCACCATTTGCGGCCTGATGCACCGCACCCATGCACTGGGTGATCATGTCTCCTACTTCCGCTCGCTTGGCCTCGAGCAAGCGACCATGGCCCTCCCGGACCGTAGCCATCAAACCGTTCAGTTCAGGAATCTTCTGATAACTGAATCCGCCCTGCACAGCAACGATCAGCCGGATCTTGTTCAGCGCGTCGTTGGCAGCCGGTTCGTGTGAGAGGTAGTCCAGCTCGTTTCGCAGATCCTCTTCCATCTGGGCGGCGGCGTCAAACACCTGCACCTGGTTTTTGAAGAAGCCCTCCACAGCCTGGAGGTCCTCCTTGGTATCAAAGAGCTTGTCCTCCAGCTTCAGCATCCGGTCAATGAGCGCAATATTGTCCTTTTTCTGGGACAGGACATCGGCTACCAACTGTATTGCTTGCTGTACCTTGCCCTGGTCCGGATATCTGCGCCCAGAGGTATACCGCTGGTTCAGGGTCTCGTAGTGGGTCTTCAGCTCCTCAAATTTCTTGACGATGTAAGCAACCAGGCCATCCTCGTCGTCGGGAACATCCATTACATCAAAGAATTCCCGCAGCAGCTCCTTCACCGCTTTCATCTTGACGGCAGTCACTGCCTGTCGGATGGAAATGCTGGTTTTGCCGATCTCATTCTTCTTCCGCAGCATATCCGGCAGCTTGGGATCGTCAGGCTGGATGGTCGCACCGCCATATTTGATGGTTACCTTCTGCTGGTTGATGAGCAGCGCCACCACGGCGGCGATATCAATTTCCCGCCAGCCGTAGGGAATCCCCTGATACCGACTCTGCACATCGTACATGGAGGTGGGCAGTTTGGTGCGATCCTGCACCAGCAAAAATTCCTCGACCTTGGCAGCGGCATCGCGGTTCGGCTCCGCGCCGGACAGGAAATTCCCGGTCAAGATTTCCACAACATCCTCATCGGTGTCCATATTTTTTGTAATCAGGTCCAGCTCGCTGTAAACATGGGTGACCAAATAGTCCAGCGCCTGGTCGATACGGGATTTGGCATCGCCGCCGCGAATCTCAATGTGCTCGCCGTCCACATAGTACGCCGCATTGACAATGGCCCGCTTCAGCTCCTCCATGGCAGACTGCTCATAGCGGGTAGCCTCATCCTGCTGGTCACTGATAATGCTCTGCACGGACTTGGGCAGCTGGGCCACATTCCGCTGCTTCACGAACTTGCGGATTTTCATGGCGTTTTCCAGTGATTCATAGTAGGAAGAACCGGGCAGCACCACAATAGCATGTCCGTGAGACTCCGTCATAAGGCGCAGTTCGGATTTATCTACCGCATCGGTGGCAACGGTCAAAAAGCGCAGCTTCATCCCGCCGGTCAAAGCACCGGTGGTGACACCGTCCACCATCTTGTCGAAATCGAAATCGTATTTATCCCGACGGAACTTCTTGGTCTGATAGATGTCGGCGTAGATCATCTGGGCAATGCGCTCCACAATGGAGGCAGTATCCACGACCGTATTGTTAATGTCTCGCTGAATATCCTGCTCCTCGTCGGTGAGAAAGTTGTAGGTCTCGCCAGAGCGTCCAATGTAGTTTTGGCTCATCAGGCGTCCCAGAGATTCGCCCACTTTTTCACGCAGGACTATCTTGTCTGTGCGAATATCATCCGCCATCAAAATCACGATGTTGTCCACATTGGCGGGAATATCGTCCACATAGCGGATTAAGTACA